>JBBAPJ010000077.1:3616-9292 GCA_040400855.1 Rubrivivax sp.
CCCACCAGGTACAGCGTGTCGCAGTGCACATCCTTGAGGAACTCCAGCAGTGCGCGGGCCTGGCAGCCCGGCGTCCCGAGGTGCAGGTCCGAGATCCAGACGGTTCGCACGTCGAGCGTGGCGCTGCCTTCGTTGTCCATCGTGGGGGCCGCGTGGTGGAGACGCCGAATCCTCCCGCCCGACGGTGACCTCCCGATGACGCGGCACCCCTGTTTGCGTCATGAACCCTTCACCGTACGTTCACGCACGCGTCATGCAACTTCCCAACAGTTGCGGCGATGGACACCACGACCACCCCAAGCCTCGTCCAGGAACCCTACCGCGCCGCCTGCCCGGCACCCCGGCCCACCGCCTCGCTGCACGCGCGCTGGGCTCGCCACGAAGACGAGGTGCAGGCCGCGCAACGCCTGCGCCATGCCGTCTTCGCGGGGGAGATGGGCGCGACGTTGCGCCCTCCCGCGGGCACTCCGCCCGGCCTCGATGTCGACGCCTTCGACCGGCATTGCGAGCACCTGATCGTCCTGGCCCAGCCGGCGGACGGCCACCCCGAGGAGGTCGTGGGCACCTACCGGGTGCTGACACCAGCAGGGGCACGACTGGCCGGCGGCCTCTACACCGAGACCGAATTCGACCTGGGGCCGTGGCTCGCGCTGCGGCCCCGCATGGCCGAGCTCGGCCGGTCCTGCATCGACCCGAGATGGCGCACGGGCGGGGTGATCATGCTGCTGTGGACGCAGCTGCTGCAGTTCATGCAGCGCAACGGGCTGGACCTGATGGTCGGCTGTGCCAGCGTGCCGATGCACGACGGCGGCCACGCGGCTGCCAGCCTGTGGGCACAGCTGCGCGCCACGCACCTCGCGCCCGAGCAACGGCTCGTGCAACCGCGCCTGCCGCTGCCGCTGCAGCAGCTGCGCAGCGATCTGCCCGTTGAGCCGCCTGCCCTCATCAAGGGCTACCTGGCCTGCGGTGCGCGGGTGCTCGGGGCACCTGCATGGGACCCGGACTTCGGCTGCGCCGACCTGCCCATGATGCTGGACCTGGCCGACCTGCCGGCGAGCTACCGGCGACGCTTCGGCATCGCAGCGACTTCGGTTTCTTGAAGTTGTCACATTTGCGCGGCATGGTCCGCGCATGAACCCAGAAGCCCCCCCAGGGCCCGCCTTGCCCCTGCTCGACCGCGAGCGCTCGATCCTCGCCTTCAACCGCCGGGTGCTGGCCCAGGCCAGCCGGGAGGACGTGCCGCTGCTGGAACGGTTGCGCTACGTGACCATCGTGTCCTCCAACCTCGACGAATTCTTCGAGGTGCGGATGGCCGACGTGGTGGAAGCCGCGCGGACGCTGGGCAACGGCGCCGGCGTGAACCTGGCTGCCCTCTACGAGGAGGCGCGCGCCCTGATCGGCGACCAGTACCGCGTGTTCAACGACGAGGTCATGCCCGCGCTGCAGCGACAGGGCGTGGTCGTGCTCAACCACGCCGAGCGCGACGAGCCGCAGCGGCGCTGGGTGGCGCAGTTCTTCCAGAGCCAGGTGCGGCCCCTCCTGGTGCCGGTGAGCCTGGACCCCGCCCACCCCTTCCCGACGGTGGCCAACAAGTCGCTGAACTTCATCGTGCGGCTCGACGGCCGCGACGCCTTCGGCCGGGAAAATCGCATCGCCATCGTCAAGGTGCCGCGGGTGCTGCCACGCGTGATCCGCCTGCCCGACGAGCTGTGCCCGGGACGGCAGGGCTTCGTGCTGCTCACGAGCGTCATGCGGGCGCATCTGGGCGAGCTTTTCCCGGGGCGAACGGTTGAGGCCTTCTCGCAGTTTCGTGTCACGCGCGACTCCGACCTCGACCTCGACGAAGACGATGTGACGAACCTGCGCCAGGCCCTGCGCAGCGGCCTCACCACGCGCCACTTCGGGCAGGCCATCCGCCTGGAGGTGGTGAGTTCCTGCCCGGAGGGCCTGTCCACCTTCCTGTTGTCGCAGTTCGCGCTGCCACCCTCGGCGCTCTACCGCGTCAACGGCCCCGTCAACCTCGTGCGGCTCAACCAGCTCATCGACCAGGCCGAGGGCGAGGCACTGCGCTTTGCGCACTTCGAGCCCCGCTACCCGGTGCCGGGACTGGTGGCCAACCGCCCGCTCTTCGAGCAGCTGCGCGAACAGGACATCCTGCTGCACCACCCCTTCGACAGCTTCGAACCGGTGGTGCGCTTCCTGCGCGAGGCCGTCGATGATCCGCAGGTGCTGGCCATCAAGCAGACCATCTACCGCACGGGTGCCGAGTCGGTTCTGATGGACCTGCTGCTGGAGGCGGCACGGCGGGGCAAGGAGGTCACGGTCGTCGTCGAGCTCAAGGCGCGCTTCGACGAAGAGGCCAACATCAACTGGGCCGACCGCCTGGAGGCGGTGGGCGTGCAGGTGGTCTACGGCGTGGTCGGGCTCAAGACGCACGCCAAGCTGCTGCTCGTGACGCGGCGCGAGCCTGAAGGTTCGCGCGACAGGCGCCCGGCCGCCATGCCGCGGCTGCGGCGCTACCTGCACCTGTCCACCGGCAACTACAACCCGCGCACGGCACGTCTCTACACCGACCTGGGCCTGCTCACGGCCGACGCGGGCCTGACCGGGGACGCCGAGACCGTGTTTCAGGAGCTCGCGAGCCAGGCGCGGCTGCGCCAGCCGCAACACCTCGTGGCGGCACCGTTCGGGCTGCACAAGCGCATGCTGCGGCACCTGGAGCAGGTAAGGGACGCCGCCGCACGCGGAGCCGACGCGCGGGTCGTGCTCAAGGCCAACGCCCTGACCGACCCGGCTCTCATCGCCGCACTGGCAGACGCCGCGCGCGCGGGCGCCTCGGTGGACCTCGTGATACGCGGGGCCTGCATGCTGCCGCCCGGCCTGCCGGGGATCACGGATCGCATCCGGGTGCGCTCGGTGATCGGACGCTTCCTCGAGCACTCGCGCATCGTCTACTTCCGTTGGGGAGACGGCGAGGATGAGGAGGTGCTGTACCTTAGCAGCGCGGACTGGATGTCGCGCAACATGTTCCGGCGCGTGGAGCTCGCCTGGCCCATCCGCGACCCGCTGTTGCGCCAGCGTGTGATCGACGAGGCGCTCGTACCCTACTTGCACGATACGCGTGATGCATGGACGCTCGACGCGCAGGGCCGCTACACGCGCGTCTCCGACTCAGGCGTGAGCGCACAGGCCGCGCTCATGGGGCTGCACAGCCGCTGAGTCAGGGCTCGGGAACGCCCGAGAGCTCCAGGCCGAGGCTGCCCACACGCGTCCAGGCCTTCGCCTCCTCGTGCAGCAGGTAGCAGGTGCGCGGACGCGATTCCGCCCACCCAGCAGCGGCTGCCAGCAGCGCGCGGCTGCCCTGCCGGCTCAGGCTCCAGGCCTGCAGGTCAACCTCCTGGCGGCTGTGGCACTTGATGATGGCCAGCCGCAGGCACAACGCACGCCAGGCGAAGCGCTCATCGCCCAGCCACTCCTCCACCTTGCGCAGGCCACCGCGCTGGGCCAGCACGAGCTGCCCGAGCCGGCGCTGCTGGCTCTGCGAGAAGCCCGGGGCGTCGAGGTTCGACACCAGGTAGGCGCCGTGGCGGTGGTAGTCGTGGTGCGACACCGCCATCCCCACCTCGTGCAGCTCGCAGGCCCAGGCAAGCTCCCGGCGCGACTGCGCATCGGCATCGGGCTGCACCTGCCCGAACAGGTGCTCGGCCAGCGCGCGCACGCGCCCCGCCTGGACGGCCTCCACGCCAAAGCGCTGCTGCAGCGCCGCCACCGTACGGTCGCGCAGGTCCAGGCCACCCTGCTCCATCGCCACCTGCCAGCGCTGGTGCAGGTCCACGATCACGCCCTGGCGCAGCGCCCCCTTGGCGGGATGGAGTTCCTCGATGCCGAAGTGGGTGGCCAACGTGTAGAGAATCGCCAGGCCACCGGGCAGCACGGGGCGGCGGTCCTCGCGCAGGGCCGCGGACAAGTCCAGCGCATCGACGTGCCCGGCCTCGATGCAGGCATGCATCAGGGCGGAAAGCGACCGCGGGGTGATGCGCCCGTCCGTCCAGCCCAGACGCTCCAGGATCTGCGACACGGCCCCCACCGTCCCCGAGGAGCCCAGGGCCACGGACCAGTGCTGCGGCGCGAAGGCCTGCAAGGCCTCCTCGAATTCGGCGCCGGCCGCGACCTGTGCCGCGCGGAACGCGGCAGCCGTGAGCTTGCCGTCCGGAAAGAAGCGCATCGACAGGCTCACGGAGCCCACCGGGAAGGACTCGGCAGTCGTGGGAACCGTTCCCTGGCCGAGGATGAGCTCGGTCGAGCGTCCGCCGATGTCGATGACGAGGCGGCTGTCATCGGAAGGCTGCAGGTGCGACACGCCCGTGTAGATGAGCCGCGCCTCCTCGCGCCCGGAGATCACCTCGATCGGAAAGCCGAGCACGGGCTGCGCGCGGCGCAGGAACTCGTCGCGGTTGGCGGCCTCGCGCATGGTCTGCGTGGCCACCGCCCGCACGTGGGCCGGGTCGAGGCCCCGCAATTCCTGCGCGAAGCGCGCCAGGCAAGCCAGGCCCCGCTCCACCGCTTCCTCCGTGAGCCGGCCCTGGTCGTCGAGCCCGGCGCCCAGGCGTACGGTCTCCTTGAAGTAGGCGTGACGCCGGTACCGCCCGCCCGCGAGGCGGCCGATCTCGAGCCGGAAGCTGTTGGAGCCCATGTCGACTGCGGCCAGCAGCCCTGGGTCTTCGGAGTTCGTCACAGGGGGAGTCGCTATGCGAGAGGTCGAAAAATCGATTGTCGCCGACTGCCCCGCGTGGACGGGTCCGCAGACGGCTCGGCCCCTTCCAGGGCCTCGAGCAGGCAGGCCTCGAACTGCCCGACCACCTGCTCCCAGCCGCGGTGCAGCAGGCTGGCCCGTGCCGCCTCGCTCATGGCGCGGCGCACGGAGCCGTCCAGCGTCACCGCCTCGACCACCGCCTCGACGAAGCGCTGCGGCTGTCCGGTCGGGGCAAGCCACCCCTGCCGGCCCGGGATCACGAAGCGCCCGGCCGCCGCGCAGTCGAAGGCGACGACGGGCAGCCCGCTCGACAGGGCCTCCAGGGTCACGTTGCCGAAAGTCTCGGTCAGGCTCGCGAACACGAACAGATCGGCCGACGCGTAATGCCGCCCCAGGTCGGCGCCCGTGCGGGTTCCCGCGAAGTGGGCGTCGGGCAGCCTGCGCTGCAGCGCCTCGCGCATCGGACCGTCTCCGACCAGCACCACCCGCAGCGACGGATGCCGCACGCGCGCCGCCTCGAAAGCCTCGGCCAGCAAGCCCAGGTTCTTCTCAGCAGCCAGTCGCCCCACGCACAGCAGCACGCAGTCCTCGGGGCCGGCCCCCCACTGCCGCCGCAACTCGTCGTCCCGGCGCGCCGGGTCGAAGAGCGCGGTGTCGACCCCACGTGCCACCACGCGCAGCCGCTCGAAACCGCAGGCCTGGAGGTCGACGCGCAAGGCCTCGGTGGGCACCATCGTGCAGGCGCAGGCGTTGTGGAAGCGGCGCAGGTACGCGACGATGGGCTTGCGCAGCCAGCCCACGCCGTAGTGCCGGCTGTAGGCGTGGAAGTTGGTGCGGAAGTCCGAGGTCACCGGCAGCTTCAACACCCTGGCAGCCTGCAGGGCCGACCAGCCCAGGGGCCCTTCGGTGGCCACGTGAACGAT
>JBBAPJ010000077.1:9392-11029 GCA_040400855.1 Rubrivivax sp.
AGCATCCCCGGCGAAACGGCCAACCCGGGCTGCGGCCCATCCACCTTCACGAGGACCGCCTTGAACCGATTTCTTCGCGAGCTCGAGATCCAGCGCTGGGACGACCACCGCTACTACCACCACAGCCGCATCAACCAGAGCCTGCACCTGCTCAGTGCGCTGAGCTTCGTCGTGGCCTACGGGCTGCTCTTTGTCGACCCGGCCTGGGCGGCGATCCTGGCCTGGTGCGTCTCCATGACCTCGCGTCAAGCCGGCCACTTCTTCTTCGAGCCGCGGGGCTACGACCATGTCAACCAGGCCACCGATGCACACAAGGAAGCGATCAAGGTGGGCTACAACATTCGCCGCAAGGTCGTGCTGATGACGGTGTGGGCAGCCATGCCGGTGGTGCTGTGGGCCGAGCCCTCGCTCCTGGGCGCGATCGAGCCGGCCACCTCGCTTGCGGGCTACGTACACGACGTGGGCATCGCCTGGCTGGCGCTGGGCGTCACGGGGCTCGCCTTTCGCGTGGCGCAGTTGTGGTGGCAGCAGGACCTGCTCACGGCCCTGGTGTGGATGACCAAGATCCTCACCGACCCGTTCCACGACATCTGGCTGTACCACAAGGCACCGCTGCACCTGATGCGCGGTGAGTTCATCGACCCGATGGAACATGTCCGTCCGCACTGAGCCGCGGCCGGGCGGCCTGCGGGCCGTGTGGCAGCAGGAGGACCTGAACTTCCTGCTCACCAACCGCGTGCCGCGCATTGCGCTCACGCGCTTCATGGGGTGGTGGAGCGGCCTGCGCAGCCCGCTGCTGACGCGGCTGTCGATCGCGGTGTGGCGCCTCTTCACCGACCTGGACCTCTCGGAGGCGAAGGAGCGGCGCTTCGACAGCCTGCAGGCCTGCTTCACGCGCGAGTTGCGCCCTGGGGCACGCCCCTTCGACCCGCAGCCGGGTGTGCTGGCCAGCCCCTGTGACGGGATCGTCGGCGCCTGCGGCGAGGTTCGCGCCGGCATGGTCTGGCAGGCCAAGGGCTTTCCGTATTCGGTGGCCGAACTGTTTGGCCCGGGCTGCGAAGCCTCGGGCTTCGAGGGCGGCTCCTTCGTGACGCTGCGCCTGACCTCGGCCATGTACCACCGCTTCCACGCCCCGCACCACGCGGTGGTCGAGCAGGTCACGCACCTGCACGGGGACACCTGGAACGTCAACCCGATCGCGCTGGCGCGCGTGCAGCGGCTCTTCTGTCGCAACGAGCGCGCGGTGATCGGGTTGCGGCTGCGCGAGGGCGGGCATGGAATCGCCCTGGTGCCGGTGGCGGCGATCCTCGTGGCCAGCATCCGGCTTCATTGCCTGGACCTGCTGCTGCACAGGCGCTCGAGCGGCCCGCAGGAGCACCGCCTGGCCCACCCCGTGGCCAAGGGCGAGGAGCTGGGCTGGTTCCAGCACGGCTCGACGATCCTTGTCTTCGCCCCTTCCGGGTTCACGCTGGCCCCCGGCATCGAGACCGGCCGGCGCATCCAGGCCGGGCAGCCCCTGATGCGGCTGCCGGGCCACCAGGAGCATTCATGAAAGTGACCGTCTTCGGGGCAGGCTACGTGGGCCTGGTGAGCGCGGCGTGCCTGTCGGACATGGGCAACAGCGTGCTGTGCGCGGA
>JBBAPJ010000078.1:0-4268 GCA_040400855.1 Rubrivivax sp.
AGCTCAGCATCGGGTCGAGCGTGAAGCTCACGAACATCGAGATCAGCACCGCCGCGACGATCGTCAGCCCGAACTCGTGGAAGAACTTGCCGATGATCCCGCCCATGAAGCCGATGGGCAGGAACACGGCGACGATGGACAGCGTGGTGGCCAGCACCGCCAGCCCGATCTCCTGCGTGCCGTCCAGCGAGGCCTGGTGCGGCGTCTTGCCCATCTGCACGTGGCGCACGATGTTCTCGCGCACCACGATCGCGTCGTCGATCAGCAGGCCCACGCACAGGCTCATGGCCATCAGCGTGACCATGTTGATGGAGAAGCCCAGTGCGTACATCACCATGAAGGTGCCCACCAGCGCGATGGGCAGCGTCAGGCCGGTGATGACGGTGGAGCGCCACGAGTTCAGGAACAGGAAGACGATCAGGATCGTCAGCGCCGCGCCCTCGATCAGCGTGCGCTGCACGTTGGCCACCGCCACGCGGATCGGGCGCGAGTTGTCGCGCACCACCTCGGCCTTCACGCCCGCGGGCAGCTCGCCCTCGAGGGCCCTGGCCGCGCGCTGCAGCCCGTCCACGACCTCGATCGTGTTCTCGCCCTGGCTCTTGAGCACGTCCAGCGCCAGCATGCGCTGCCCGTTCAGGAGGGCGAGCGACTCGACCTCCTCGGGACCGTCGACGACGTCGGCCACCTGCCAGAGCTTGACCGGCTGCAGGCCGGTTCCGCGCCTGGCAACGACGATGTCGCGCAGCTCGCGGGGATCGGCCACCGCGGCGTCCACCTGCACCACGCGCTCGGACTCGCGCGAGCGCAGCGCGCCGGCGGGCAGGTCGCGGTTCTCGGTGCGCAGCGCCGAGGCCACCTGCTCGGCCGTGACGCCGAAGGCCTCGAGCTGCGCCGGGCGCAGGTAGACGTTGATCTCGCGCTTGCGGCTGCCCACGAGCGTGACCGAGCCCACGCCGCGCACGTTCTCCAGGCGCTTCTTCACCAGGCGCTCGGCCACGTCGGCAAGCTCGGTGGCCGAGCGCGAGCCGTCCGGCGAGGTGAGCGCGAGCGTGAACACCGGGCGCGAGGCCGGGTCGAAGCGCTGCACGCGCGACTCCTTGACCTCCGGTCGGAAGAGCGGGCGCACGAGGGCAAGCTTCTCGCGCACGTCCTCGGCGGCCTTGCGGCTGTCCATGCTCAGGTCGAACTGCACGATGACGACCGACACGCCCTCGTAGCTGCGCGAAAAGAGCTGGTTGATGCCGGCGATCGTGTTCAGGCCCTCCTCGACGCGCTTGGTGACCTCGATCTCGACGATCTCGGGCGAGGCGCCGGGGTAGTCGGTGGAGACGACGACGGTGGGGAACTCGATGTTGGGGAACTGGTCGACCTTGAGCCGCTGCACGCCCACGATGCCCAGCACCACGAAGGCGAGCATGACCATCACGGCCATGACCGGGTTGGCGATCGAGACGCGGGTGAACCACATGGGGCGGCCTGCTGCGCCCGGCGCTCAGGGCTTGCCGGGCGCCATGCGCCACAGGCTGCCCTCGGGCACCGCGCCGGCCCGGTCGGCCAGCAGCCGGTCACCGCTGGCGAGCCCCTGCGTCACCTCGACCCAGGGCGTACCGTCGACCTCGGCGCGGGCGCCCAGCGCCACCGTGCGCACCGTCACGCGCTCGCCGTCCAGGCGCAGCACGTAGGGCCGTGGCCGGTCGGTGCGCACCGCCGAGGCCGGCACGGCCAGGGTGCGCCTGCGCTCGACCTCGATGCGCCCGGTGGCAAACAGCCCCTGGCGCAAGGCCGGGTTCGGCTGCAGCGCGAGGTACACCGGCACGGTGCGCGAGCCGGGCTGCGCGCTCGGGTTGATGCGGGCCACCTGCGCGCGCACCGGCTCGGCCAGGCCCTCCACCTGCAGCCGGGCCGGGCGACCCACGCGCAGCGCGGCCACGTCCTGCGGGGCCAGCGCCGCCTCGAGCTCCAGGCGCGAGAGGTCCACGATCTCCAGGATGCGCGCATCCACGCCCACGCGCTCGCCCGGCTGCGCCAGGCGCTGCGCCACGAGGCCGGAGATCGGCGCGGTGAGCACGGCGTCGGCGCGCGCCTTGCGGGCGATGTCCACCGCGGCGGCGGCCGTGGCCACGGCGGCCTGCGCGGCCGCCTCGCTGCTGATCGAGCTCTCCAGGGCCGTGGCCGAGATGAAGCCCTGGCCGACGAGGGCGCGGTTGTTGGCCAGCGTGCGCTGGGCGATCTCCGCCTGCGAGCGGGCCGAGGCGAGTTGCTGCTCGGCCTGTCGCAGGCGCAGCTCCAGCTCCTGGGCATCCTGCTCCACGAGCACCTGGCCCGCCTTGACCGCATCGCCCTCGCGCACCGACAGGCGCACGATCTCGCCGGCCACGCGGGCCTTGACGAGGGCGCTGCTGACTGCGCGCACCGAGCCGGAGAGCTCCACGCCCACGGACAGCTCACGCGGCTCGGCCACGAGCACGTCGGCAGCGGTGAGCTCCAGCACCGGCCCCGGCCGGGCGGCGGCACCCGAGGCTGCGGTGGACGGACGCAGGGCGGCGGGTGCGCCCGGGCCCGGCTTGCGCCACGCCTGCCAGCCCTGCCAGCCGGCCCAGGCCAGCCCGAGCACGATGGCCGCTCCCAGCAGCCGCTTCATCGAACGTGTCATCTCATCACCTTGGCCCGATTATCATGCGCGGCTTTGCGCAGGCGCGGCCGGGGGTGCGACAGTGGATTGGGTGGTGCTCGTCAAGGCCGCGGTGATGGGCATCGTCGAGGGACTCACCGAGTTCCTGCCGATCTCCTCCACGGGTCACCTGATCCTGGCCGCATCGCTGCTGGACTTCACGGGCGAGAAGATCAAGGTCTTCGAGATCGCGATCCAGACCGGCGCCATGTTCGCCGTGGTCTGGGAGTACCGCGAGCGCCTGGCCGGCACGGTGCGCGGCATCGGCCACGACCCGGTCGCGCAGCGCTTCGCGCGCAACCTGCTCATCGCCTTCCTGCCCGCCGTCGTCTTCGGCCTGGCGATCGGCAAGGCCATCAAGGCGTCGCTCTTCCACCCCGTGCCGGTGGCGCTGGCCTTCGTCGTGGGCGGCATCGTGATCCTGTGGGTGGAGCGGCGCCACCGCCGTGCCTTCGGCGAACGCGACCTCGAGGGCGCGCGTCGCGCACGTGTGGAGACAGTGGACGACATGACGGCACTCGACGCGCTGAAGGTCGGGCTCGTGCAGTGCCTGGCCCTGATCCCGGGCACCAGCCGCTCCGGTGCCACGATCATCGGTGCGATGCTCTTCGGCTTCTCGCGCCGCTGCGCCACCGAGTTCAGTTTCTACCTCGGCATCCCCACGCTGATGGGGGCGGGCGCGTACTCGGTGTGGAAGGAGCGGCATGCGCTCGCGTGGGCCGACGCACCGATGTTCGCGGTGGGCCTCGTCTTCGCCTTTGCAAGCGCCCTCGTGTGCATCCGCTGGCTCATCCGCTACGTGTCCACGCACGACTTCACCGTGTTCGCCTGGTACCGCATCGTCTTCGGCGGCATCGTGCTGCTGACGGCCTGGGGCGGGTGGGTGCAATGGAAGGCCTGAGCGCGCCGCGCCGCCCGGTGCGAAGCTTCGTCCTGCGGGCCGGGCGCATCGGCCCGGGCCAGCAGCGTGCGCTCGAGGAACTCGGCCCGCGCTTCGTGCTGCCCTTCCGGGCGCAGCCCCTCGACCTGGCGCAGGCCTTCGGCCGGCGCGCGCCCTGCGTGCTCGAGATCGGCTTCGGCATGGGCGACGCCTCGGCGCAGATCGCAGCCGCGCACCCGCAGGTCGACTACCTGGGCGTGGAGGTGCACGTGGCCGGCGTCGGCGCGCTGCTCAAGCGCATCGGCGAGCAGGGCCTGCCCAACATCCGCATCGTCCGGCACGACGCCGTGGAGGTCCTGCGCGACATGATCGGGCCCGGCACGCTTGCCGGCGTGCACATCTACTTCCCCGATCCCTGGCACAAGGTGCGCCACCACAAGCGGCGGCTGATCCAGCCGCCCTTCGTGGCGCTGCTGGCCAGCCGCCTGGCGCCCGGCGGCCTGCTGCACTGCGCCACCGACTGGGAGCCCTACGCGCAGCAGATGCTGGAGGTGCTCAGAGCCGAGCCGCTGCTGTGTCCGGCCTCGGCCCACCCGCCCGGGCCCGACGGCTACACGCCGCGCCCGCCCTGGCGCCCCCCGACGAAGTTCGAGCAGCGCGGCCTGCGCCTGGGCCACGGGGTGTGGGACCTGCTCTTCGAGCGCGTGCCGCCCTGAG
>JBBAPJ010000078.1:4368-10808 GCA_040400855.1 Rubrivivax sp.
AAGGCACGCGCCGGCTCCAGCGCCTGGCTCACGAAGCGGTCGAAGCCGCGCCGGTTGGCCAGGCCGGTGAGGGCATCGGTGTTGGACTCGGTCAGCAGCGTGCGGTTGAGCGCGGCCAGGTCGATGCGCTGGCGGCGCTCGAAGTCGAGCTTCTCGGCCAGCTCCATCGCGTTCTGGATGTCGGTGTACAGCGCCACCATCCTCGTCACCCGTCCCCACGCATCGGTGAAGGGCACGATCGTCGCGCTCACCCAGAAGAGCGAGCCGTCCTTGGCGCGGTTGCGGAAGATCCCCTTCCAGATGGCACCTCCCTTCACCGCGGCCCACAGGCGGGCATAGAACTCCGGCGGGTGGTGGCCGGAGTTGAAGATGCGATGGTTGCGCCCGAGCAGCTCGGCCTCGGTGTAGCCGGTGTACGCGAGGTAGGCCGGGTTCACGGCCACGATGTCGCCTTCGGGAGAGGACTCGCTGACCATCACGTGGGCCCCGAGCGCGCGCACCTGGTTGCGCAGCTCGGTCTGCGCATGCTCGTAGCGCAGGTAGGCACGCAGCTGCAGCGCGACGGCCCCCAGCAGCAGCAGCGAGGCGCCCAGTGCCAGCGCGGCCATGCGCAGCAGTTGCGGCCGCTGGGCCGCCCAGGTGCCGGTGCGGTCGGCGCTCACGGTGAGCACCACCGGGTGGCCGCCGCTGGCGCGGTAGACGACGTTGAGCCGGCTGCCCTCGCCGAAGTCGAAGCGACCGCGGTCGCCGCCCTGCAGGGCCTGCACGAGACGCGCTCCCAGGCCCACCGGCTCGGGCCACTCGGGCCGGTCGTGCACGATGCGTGCGCCCTGGTAGCCGTGCAGGGCCACCTCGATGCCGGCATCCTCGTTCACGCGGGACCAGAAGTTGGCGAAGAACGCCGGGTTCACGGCCGCCACCCAGTGGTGCACGCGGCCTTCGATGGGCACATCCAGCGTCGCGATCCACAGCTGCAGGCCCTCGTCCACCCGGCCGGCTGCCAGGCTGGCCAGGTCGCGATGGGGATGCACGCCGCCGAGCATCAGGTCCGGCGACTCGGGCTGCCGGGTGTGGGGCGGCAGCACCCGTGCCGGCAGCCGAAGGCCGAGGTGGGCGGCGTTGGAGCTCGCCACCACGCGGTCCTGGTCGTCCACCAGCGAGACGCTGCGCACGAGGGGGTCGCCGGCGATGAGCTCGGACAGCCGCGTCGTGCCGAGCTGCCCGCTGCGCAGCGTGGCCGCGCTCGTGAGCGTGGCCAGCGAGCCCAGGCGCGCCTTGACCGCATCGAGCGCGCGCGAGGCGTGGTCCTCCAGCAGGACGATCTCGCTGTCCAGGCGCGACTGCAGCGCACTCTCAGCGGCGCCGCGCACGGCGTACCAGCCGTAGCCGAAGCCTGCCCAGATCAGCGCCAGGCCGAGCAGGAGCAGCGCGGCGAAGAACCGCCGCACGCGCAGCGGGTCCGGCACGGACACGCCGACGCCCAGCGGTCCGGTCGCGGTGGCCGGCGCACGGCCGCCTGCCGCCTGGGCGCCTGCGTCGCTCATTCCCGGGCGATGATCGGCAGGAGGTCGTGGCGGCGCGCCGCCTGCTCGAGCCGGCCGTCCTGGCGGATCGCGCGCACGAAGGCGTTCACGCGCTCGAGCCAGGCCGTCTCGCCCTTGGGCAGTGCATAGGCGTAGTCGGTGAGCTGCACCACCTGCTGCGGCGCAACCAGCCGGGCCCAGTCGGTGGTGGCGAGCATGCGCCGGCTGTAGGGGTAGTCGGTGATGAAGGCGTCGGCGCGGCCGGACTCGACTTCCTGCTCGCGCTCGCCCGGGCGGCTCACCACGCGCAGTTCGGCCCGCTTGAGCTCGCGCGCCATGAGCGGCTCCATCACCGTGCCCTTCTGCACGACGATGACGCGCCCCGGGCGGTCGAGGTCGTCCCAGGTGCGGATCGTGCGGTTGGCGCGCGTGGTGATCGCGTACACGTCGCTGCGCAGGTAGGGCAGCGAGAAGGCCATCCGCTCGGCACGCGCGGCCGTGACACCCACTCCCATCATCGCGATGTGGCAGCGCCGGCCCGCCACGTCTTCGACGACGCGGCTGAAATCGGTGTCCACCGTCTCCAGCCGCACACCGAGGTCGGCTGCCAGCGCCTGGGAGAGGTCCACGTCCAGCCCTTGCAGCGCCCCCGTGCGGCGGTTGCGGAAGCTGATGCCGTAGTAGTCCGGCCACATGCACACGCGCAGCCGCCCGTCTCGGCGGATCTCCTCGAGCATCGTGCCCGTGGCCGGCGCAGCCTCGGCCCGGTGGGCGCTTCCCAGCACCGCGCAGGCCAGGAGGAGGCAGGCCACGCCGGCACGCGGCGCCCAACGGCTGCGCCAGCGCACCGCGTGGCCGGGCGCTGCGGCCAGGCCGCGGGCAGCGGGCGGTGCGGGCAGGCTGTTCAAGTTGGGCAAGGTGCGGGCAGGGGCAGGGAAGCGGGAGGATGCGCAGTCGCCAGGGCCTGGCACGCCTCGCATGCCCGGCCCGGCGGTAGAATACGGGTGAGGCGGGTGTAGTTCAATGGTAGAACGGCAGCTTCCCAAGCTTCATACGAGGGTTCGATTCCCTTCACCCGCTCCATGAATCGCAAAGGGCTCCCGCGGGAGCCCTTTTTCATGCAGCCGGCCCGCATCCAGTCCGGCCGCGCGGGCTTCAGCGCTGGATGTCTCCCAGACACAGGTACTTCGCCTCGAGGTACTCGTCCAGCCCCTGGCGCGCGCCTTCGCGCCCCAGCCCCGACTGCTTGACGCCGCCGAAGGGCACCTCGGCCGTGGAGATGAGCCCGGTGTTGATGCCCACCATCCCGTACTCCAGGGCCTCGGCCACGCGGAAGATGCGGCCGATGTCGCGGCTGTAGAAGTAGCTCGCCAGCCCATACTCGGTGGCGTTGGCCAGGGCGATCACGTCGGCCTCGGTCTCGAAGCGGAAGACGGGCGCCACCGGCCCGAAGGTCTCCTCGCGCGCACACAGCATCCCGGACGTGGCGCCGGCCAGCACCGTGGGGGCGTAGAAGCGCTCACCCTGGCGCGCGCCGCCCGTGAGCACCTGCGCGCCCTGCGCGCGGGCATCGGCCACGTGTCGCTCCACCTTGGCCAGGGCGGGCTCGTCGATCAGCGGGCCGATGGCCACGCCCGGCTCGAAGCCGTTGCCCACGCGCAGCTGCGCCACGCGTGCGGCGAGCTTGTCGACGAAGGCGTCGTGGACCCCGGCCTGCACGTAGAGGCGGTTGGCACACACGCAGGTCTGGCCCGCGTTGCGGTACTTGCTCACGATCGCGCCTTCCACGGCGCTGTCCAGGTCCGCGTCGTCGAAGACGATGAAAGGCGCGTTGCCGCCAAGCTCCAGGCTCAGCTTCTTGATCGTCGGTGCGCACTGGGCCGCCAGGATGCGGCCGACCTCGGTGGAGCCGGTGAAGGAGAGGTGGCGCACCGTGTCGCTCCCGCACAGCACGTGGCCGATGGCGATCGAGTTCGCGGCGTCCGCGCTGAGCACGTTGAGCACGCCCGCGGGCATCCCTGCGCGCCGCGCGAGCTCGGCGGCGGCCAGCGCCGACAGCGGCGTCTGCTCGGCCGGCTTGATCACCACCGGGCAGCCGGCGGCCAGTGCCGGCGCCACCTTGCGCGTGATCATGGCGATCGGGAAGTTCCACGGCGTGATGGCCGCGCACACGCCGATGGGCTGGCGCAGCACCAGCAACCGCTTGGTCGCGTCGTGCGTGGGCACCGTCTCGCCATAGGCGCGCCGGCCTTCCTCGGCGAACCACTCCAGGAAGCTCGCGGCGTACACCACCTCGCCGCGCGCCTCGGAAAGGGGCTTGCCCTGCTCGGCCGTCATGATCCGCGCCAGGTCGTCGGCGTGCTGGTGCATCAGCGCGAACCACTTCATCAGGATGGCGCCGCGCGCCTTGGCCGGCAGCGCGCGCCAGGCCGGCCAGGCGCGGGCGGCGGCTTCGATGGCCTGCTGCGCCTCCTGCGGCCCGGCGTTGGCCACGTCGGCCAGGTGCTGGCCGGTGGCCGGGTCGGTCACGGCAAATCGGCCTGGCCCGGGCACCCACTGGTCGCCGATCAGGGCGTCGGTTCGAAGCAGGCTCGGGTCGGCGAGGCTGGCAAGGGGCGTGGAGGTCGTGCTCATGGCAGGAGATGGTACGGCGCGCTACAATCTGGTTGATTCAACCAAGCTTGCCGGCCTACCCGTCGCCCCATGGAAACCATCGGCCTGTTCGAAGCCAAGACGCACCTGTCGGAGCTCGTCGCGCGCGCCGAGCAGGGCGAGGAGGTCATCATCACGCGCCACAACCGGCCCGTGGCCAAGCTCGTGCCCGTCACCTCCCACGACCAGGATGCCGCCGCCCGGCGCGAGGCGATCGACGCCCTGATCGGCGCGAGCCGCGGGCGGCGCCTGGCGATGGACTGGAAGCGCCTGCGCGACGAAGGCCGCCGGTGAGCAGCGCCGCGGGTTTCGTGCTCGACGCCTCGGTGGCGCTGGGCGCCTTCTTCGAGGACGAGCAGGACGACTACTCGCTGTCGGTGTGGCGCTCCATGGATCTGGCGCAGCCGCTCGTGCCCGCGCTGTGGCACCTGGAGCTGGCCAACATCCTCGCGCGCGCGCTCAAGGCCCGGCGCATCACGGAGGTCGCGCTGCAGGAGTGCTGGCAGCGGCTGGGCGCCGTGGGCATCCGCACCGTCCCGGTGGCCGCCGACGCCGCGATGTGGACGCAGCGCGCCGCCGACTGGGGCCTGTCGGCCTACGACGCCTGCTACCTCGACACCGCCTTGCGCCAGCGCCTGGCCCTGGCCACCCGTGACCGCGTGCTGGCCGATGCCGCGCGCCGCGTGGGCGTGCCGCTGTACCTGCAGCCCGGCCACGCCTGAGCCTGCCCGATCCCGCATCCCTTCCTTTCCACCCTGACGACGAGCCCGCTTCCATGAAAGCCGCCGAGATCCGCTCCACCTTCCTGAACTTCTTCGCCTCCAAGGGCCACCAGGTCGTGGCCTCGAGCCCCGTGGTGCCTGGAGACGACCCGACGCTGCTCTTCACCAACGCCGGCATGAACCAGTTCAAGGACGTGTTCCTGGGCTTCGACAAGCGCCCCTACACGCGTGCCGCCACGAGCCAGAAGTGCATCCGCGCCGGCGGCAAGCACAACGATCTCGAGAACGTGGGCTACACCGCGCGCCACCACACCTTCTTCGAGATGCTGGGCAACTTCAGCTTCGGCGACTACTTCAAGCACGACGCCATCGCCTACGCGTGGGAACTGCTCACCGAGCACTTCAAGCTGCCCAAGGACAAGCTCTGGGCCACGGTGTATGCCGAGGACGACGAGGCCTACGACATCTGGCTCAAGGTGATCGGCCTGCCCGCCGAGCGCATCGTGCGCATCGGCGACAACAAGGGCGGGCGCTACATGTCCGACAACTTCTGGATGATGGGCGACACCGGCCCCTGCGGCCCGTGCTCGGAGATCTTCTACGACCACGGCCCGGAGGTGGCAGGCGGCCCGCCCGGCTCGCCCGAGCAGGACGGCGACCGCTACATCGAGATCTGGAACAACGTCTTCATGCAGTTCAACCGCACCGAAGACGGCACGATGCACCGGCTGCCCAAGCCCAGCGTGGACACCGGCATGGGCCTGGAGCGCCTGGCCGCCGTGCTGCAGCACGTGCACAGCAACTACGAGATCGACCTCTTCGCCAACCTGCTCGCGCACACGCGCGACGCCGTGGCGGCCTCGGGCGGCTCGGCCGCGATCGACCTGCAGACACCTTCGCTCAAGGTGATCGCCGACCACATCCGCGCCTGCACCTTCACCGTCACCGACGGCGTGATCCCGGGCAACGAGGGCCGCGGCTACGTGCTGCGCCGCATCGCGCGGCGCGCCATCCGCCACGGCTACAAGCTCGGCGCGCGCCGGCCCTTCTTCCACAAGCTGGTGGCCCCCTTGGCCGCCGAGATGGGCGAGGCCTACCCCGAGCTGCGGCGCGAGGCGGTGCGCGTCACCGACGTGCTGCGCCAGGAGGAGGAGCGCTTCTTCCAGACCATCGCCAACGGCATGGAGATCCTCGAGGCCGCCCTCTCGCACGGCACCGGCATCGACGGCGAGACCGCCTTCAAGCTGCACGACACCTACGGCTTCCCGCTCGACCTCACGGCCGACGTGTGCCGCGAGCGCGGCGTGAGCGTGGATGAGTCCGGCTTCCAGGCCGCCATGGCGCGCCAGCGCGAGCAGGCGCGCGCGGCGGCCAAGTTCAAGATGGCCGCGGGCCTGGAGTACACGGGCGACGCCACCGCCTTCCACGGCTACGAGCACCTGGTGTGCGAACACTCCAAGGTGACGGCGATCTACGTGGACGGCACGGCCGTGACCAAGGCGCGCGCGGGCGACGATGTCGTCATCGTGCTCGACCACACCCC
>JBBAPJ010000079.1:0-10800 GCA_040400855.1 Rubrivivax sp.
TGCCCGAGCAGTGCGATGTGCTCGTCGTGGGCGCTGGCCCGGCCGGCAGCGCCTGTGCGCTCGAGCTGGCCCGGCAGGGCGTGGACGCGCTGCTCGTCGACCAGCACGACTTCCCGCGCGACAAGATCTGCGGCGACGGCCTGATCCCGGACGCGCATGCGGCGCTCGCCCGCCTGGGCGTGCTCGAAGAGGTGCTGGCGCTCGCGCAGCCCTGCACGCACGTGCGCGCCTTCGGCCCGAGTGGGCTGTCGGTGGACGTGCCAGGAACGCTCGCTGTGCTGCCGCGCAAGGAGCTCGACCACCTGCTCGTGCGGGCGGCGCAGCGCGCCGGCGCGCGCCTGGCCACGCCCTGGCGCCTGGAGGGGGTGCTGCGCGAGACGGCCGCGGGCGTGGAGCGCGTGTGCGGGGCACGGCTGCGCCGCGCCGGCGAGGGCGCCTTTGAGACCATCGAGGTGCGCGCGCGCCACGTCGTGATCGCCACCGGTGCGTCGCCCCAGGGCCTGGTGGCCAGCGGGTTGTGCGAGCGGCGCGAGGCAAGCGCCATGGGGCTTCGCGGCTACGTGCACCACCCGGGCCTGCGCGCGCGCATCCCGCACCTGGAGGTGGCCTGGTACCGGCCGGTCAAGCCCGGCTACGGCTGGGTCTTCCCCTGCCCGGGCGACGTCTACAACATCGGCGTGGGCATCATCGACAGCCGCGGCAGCAGCGCGCGCACGGTGCGCGACCTGAACCTGCGCGAGGTCTTCGACGAGTTCGTGAAGCTGCACGCGCCGGCGCGCGAACTGATGGCCGGGGGCACCTTCGTCTCGCCCCTGAAGGGCGCGCCGCTGCGCACCTCGCTCAAGGGCGCGCGCGTGGCCGCGCCGGGCATCCTCGTCACGGGCGAGGCCGCCGGCAGCACCTACTCGTTCACGGGCGAGGGCATCGGCAAGGCGATGGAGACGGGGCTGCTGGCCGCCGACGCGCTGCGCGCGGCGCGCGCTCAGGGGCTGTCGGAAGAGGCGCTCGGGGCGCTCTACGCCGAAGGCCTGCGCGCGCTCAAGCCCAAGTTCGATCTCTACGAGAAGGGCAACCGCGTCAACCACCACCCGTGGCTGGGCGACCTGCTGATCCGTCGTGCGCGCAAGAGCCAGCGCCTGCGCAACCGCATGGCTGCGGTGCTCGAGGAACGCGCAACGCCGGCGCAGCTCATCACGCTGCGCGGGCTCGTCAAGCTCTTCATCGAGTAGGGGCGCCGGGCGCGACCACCCCTTCCAAGGGGTGCGGCCGGCTAGGGCTGCTGACGCTGGCGCTGCGCGCGCATTTCCGCTGCGAGCTTGCGCTCGTGGTCCATGCACTCCTTCATCGACAGCCGGTCGTCGCGGTCCAGGTCCGCGGCGTCGAACTGCGCCATGCGCGCGGTGACCACCTCCTTGAAGGACAGCCGCCCGTCGCCGTCGGTGTCGGCGCGACGCAGCCGCTCCAGCACGCTGCGCCGCAGGCCCGGGATGGCCCCGAGGTCTTCCAGCTTCACGTAGCCCGTGGCATCCGGGCCGAGCGCGGCCCAGCTGCGCGCGATGTCGCGGTGGTATTCGTCCAGGCCGATGTAGCCGTCGTGGTTGTGGTCGGCGGCGCGGCAGGCCTGCTCGGCGCCGCTGCCAGCCCCCGTGCGGCCCGCCGTGCCGGATCCCGGTGGCACGGCCGAGGCGGCCGCGATGGGCCGGGTGGCCGAAGTCTGGGCCTTGGCGCTGCCGACTGGGCACAGCGTGCCCAGGAGCAGCGCGATGGCCGGGCAGAAGGCCGCAGCTGAGAAAGCGGCGGTGCGAGGCTTCATCGGGCGGGCCACTGTTCGATCGTGCATCCTTGTCTCCTCACCACCACCAGCGCTGGTTGGGCCCGCCGTTGCAGCTCCAGGCCACCACGGGCTGGCCGTTGCGGAACTGGCCCTCGAAGACGTCCACGCACTTGCCGTTGAGGTGGCTCACGATCGCACCCCCGCGGGCGTGCCAGCGCTGGTTGCGCGCGCCCGAGCAGTTCCACACGATGAGCCGCGCCCCGTCGGCCGTATTGGCGTTCTGGATGTCCAGGCACAGCCGGTTGGCGGTGACGATCTCGCCGCTGCGCCCCCAGGAGAAGCGCTGGTTCTCGCGCCCGTGGCAGGCGTACAGCTGCACGACCGCGCCCGGGCGCAGCCGCCCGTCGGCCACGTCCAGGCACATGCCGCGCTGGCTGCGGATCGGCTGGCCGTAGGGGGGCGGGGGCTCCGGCGGCAGTGTGGTGTCGGGCCGGTCGCGGTTGGGCCGGTTGGCCAGGATCGCAATGCCCGCGATCGCTGCCACCGCCACGGCGGCTGCCGCGGCGTTGGAACTGCGGCTGTCCTCGGCCTCCGCCTGGACGAGCTTGAAGCGCCCGCCGCAGCCGCCGTTGACCCACAGCTCCCGATTGGTCAGGTCGTAGCCCCAGGTGCGGTTGAAGCGGCAGGCCCCTTGCGTCTGCTCGACGAGCTCGACCTCGGTGACGTCGGCGGCCAGGGCCAGGCTCTGGTAGCCCCCGCCCGAGCGCAGTTCGACGGTCGAGTTGGCGGCGGCTGGCGCGGCGGGCAGCGCGATCGCGCAGGCCGCCAGCGCCGCGCATGCGGCGCGGGCACGGGGTCTCGGGGGCATCGGTCGGGTCTCCTTGGCGTGGCGCGACGATAGCGTGCCCGAGGCGCAAGGGGCAGCGGGTTGATACGGGCATCGCTGGCGTGCCACTCGGGCGGCCGGGGCGGCGAGCCCGTTAGGATCCCGGTATGGATGCGCCCTTCGGGCCGCCGGCACCTCCCCTGGTGCCGGGGCGCCATCACCACCCCGGTCGGGCATCGGCCATCGGCTGCGCCCGCGCGGGCGCAGGCCTGCTGGCGCTGCTGGCGGGAGCGGCGGTGCAGGCGCAGTCGCTGGGCGAGGTCGTGCGCGAAGCGCTCGTGCAGTATCCGGCCGTGCTCGCCGCGCGGGCGGGCGCGCAGGGCAGCGCCTCGGAGGTGGAGCGTGCCAAGGCCGCGCGTTGGCCCACGGTGGGCGTGGGTGCCACGGCCATCGAGCAGGAGGCGGCCCCGCGGCGCCTCGTGGCCACGCCACAGGCCAGCTACACCGTCTACGCCGGCGGGGGCATCGAGGCTGGCATCTCGCGCGCGCAGGCGCTGCACCGGGCCGCCGATGGCAAGACAGCCTCGACCCTCGACGAAGTCGCGCTGCAGGCGGCCGAGGCCTACATCGTCTGGGCGCGCCAGCTCGAGATCGTGCAGCTCGCGCGAGAGAACCTGCAGGCGCTGCAGCGCATCCGCGACGACGTGCGGCGCATCGTCGAGGTGGACGCTGGGCGCATGGTCGACCTGAGCCAGGCCGAGGTGCGGGTGAACGCGGCGGCACTTGCCGTGGAGCAGCGCGAGGGGGACCTGGCGCAGGCGGCGGCGCGCCTGGCGCGGTTCTTTGCACGCCCGCTGCCGGTGCGCCCCGAGGGGCTGGAGGAGGAGCCTGGCCAGCGCCCGGCCTCGCTCGGGCAGGCGCTGGCCTTCGCCGGCGAGCGCCACCCGCTGCTCGCCCAGGGCCTGGCGCAGGTGGAGGCGGCCGATGCGGCTCTGGTGCAGGCACGGGCGCAGACACGCCCGCGCGTGGAACTGCAGGTCTCGCACCAGCTCAACCCCTACACGCTGCGCCCGGGCCTGAACACCCAGCTCAACGTGAACATGCCCGTCTTCAACGCCGGCGCCGGCGCGGCTGGGGTGGCCGCTGCCGACGCCCAGGCCCGGGCCGCACGCGCCAGCGCCGACGAGCAGGCCCTGGCCGTGCGCGAGCGCATCACCGCGGCCTGGTCGGAGTGGCAGTCGGCGCTGCGCCGCGAGTCTCTCAACGAGGGGCAGGACCGCGCGGCGCAGAAGGTGGTGGAGGGCTACCAGTTGCAGTTCCGGCTCGCGCGGCGCTCGCTGCTGGACCTGCTGAACATCCAGTCCGAGGCGCACGGCTACGCGGTGGCCGCCGCCGGCGCGCGCGCCGAGCGGCGCCTGGCCCGCTTCCGGCTGGCCGCGGCGCTGGCCGAGCTCGGCCGCACCTACGGGCGCTGAGCGGCCGCCCGCACGGGTCTGCCCCGGCCTCGGCCCTGGGCTCTCGGGCGATACTGCGGGTCATGTCGACCCCCGCAGCCGCCGCCAGCCCCGCCGCCGGGCAGACGCCCCTGCCGGGTGATCCGCTGCTGGGATGCCTCGTCCTCGTGGCGCAGGTGCTGGAGCGGCCGCTGGAGGTGGCCACGCTCACCGCGGGCTTCGCGCTCGACGCCCAGGGCCGGCTGCCGCCAGCCGCCTACCCTGACCTCGCGCGCCGCCACCGCCTGGCGGCCTCCTGGGCCAAGGCGCTGCCGAGCCGGCTGCCGAGCTACGTGCTGCCCGTGGTCGTGCCCTGCACCGACGGGCGGGCCTACGTGCTGCGCGCCCTCTCGCACGGGGTGGCCACCGTGCTCGACCCGCGCAGCGGCCAGCAGGAGCTGAGCCTGCCGCTGCACGAGCTCGACGCGGCCAGCACGGGGGAGGTGCTGGTCGTCAAGGCGCTGGCCCAGCCCGCCGACCAGACCCTCGTGCCCTTCCGCGGCCGCGCCTTCGGCTGGATGTGGGGCACGCTGTGGCGCTTCCGGCACTTCTACGTGGAGTCGATGCTGGCCACCGTGATCGCCAACGTGCTCACGCTGGCGAGCATCTTCTTCACGATGAACGTCTACGACCGGGTCGTGCCCACGCAGGCCTACACCTCGCTGTGGACGCTGGCCATCGGGGCCACCGCCGCGGCGCTGCTGGAGTTCGCGATGCGCTGGCTCAAGGCGCGCCTGGTGGACCTGGGCGGCAAGCGCGCCGACCTGGCCATCAACGCCACGCTGCTGCGCGAGATCATGTCGATCCGGCTGGAGCACCGGCCGCAGTCCATCGGCATCTTCGCCAGCTCGATGCGCGACTTCGAGGCCCTGCGCGACTTCTTCTCCTCGGCCTCCTTCGTGCTGCTCACCGAGCTGCCTTTCATCGCCCTGTTCATCGCCCTGATCTTCGTCGTGGGCGGGCCCATCGGCTGGATCCCGACGCTGGCGGTGCCGCTGGTGGTGGCCGTCGCGCTGCTGGCGCAGCCCGCGCTCATGCGCGCGATGCGCGAGAACATGAAGGAGGCTGGCGACCGGCAGAGCGTGCTCGTGGAGGCGGTGCTCAACCTGGAGGCGCTCAAGGCCCACAACGCCGAGGGCTACCTGCAGCGGCGCTGGGAAGTGGCCAACGAGTTCGGCGCAGACTCCTACAAGCGCATCCGCGCGATGTCCAACCTGATCCTGGGCCTGACCCAGACGCTGCAGCAGCTGGTGACGATCGCGATGGTGGTGGCGGGCGTCTACCTGATCCACGCCAATGCCTTGACCCTTGGCGGGCTGATCGCGGTGGTGATCCTGGCCGGCCGGGCCATTGCGCCGCTGGGCAGCCTCATGGGGCTGGCGGCGCGCTACCAGCAGGCAGCCACGGCGCTGCAGACGCTGGACGGGCTCATGAAGCGTCCGCGCGACCGCGACGATGCGCGCCAGTACCTGGCCGCCGAGCGCCGTGGCAGCGGCTGCGCGCTGCAGCTCGACGAGCTCGAGTTTGCGTACCCGGCCGAGCACCGCATCCCGGTGCTGCGCCGCCTGAGCCTGCAACTGGCCGAGGGCACCCGCATGGCGCTGCTGGGCCGGGTGGGCTCGGGCAAGTCCACGCTGCTGCGCGTGGCTGCGGGGCTGCACCAGCCCCTGGCCGGGCAGGTGCGCGTGGACGGCATCGAGCTGCAGCAGGTCGATCCGGCCTCGCAGCGCGCGCGCATCGGCTGGGTCGGGCAGGACCCGATGCTCTTCATGGGCACGCTGCGCGAGAACCTGGTGCTGTCGGACCGGCACATCCCGGACAGCCGCATCCTCGAGGTGCTCAAGGCGATCGACCTGTACCCGGTGGTGGCCGAGCATCCGCGCGGGCTGGACCGGCCGCTGACCGAGGCCGGCGGCGGGCTGTCGGGCGGCCAGCGCCAGCTGCTGAGCCTGGCGCGCATGATGCTGCGCGACCCGCAGCTGGTCTTCCTCGACGAGCCCACCTCGCACATGGACCAGCACACCGAGACCCGCGTGATCGCCGCGCTGAAGGCCTGGCTGCCTGGGCGCACGGTGCTGCTGGCCACGCACCGGCCGCAGCTGCTGGAGCTCGTCGATGCGATCGCCGTGGTCGAGGCCGGGCAGTGCCTGGCCAGCGGGCCCAAGGCGCAGATGCTCGAGCGGCTGGCACGCGGCATCACGGTGCCGGCCGCCTCGGCAGGTGCGGCATGAGCCGGCCCGACTCCTCCGCTCCGCCAGGCGGCGCTGCCGACGCCCCGGCGCGTGCCTTGCAGACCCCCGAGGACGACGAGCGCCGCGCCAGCCGCTGGCTGCTGCTGGCCACCGGGCTGACCCTGGCCGTGGGCCTGGGCTGGGCCGCCAACTTCGAGCTCGACGAGATCACGCGCGGGCAGGGCCGCGTGATCCCCGCCAGCCGCGAGCAGGTCGTGCAGAGCCTGGACTCGGGCATCCTGCGCGAGCTGCTCGTGCGCGAGGGCGATTCGGTGCAGCAGGGCCAGGTGCTGCTGCGCATCGACGACGCGCGCGCCGGGCCGGTGTACCGCGAAGCGCGCGAGAAGACGGTGGCGCTGTCCGCGCTGGCGGCGCGGCTGCGCGCGGAGTCCAGTGGCCAGGCGCTGGTCTTTCCGGCCGAGCTGCGCGGCCAGCCCGAGGTGGCCGAGCGCGAGCGCCGCGCCTACGAGACGCGGCTGCAGGCGCTGGAGGAGCAGGTGCGCGCCGTGCGCGTGTCGCTGACGGCCATCGAGGGCTCGGTGCGCGCGGTGCAGGAGTCGATGACGGCCACGCAGCGCGAGCTCGAGATGACGCAGCCGCTCGTGCGCCAGGGCGTGATCTCGGAGGTGGAGCTGCTGCGGCTGCAGCGCCAGCAGGCGGAGCTGAACCGCCAGCAGGCCGACCTCAGCCGCCAGCAGGCCGAACTGCAGGCGCAGATCATCGAGCGTCGCAACCGCTACCGCACCGATGCGAGCCAGGAGCTCACGCGCGTGGAAAGCGAGCTCGCGCAGACGCGCGAGAACGCCGAGGCCCGCGCCGACACGCTGCGCCGCACGGTGATCCGCGCCCCGATGCGCGGCATCGTGAAGAACGTGCAGCTCACCACGGTGGGCGCGGTGATCCAGCCGGGGCAGAACATCCTGGAGATCGTCCCGGTGCAGGACGAGATGCTGGTGGAGGCCTACGTGCGTCCCTCCGAAGTGGCCTTCCTCAAGCCTGGCCAGAGCGCCACCGTCAAGCTCACCGCCTACGACTTCAGCAAGTACGGCGGCCTGACCGGTGTGGTCGAGCACCTGAGCCCGGACACCCTCAAGGACGAGCGCAACCGCAGGCCCGGCAGCCTGCCCGAGCTGGAGGAGGGCTACTACCGCATCATCGTGCGCATCCGCGAGCCCGACCTGGTGCGCGCGGGCATGAAGCTCGAGCCCCTGCCGGGCATGACGGCGATGGTGGAGATCCGCACCGGCAACAAGACGGTGCTGGAGTACCTCTTCCGCCCCCTGCAGAACGTCTCGCAGGCGCTTCGGGAGCGCTAGGCCCATGTCGGCTGCGGACGCCTCCAGCCCGGGTGCGCGCGCCGCGCCGGCCGCGCGGGTCGTGCTCGTGTGTGCCACGCGCGCCACGCGCGCCGGTTTCGAGGAGCAGGCGCTGCTTGCGCGCTGCCTGCCGCGGCTGCGGCGCTGTGCGCCCGTGGCGCTTCGCCTGCAGCTGGGCAACTCCGCACCGCTGGCCGAGGTCTACAACGCCGCGATCGACCAGGCCGCGCCCGAGGACGTGCTCGTCTTCGTGCACGACGACGTGCACGTGGACGACTGGCTGGCTGCGCAGCGCCTGGGCCAGGCACTCGAGCACTTCGACATCGTGGGCGTGGCGGGCAACCGCAGGCGCCAGCCCGGGCAGCTGGCCTGGTACCTGCAGCCCCCCTACCGCGACGAGCAAGGGCGGCTGCGCCACGACGCCTGGGACCATCCCCACCTCAGCGGCGCAGTCGCGCACGGGACGGTGCCCGGTGCGTCGGCGGTCTCGTCCTACGGGCCGGCGCCGCAGGCGGTGCGGCTCCTGGACGGACTCTTCCTGGCGGCGCGTGCCGCCACCTTGCAGCGCAGCGGCGTGCGCTTCGATCCGGCCCTGGGCTTTCACTTCTACGACCTGGACTTCTGCCGCACCGCCGAGGCCGCCGGGCTGAAGCTGGGCACCTGGCCCATCGCGCTCACGCACGCGAGCACGGGCGCCTCCATCCGCTCGCCGGCCTGGGCGCAGGCACGCACGGCGTACCTGCGCAAGTGGCAAGAGGCCGGCGAGCCGGCCTGAGGGCCTGCGGCCCGTGACGGACCTGTTGCCAGGTTTCGTGAAGGCTGTCACGCTTTGCGCTGTGCCGCCCCCCGGACAAGGGGGAGGCGTGGGCAGCGCCGGGCCGGTCCGACCCGCCATAGTCTGGTCGTCCCGCCTGTCAACAGATCCCGCACCCCAGGAGAGCCCATGAGCCCGGAGCACCCGCCCACCCGCTGGACGAGCCGCCTCGCCTGCCAGGCACGGCGCCTGGGCGGGCTGCTGCGCCAGCCGCTGGTCACGGCGGGCGTCGTCTCGGCGCTGGGCGTCGGGCTGGCGCTGGCCGGGGTGTCGCGCGCCTACACGGCCGACCGTGTCGAGCAGACCGCACGCGAGCGCGGGGGCGATGCGCTGCGCATGGTGCAGGAGATGCAGGAACTCGTGGGCCGGCTGGCCGCCGCGGACGAGCGTACGCAGCACGAGCAGACCAACCTCTTCTACAACCGCAAGATCCGCTACACCTCCGACCAGCGCCTGTACCAGCAGGTGGATTACTGGGCCAGCCCCCTGGATACCTTCGCGCGCGGGCGCGGCGACTGCGAGGACTACGCGATTGCCAAGTACTTCACGCTGCTGGCCGAAGGCGTGCAGCCTTCGAAGCTGCGCATGGTCTACGTGAAGGTCGACCTGCCGGCCACCGCCACGCGGCCGGCCGAGTCGGCAGGGCACATGGTGCTGGCCTACTACCCTGAGCCGCAGGACGAGCCGATGATCCTGGACAACCTCACCGACGAGATCCGCCCGGCCTCGCAGCGCCCGGACCTGCAGCCGGTCTTCAGCTTCAACACCGAGGGCCTGTGGCAGGGCGTGGGCCGCCAGAGCATGGGCGACCCGATGGCGCGCATCTCCAAGTGGCGCGACGTGATGAACCGCATCAAGGCCGAGGGCTTCTGACAGCCCCAGGCGGCGGCGCGCCCCGGGACCCCCGCGGGTATCCGGGGCTTCGGATGCAGGCGTATCGCGCGTAGACTGCGCCCCGATTTCCTTCCCAGTGCAAGGGGGCCGTGCCGTGTCGATGATCCGCCAGATCGGGCTGTTGCTGTCGATGGTGGTGCTGCTGGCCTTCGGCGGCAGCGCGGCCGTGGGCACCTGGATCTTCCAGAAGTCGATGGAGTCGCAGTGGCAGGCCCGCAACGGCGACGCCGCGATCCTGCTGGCCCAGGTGGCCAACGCCCAGCGCGGTGACCTGAAGCTGATCCAGCTCGTGCTGCAGGCGCAGTTCGACGCCGGGCACTACCGGCGCATTCGCCTGGCCGGCGTGAACGGTGCGTCCATCGTCGACTTCGAGAGCCCGGAGAAGGTGGGCAACGCCCCCCTGTGGTTCATCCGCGCGCTGCCGCTGCAGGCCCCACCCGGGGAGTCCATCGTCATCGATGGCTGGCGCCAGATCGGCAAGCTCACGGTGGAAAGCCACGGCGCATGGGCCTACAACGCCCTGTGGGACGGGATGCTGCGCTTCGTCTTCACGCTGCTCGTGATCGGCGCGGCGGCGCTGGCGGTGGCCTTCACCTTCGTGGGCGGCTGGCGGCGCATCCTGGACGGCATGGTCCGGCAGGCCCGGGGCGTGGAGGAGGCGCGTTTCACCGAGATCGAGCTGCCGCGCACCCTGGAGCTCAAGGCGCTGGCCACCGGCATGAACTCCATGGTGCGGCGCATCAAGGTGCTGTTCGAGAACCAGGCGAGCCAGCTCGATGCGATGCGCCGGCAGCTGCAGCTCGACGGCGTGTGCGGGGTGAGCAACCGCGCACACTTCCTGCCGCTGCTCGAGCGTGCGCTGGGCAGCAGCTCCACCGCGAGCACGGTGTCGCGTCGCGGCAGCCTGATCCTGCTGCGCGTGCAGATGCTCAACGCCATCAACCGGCGCGTGGGTCGCAACATCGCCGACAAGCTGCTGGCCGACATCGGGGCGCGGCTCAACGAGTACGCCGGCCGCGTGGAGGGCAGCCTGTGCGGGCGCCTGAACGGCTCGGATTTCGCGCTGTACGTGCCGGTCAACGGTGTGGCCAAGGTCGTGGCCGAGGAGCTCGCCGCGACGATGCGCCCGCTTTTCCAGCAGGCGGACCCGCAGGCGGAGTTCCACATCGGCGCGCTCGACGGGCTGGCCACCGGCGCGGTCGGGCAGACCTTGTCCAAGGCCGACCAGGCGCTCGCGCAGGCCGAGAGCGTGGCCCCCTTCACCGTGGAGGTGCGCCCGGGCAGCGAGGGCGAGGTGATGGGCGAGCAGGAGTGGCGGCGGCGCGTGACCGAGGCGCTGCACCTGGGTCGCACGCGGCTGGTGGAGTTCGCGGTGATCGGCCCCGACGGCGCGCTGCTGCACCTGGAGTGCCCGCTGCGCCTGCAGCTCGAGCCCAACGGGCCCTTCTACAG
>JBBAPJ010000080.1:0-10785 GCA_040400855.1 Rubrivivax sp.
GCGATCGCAACCCAGGCCGGGCCGACGCGCCAGACGCGACCGGCCGCTTGCCGGGCCATCAGACGTTGAAGAGGAAGTTCATGACATCGCCATCGCGCACCACGTATTCCTTGCCCTCGGCGCGCATCTTGCCGGCGTCCTTCGCCCCTTGTTCGCCCTTGCAGGCGATGTAGTCGTCGAAAGCGATGGTCTGGGCACGGATGAAGCCGCGCTCGAAGTCGGTGTGGATGACGCCCGCGGCCTGCGGGGCGGTGTCGCCCACGTGGATCGTCCACGCGCGCACCTCCTTGGGGCCGGCGGTGAAGTAGGTCTGCAGCCCCAGCAGCCCGAAGGCGGCGCGGATCAGCCGGTTCAGGCCCGGCTCGCTCTGGCCCATCTCCTGCAGGAAGAGCAGCCGGTCAGCGTCCTCCATGTCGGCCAGCTCGGCCTCGGTCTTGGCGCAGATCGCGACCACCGGCGCGCCCTGGCGCGCCGCGTACTCGCGCAGCCGCTCGAGGAAGGGGTTGTTCTCGAAGCCGTCCTCGGCCACGTTGCCCACGAACATCGCCGGCTTGGCGGTGATCAGGCACAGCGGCTTGAGCACCACGCGCTCTTCCTTGCTGAAGTCGATGCTGCGCACGGGCTGGCCCTCGTTCAGCGCCGCGTCGCACTTCTTCAGCACGTCCACCAGGCGCTGCGCCTCCTTGTCGCCGCCGGCCTTGGCCACCTTCGTGTGGCGCACGAGCGATTTCTCGACCGTGGCGAGATCGGCCAGGCAGAGCTCGGTCTGGATCACCTCGATGTCGGCGATCGGGTCGACCTTGCCGGCCACGTGGATCACGTTCTCGTCCTCGAAGCAGCGCACGACATTGACGATCGCATCCGTCTCGCGGATGTGGCTGAGGAACTGGTTGCCCAGGCCCTCACCCTGGCTGGCCCCGGCCACCAGGCCTGCGATGTCGACGAATTCGACGATGGCCGGCACGACCCGCTCGGGCTTCACGAGCGCGGCCAGCTGGCCCAGGCGCGGGTCGGGCAGCTCCACCACGCCCACGTTGGGCTCGATCGTGCAGAAGGGGTAGTTCTCGGCAGCGATGCCGGCCTTCGTGAGCGCGTTGAAGAGGGTCGACTTGCCGACGTTGGGCAGGCCGACGATGCCGCACTGGAGACTCATGGGAGCTGCTTTCTAGATCGAGGCGCGCACGCGCGCGCCCACGGCCAGCGTGTGGTCCACGCCCGAGACGATGACGGCATTCATGCCGAAGGTGAGGCCGCCGTTCATGCGTGCGTCCGCACGGTAGCCGGCGAGCGTTCCCGCCACCGTCTGGCCGCGCTCGGCGCTGGCCGGGTCGATGTCGGGGATCGTGCAGCGCACGCAGGGCTTGACGAGCTTGAGCACGACCTTGCCCTCGGGTGCCTCGATCTCGAGGGTGTCGAGCATGTCCTCGTCGTGCGGATGGGGCAGCCCGTCGAGCACGAGGTTGGGGCGAAAGCGCGCCATGGTCACCGGTTCGTGGCCGGCCGCCACGAGTCGACGGTTCAGCTCGGCCAGCGAGGCGGTGGAGGCCACCAGCAGCGGAAAGCCGTCCGCGAAAACGGTGGGCGACTCGATGTCGCCCGTCCAGCGACGCTCGGCCAGCCGGTTGCGGCCTTCCAGGTCGAAGCGCACCAGGCGCAGCTTTGGCTGGCCCAGGAAGTCGCTGAACCACTGCGCGGCAAGGGCACCCATGTCCCAGGCGTCCACTTCATCGTCCCACACGCGCACGCGGCAGCGCGACTCCACGCGGTCGAGCCAGACGTGCAGCGCGAGCATGCCCGGTGCACGCAGCACGATGTCGTGGTCGCGCAGAGTCGGCTGCACGAGGGCCAGGCGGGGCAGCTCGCGCTGCGTGAGCATCTCGCCGTGCGCGTCCACCACCATCCACTCGCGGTCCAGGTCCAGGCCCGTCTCGATGAGCGCGCGCTCGCGCAGCTCGATGCCGGCGCAGCTCTTGATGGGGTGGAGGAAGAGCTGGGAGAGGGTGCAGTCGAAGGCGTCCATGGGGTGTCGCATAGCCCAAACCGGATTGTGCCCGTGCCAGCACCCCCGGAGACGAGGGGGGTGCAATTCGATCCAAGAATGTATGCTAAAAATGTCTGTCAAAGCTTAGTAAGCTCCTTTCGCGAACTCGTGCGGAGCGCGAGGGGCGTTCGGCTGGCAGGCGCCCACCTGCTTCACGAAGGATTTCCCATGTACACATCCACTCCTCCCGACCCGGGCAACCTGCCCAGGGCCGGTCTGCGGCTCGGGGCGGCCTGGCTGCTCGCGTCGGCCGTGATGCTCCAGGCCTGCGGCGGCGGCGGCGACGACGACGCCGCCTCGGCCACCCGCGCCGTGCCCCAGGGAACCGGGCCGGGTACCTCGGTGTCGGCCACTGCGGAAGACAGGGCGCCCACGCTGCTGTCCTCTGGCGTTGCGCCACCCGCGGCACCCACCCGCGAGGCCGACCCGCAGCCCGCGGGCAACCGCGCGAGCATCCTGGCGCCCCCAGCGGCAGCTCCTGCCGACCAGGCCGCTCCCAACTGCGGGCCGTGCAACTTCACCGGGCAGAAGACGAGCACCGTCTCCATCACCGCACGCTCGTACATCGCGCCCGTTGGCAACAACGTCGGCACCTTCGGCAACCCGATCAGGCAGGCGAACGGAGCCGCACTTGCCAGCGCGACCGACATTGCGTTCAGCGAGCTTCCTTCGTCATTCCCCGGTCGCTTCACGACCCACATGCAAGTGGCCATCACCTGCGGCGGGGCGGGCGGCAATTCCGTGTTGTCGGCCAGGCAGCTGTCGCTGGTGCGCCACGATGGCACCGAGCCCGCCAAGCCGAACCCGAACTTCCCCGCGTTCCTGAACCCGCAAGGCATGACGACCCGCGCCACGCTCCAGTTCGACACCACCCGCGCGCAGGCCTGGTTCAGCTCCAAGGGCAGGCCGCCCAACCTGTCCGAGCCCATCTTCCAGCTGGTCAAACCACGCGTGGGCAAGGACATCTGGCACGAGGCCCTGGCCGAGTGGGAGTGCCGTTGTGGCGAGCCGCGCCTGCGGCGCTACGACAACGGCTACAGCTACTTCCCCTCACACGTGTTCTTCGCCACCGACGCGTTCTCGCCCGTGCCCAACGGGTACTCGCGGGTGGTGGCGCAGGGCCCCTTCAGCAACCTGTGGGACCTGCACACGCTGGGGGTGGAGCTGGTGGCGGGCACGACCTCGCTGCAGCCCTTCGCTGTGCCGGCCGCCGGACTCGTCCGACTCAGCGCCTCCACCACCGGCCCGGGGAAGGTCACGAGCCCGGCGCCCTTGAACTGCGGTGCCTCCTGCCAGGCAGACGTGCCCCGGTGCTCGACCCAGACACTGACGGCGGTCCCCAACCTGGGCGCCTTCCTGAAGGCCTGGGGCGGCAGCTGCCAGGGCAACGCGGCGCAATGCGCCTTGCTGATGGATCGCAGCAAGAACGTGACAGCCACGTTCGCCGATGCGTTTCGCCTGTACGTGAACGTCGTGGGCGGGGGTGGGGTGCATTCCACGCCAGCTGGCATCACCAACTGCACGGGCACCTGCGATGCGCCCTTCGAGAAGAACAGCTTGGTCACGCTGAACGCCTTGCCGGGTTACGGCTGGGTGTTCGATCGCTGGACCGGGGACTGCGCGTCGGCCGGCACGAGTGCCACCTGCGTCGTGAGCATGTCTGCCGCGCGCAACGTCACGGCGACCTTCCGAAACACCATCCTGGCTTCCCGCGTGACGGTGAACGTCACCGGAACGGGAACCGTTTCCTCCAGCCCGGCGGGCATCACGAAATGCACGAGCAGTTGCGCAGCCAGCTTCCCGACCACCGCTGCCATCGCCTTGACGGCCACGCCTGCGGCGGGCTCGAGCCTGATCGGGTGGACCGGTGACTGCACGCCGAGCGCGGCCAACCGAAATGTCTGCACCGTGCCAGCCGGACGCCCGACGTCGAATGTCTCGGCGAGTTTCGGGCCTGCCAACCCGCCCCAGCCACCACGGCCCGTGTTCTGAGCGCGGGCTCATCGGAGGGTGGTCGCCTCCTACAATCCCGCGACGATGGCGATGCAGTTCGACGTGTGCGTCCGGGGGGGTGGGGCGGTGGGCATGAGCCTGGCGCTTGCGCTGTCCCGGCAGGGCCTGTCGGTGGCCTGGCAGGCTCCGCCCAAGCCGCCTGCCGGCGACGACGTGCGGACCTACGCGCTGAACGCGCGCGCGGTCGATCTGCTTGCGGCACTGAAGGTGTGGGAGGCGCTGCCCGCCGATGCGCGTACGCCCGTGCACGACATGCGCGTCGAGGGTGACGCGCCCGGAGCGGTGCTGCGATTCTCCGCCTACGAGCAGGCCCTCGAGAACCTGGCGTGGATCGTCGATACCGCCGAGCTCGAAGCCACGCTCGCGCGCGCCGTGGGTTTCGCGCCGCATGTCGTGCCCATGCCACCGGACGAGCCTGTGCCTGCCGCACTGCTGGCCGTGTGCGACGGTCGCGACTCGGTCAGCCGTTCCGCCCTGGGGGTGAGGGTGGATACCCAGGCCTACGCGCACCGCGCCGTGGCGGCCCGGCTCGTGGCAGACCGGCCCCATGCGGGGCTGGCGCGGCAGTGGTTCCGCTCGCCCGACGTGCTCGCGCTGTTGCCCTTTGACCGCCCGGGTCCTGGCTGCAGCTACGGCCTGGTGTGGTCGCTGCCGGACTCGCGTGCGGCCCATGTACTGGCGCTGGATGACGCGGCCTTCGAGGACGCACTCGCCGAGGCCACGGGCGGCTCGGCGGGAAGCCTGCGGCTGGCGAGCCAGCGCGCAGCCTGGCCGCTCGTGCGCATGCTCTGCGAGCCGGTGAGTGGCCCGGGCTGGGCGTTGCTGGGCGATGCCGCGCACGTGGTGCACCCCCTGGCTGGCCAGGGGCTGAACCTGGGCCTGGCCGATGTCGAGGCACTGGCCCGGCTCATCGCACAGCGCGAGCCATGGCGCTCCCCTGGCGACGAGAGGCTGCTGCGCCGCTACGCGCGCGAGCGCTGGATGCCCACGCGCGCGATGAGCGGGCTCACCGACACCCTGATGCACCTGTTCGCCCACGAGGCTCCCGCCGTGCGCACGCTCAGAAACGCCGGTATGCGTGCCGTCGAGGCGGCAGGCCCGCTCAAGCGGCTGCTCACCGCACGCGCACTGCGCTCCTGATGGGCGGATGGGGTCTGGTCGGGGAACTGGCGCGCGCCGCAGGCCCTGCGGTATCCTCGACCGGATCGGTTCACCCAGATCCCTGCCGGAGCACACATGGAGTTCCAGGAGCGACGCAAGACGCCGCGAGGCTCTTCGGTCGAACAACTCGCGCAGCGCATCAGAGACGGCATCCTGAGGGGGCGCTACGCGCAGGGTCAGCGCCTCATCGAGCGTGACCTCATCGAGGAGTCGGGCTTCGGTCGCAGCACCGTGCGCGAGGCCTTCGGGCGGCTCGCCTCCGAAGGCTTGGTCGAACTCGTGCCCAATCGTGGCGCCACCGTGCGCCGGCTGTCGCGCAAGGAGCTGGTCGAGCACTTCCAGATCCGGGAGCTGCTCGAGGGGCTTGCTGCCCGGCTGGCGTCTGCCTCCGCGGCGGACGTCGAGTTGCGGCGGCAGGCGCTGGAGTTGCGGGCCGAGCTGCTGGCTGACCCGGAAGCGGGCCTGGAGTTTCGCGAGCGGGAGCTCGCCTTGCATCGGCTCCTGACGGCAATGTGCGCCAACCCGCAGCTCACCCGGTTGCTGTCGCGCATGCACGTGCCCCTGTCCACGGCCCAGGTCAGCCAGTTCCTGAACCGCGAGCAGCTCCAGCGCGCCCGCCGCGCCCAGATCGAGATCCTGCGTGCGGTGGTCGACGGCGAGCCCGACGCAGCGGAGGCGGCGATGCGCCAGCACCTGCGCCAGGTCGGGGATTGGATGCAGTCTCAGCCCGACAGCGCGTTTGGCGCCGAGAGGGGGCGCTGAGGGCGCGCAGGAAAAAAACCCGGCCGGGTCGGCCGGGTCGATTGGCGCAGGGGTGCCCTTTGCAGTCCGTGCGGGCGGGTGTCAGCACCCCAGCCTGGTCAGCTCAGCCTGGACGGCCTTGATCTTCAGGTCGTTGGCCTGGATAAGCTGCATGATCTGGAAGTTGGCGCGCTGCAGGTTCCGCCTGCTCATGCCGAGTTCCTCGATCAGATCGGCTGCCGAGAAGATCTCCTTGCCCCAGATGTTGGCCCGGCAGGCGTTGCCCCAGATGGGCAGGTGGTAGTGCCAGGGTTCCTGGCCTTGCGCGGTCTTCCTCACGAAGCTGGCTGTCTGCTGCGTCACCGTCACCAAGGCCGCCCGGACATCCTTGTTCTGCCAGAGGTACTTCGTCACTTCCTTGGCCGTTGCCGCGCCTTCCACGACGCAGCGGTAACCGAAGGCTCCCTGGGCGCAGGCGGCGCCGACCTTGTTGACGTTGATGCCCAGCGTCCGTGCCTCGAGTGCGTTCTTGGCGCACGCGCTCACCAGCCTGAGCGTGAAGTTGTCCGTGGTGCCGAGCAGGCGCGCGATTTCCTTGTCGATCGCGGCCATGTTGTTCGTCAGTTGCTGGCTCACGGTGCGCAGGATGGCACCGTTATTCATCAACTCCGCCAGTTCCTGCTTGAGCACGCGGCACTGCTCCGCCTTCTGGCACTTGGCCTGCTCGGCGGGTTGATCAGCCGGGTTGCAGGCCGGCGGCGGGTTTCCGATGGACTTGGTGAAGCCGGTCAGCGAGCCCGGGTTGTTCGGCATTCCCGTCGAACCGGCATTGACGGTCTGGACCTGGAAAGCCGACGCCGGACCATTCGCCTGGGCGTGCACGGCGCTGGCCGTCACGGTAAGCAGGATGGCCGCGGCGATGGCGGCGAGTTGGATCTTGATGGGACGCATGGTGATCTCCGATGGATGAGTGTGGATGCCGACCTGTAGCAGGCTCAGCCTGCTGCTTGACGAAGATGCCTGTGCAAATCGTCTGACAAAACTGTAGCCCACATTCATCGGGAGTGGCATGAACGAATTCACGCTTGCCGCTGGACGACACCCCTTCGAATGCGGGGGTCGGCGTCTGCCAGGCTCTCCTTCGGTGACCCCCCCCGACGGCACCGCTGCGCAGCTCCTCTCCACCCTCGTATACCTTCGCCAAGCCCGCGCACTGGCAATGAATCGCCGCAGGTCTGGCGAGCGTCTCGCGCCCGGTGTGTCTGGGCCTCCTGGCGGGGCGTGAAGAACTTGGCAGCTGCCCCCCTTGAATCGGGGAAATATCCCTACAAACGGTCAAAACAAAGATACGAAACTGTCGGACAAGCAAAGACCTACGGAGACCCTGATGTCAACCAATCCCACCTCTTGCCCGCCCGATGGCGAAGGAGCCCGCGAGAAGGCATCCGTCTGGCCGGATCAAGCCGGGGCAGGCCCGTGCACGGCGTTCATGGAGCTTGCCGCACTCGCACAACCCGCGGCCGACACCCTCGAGACCCCGGACCTGGAAGCTGCGCCCCTGGCGCCGCGCGTCATGGCACATCTTGCCGCGGCCTTGGCACACGACGAGGCGCAGGCCTCGCGCGGCTGGTTGCACTTCGAGCGCCATTGGGCCGAAGGCTGCCTGCTGCATCGTCATCTCGCACACGCCTACCAGGCAGCTGGCTTGCGCGCCAACGCGGCGATCCGTGACGAAGCAGACGGCCGCTGGCACACCGTTGCGGCGCCGCTCGACCTTGCGCTGCCACCGGCCACACAGATCGTGTTCGACCTGGCCCGTATCTACGAAGGAATGGAAACCCACAACCGGCTGACACCCCAACCCCGGCGCCTGAACCGTCGCGCCAGCCTGGTGGTGCTGGCCAGCGTCACCGCGGTGCTCGGCGCCGCCGACATCGCGCCCGCCCTGATGACCCTCCTGAAGGACGAGGGCTGGGCTGACCGGACGCTGTGGACGCGTGAGCGCATGCCGCAGTCGCTGGGCCGCCTGATCGAGTTTCTTGCGAGCAGAGGTTTCCGGCGCCTTCTGGGTCGCCAGGTGGGCGCGCGGCGCGCTGCCCGCGCCTACGCGACGATGATGGTGCGCCTGGTCCCCGGTGTTGGCCGCCACCTGCTGGTGGCCGACGTGCTGTGGCTCGTGTTCGAACAGTGGAAGGTTGCCGAGGCGCTGCCGGACGGCACGCGCCTCGGGCAGCTGCGGCCGGCGCACGAGCGCGCCAGCAGCCGCTTGCCGGCCGGGCCCGCGCCGCGGGCTGCCTACAATCCTCCTTGGAGCACCCTCACGCCGCGCACTGCTTGCGCATCACCCGCTCCGCTTGGCGGGGCCCTCCTCTGCGCCATTGGAACGCCATGAAGACAACGTCCCGCCTGCTCCCCGCTCTGGTCCTCCTGCTCGCTGCTACGGCAGCGAGTGCCGACGAGGCGGTCATCCGCAAGGCCCTCCCGGAGCGCCTGCCGAACCTGCCGAAGATCGATGAAGTGACCAGGTCGCCAATTCCGGGCCTCTGGGAGGTCCGGATCGGCACCGAGCTCCTGTACACCGACGCCCAGGGCCAGTACCTCGTCCAAGGCGAGGTGATCGACCTGCGCGCGCGCACCAACCTCACCCAGCAGCGCATCGACAAGCTCACCGCCTTCGACTTCTCCAAGCTGCCGCTGAAGGATGCGATCACCATCAAGCAGGGCAAGGGCACGCGCAAGATGGCTGTCTTCGTCGACCCGAATTGCGGCTACTGCAAGCGCTTCGAGCGAGATGTCGCCAACCTCAAGGATGTGACTGTCTACATCTATCTCTACCCGATCCTCGGCCCGGACTCGCAGACGAAGTCGCGTGACATCTGGTGCGCGAAGGACCCGGTGCAGGCCTGGCGCGACTGGATGCTGGCCAACAAGCTGCCTTCGTCGGCGCCGGCAAAGTGCGACTTCGCGGCCATCGAGCGCAATGTCGAACTCGGCCGCAAGCACCGCGTCAGCGGCACACCGGCCACCGTGTTCGAGGACGACTCGCGCCTGCCGGGAGCCGTGCCCGGCGAGCAGCTCGACAAGCAGCTCGTGCAGGCTGCCCGAAAGGGGTGAACCCATGACGCCCGACCCCTGGGCCCACCGGCTGGGCTACGCGGGGCTCGTTCCCTTCGTGGCTGGCGCCGCCCTGGTGTGGATGGTGCACCCCGAGGCGCATCCCTACGCCACGCTCGCGCTGGCCACCTACGCCAGCGTGATCGTGTCCTTCCTGGGGGGCATCCACTGGGGCGTGGCCTTCCGCCAGGAGCAGCCCGACCCCCGGCTCTTCGCCTGGGGGGTGGTGCCCTCGCTCGTGGCGTGGGTGGCCGTGGTGATGCCGCCGGAGGCAGGTCTCGTCGTCGCAGGCACGATGCTCATCGTGTGCTACGCCGTGGACCGGCGCATCTACACCGCGAACGGATTGACGCGCTGGCTCACGCTGCGCTTTCGCCTCAGCGCCGTGGCATCGGTGAGCTGCTTCCTCGGCGCCGCTGGCGCCTGAGCCAGGGGCCCGCGCGCCGTGTTCGCGGGACGGCGCCTGGCCTGGGGGGGTCTCGTGGCCGTGGTCACGGCTGTGCACCTGTGGGTAGGCGGCTACGTGGCGCACACGATGCACCTCTCGGCCACCGACAGCGCGCAGGCGATCCATCGCATCGAGCTGAGCTTCGAGCGTGACCTCCAGCCCGCCGAGCCTCCCGAGCCCGTGGCGCGCAGGAGCGCGCCGTCCGCTGCCGACGGCGGTTCGACGGCTGCAGCGGCAGCGCCTGCCGCATCGGCGCCGCCCCCCCCGCCGGAGGCGCCCGGCGAGCCCGCCGCGCCGCGTGTGGCCGAAGCCGCCCCGGCTGCGAGCGCGCCTGCACCGGTCGAGGTCGCTGCGCCCGGGGCTTTGCCGCCCACCGAGGCCCCTCCTGCCCCGACCGCTACAGCCTCCGTGCCGGTGCCCGCCCCGCTGCCCCCGGCCGGGCCGGGCGGCCCGACGGGTGCCGACACCTCATCTGGCAAGCCCTTCGAGTGGCCACCCTCCACCCGCCTGAGCTACTCGCTCACCGGCGACTTCCGCGGCCCCGTGGAAGGCAGTGCGCGCGTGGAGTGGCTGCGCCAGGGCGGGCGGTACCAGGTGCACCTGGACGTGGCCATCGGGCCGAGCTTCGCGCCGCTGGTGCGCCGGCGCATGTCCAGCGAGGGCGAGCTCACCGAGCAGGGCCTGCGGCCGGCACGCTACGAGGAGGAGACGCGCGTGCCGCTGGCGGCCACGCGGCGCAAGTCCGTGGCCTTCGAGGCCGACCGCATCGTGCTGCAGGGGCCCAAGTCCGTGCCGACGCTCGCCGGCGTGCAGGATACCGCCAGCCAGTTCGTCCAGCTCACCTGGCTCTTCACCACCCAGCCCCAGCAGCTGCGCACGGGCGGCGCCGTGGTGGTGCCGCTGGCGCTGCCGCACCGCGTGGACCGCTGGACCTACGACGTGATGGGCGAGGAGACGCTGGACACCCCCGCCGGCCGCATCCCCACCTTCTGGATCAAGCCGCGGCGCGAGAACTGGAAGCCGGGCGAACTGGCCATCGAGGCCTGGTTCGCCCCGAGCCTGCAGTACCTGCCGGTGCGCATCGTGATTCGCCAGGACGCGCAGACCTATGCAGACTTGCTGCTGCAGCGGCTGCCGCAGCAGTCGGGGCCTTGATGGCCAGGCCGATATAGTGCCCGCCTCGTCGAATCTCTCACCGAGCCCGCCCATGAGCTACCAGCACATCCTTGTCGAGACCCGCGGCGAAGGCGCCCACCGCACCGGCCTG
>JBBAPJ010000081.1:0-10693 GCA_040400855.1 Rubrivivax sp.
GGTCGCAGATGCCCAGCGTCTCGCGCACGTTGTGGTCGGTGATCAGCACACCGATGCCGCGTGCGCGCAGGAAGCCGATGATGCGCTGGATCTCGAGCACGGCGATCGGATCGACCCCGGCGAAGGGCTCGTCCAGCAGGATGAAGCGCGGCTGCGTGGCCAGTGCGCGCGCGATCTCCACGCGCCGGCGCTCGCCGCCGGACAACGCCAGCGCCGGCGTGTCGGCGAGCTTGTCGATGGCCAGGTCGCGCAGCAGCGCGCGCAGCAGCTCCTCGATGCGCGACTCGGCCAGGCGCCGCCCGTTGGCGTCGTGCTGCAGCTCGAGCACGGCGCGGATGTTCTCCTGCACGTTGAGCTTGCGAAAGATCGAGGCCTCCTGCGGCAGGTACGACAACCCCATGCGCGCGCGCTGGTGCATCGGCAGGTGCGCCACCGGCTGGCCGTCGATGGAGATCGTGCCCGCATCGGCGCGCACGAGCCCGACCACCATGTAGAACGTCGTGGTCTTGCCCGCGCCATTGGGGCCGAGCAGCCCCACGACCTCGCCTGCGCCCACGGCCAGGTGCACGTCGCGCACCACCTGGCGTGCGCCGTAGCGCTTCTGCAATCCCGAGGCCGCGAGCAGTCGCTGCCCGGGCGCCGGCGGCGTCACTTCGGCTCTCCCAGGGCGCGCGAGGGCTTCAGCGGCAGCGGCTCGGTGCGCGCAGCCGGCGCCGAAGCCGCCTTGGGCGCAGCCGGGCCGAAGGTTGCACGCACGCGTCCGCTCGGGTTGCCAGGGGTGGCTGCCCCGCCCTGGACGGTCAATGTCTCGCTGCGGTTGTCCCAGGTGATGACGGAGCCGAGGGTCTCGTCGACGACGCTGCCCGTGCGCAGCCGCCGCAGCGCGGCCTGCCCGGTGAAGCGCAGCGTGTCGGTGGCGCCGTCGTACTCGATGCGCTCGGCCTGGGCCTCCATGTACTCGTCCACGCCGTCGCGCTTTTGCCGGAAGGTCGCGGGCTTGCCGGGCGAGCCCAGGGCCAGCGCCGTGCGCGCGCCGCCGGGCGGGTCGCGCACCTCGACGCGCTCGGCGCGGATGAGCATCGTGCCCTGCGAGATCAGGGCGTTGCCGCTGAAGACGGTGACGCCGCGCTGGGTGTCGATCGTGCCGTCACGGTCGGCCTCGACGACCATCGGCTTGTTGCGGTCGGCGCGCTCGGCCCGGGCGGGGCCGGGCCACGGCGTCAGCAGGCTGCCAGCGGCCAGCACCACGCCCGCCGCCAGGGCCAGGCAGGATCGACCGGAACGCAGGGTGGCGGGCATGGATGGGCGGCACGGAACTTGCAGGACCATTCTAGCCCCATGCCCGGGGCGCGCGCGACGCGAGGGCGCGGCTTCAGCCGCCCGTGCGCGCGCGGTTGATGAGGAAGTCCGCCACCGCGAGCGCCGCCTCGTTGGAGCCCACGAGCGAGCCGCTGGTGTAGAACCGCCCGGCCACGCCGATGGTGGGCACGCCGTCGATCTTGTAGGCGTCGGCGAGCTGGCGCGCCTGGCGCATCTTGGTCTGCACGCTGAAGGATCGGGAGAACTCGGCAAAGCGTGCCGTGTCCACGCCCTGTGCCTTCAGGAATGCCACCTGGTCGGCCTCGCGCTCCAGGCGTTGCATCTGCTGGTGGATGGCTGCGAAGACCCGCCGGTGCATCGCCTCGAGCTGACCCATCGCCTCGAGGGTGTAGAACAGGCGCTGGTGCGATTCATGCACGGCACTGAAGGCCACCGGCACGCGGCGGAAGGCGACGTCTGCCGGCAGCCGCTTCACCCAGGCCTCGAGCGTGGGCTCGAGCGTGTTGCAGTGCGGGCAGCCGTACCAGAAGAACTCGACCACGTCGATCTTGCCCGCCGGCGCCCCCACAGGCGCAGCCGGGTTCACGCGCACGAAGTGCCGCCCTTCCACGGGCTGGGTGGCCTGGGACAGGGCGGGGCCGGCGGCCAGCAGGGCTGCCGAGGCGGCCAGGTGGCAGGAGAAGTGGCGGCGTTGCATGGTGGCGGAGGAAGTCAGGAGGGTGAGACAGGGGCCGGCGTGGCGGGGCGTACCCCTCAACGGCAGGGCCGGCCTGCGGGTTGACCCGGCTGGGGCCCCGAGGTTCCGTTCGGCCCGGTTTTCAAGGGGTCGACCTGTCGGCGCGCAGCACGACGGCCTCGACGCCCGATGCGGCGATGCGCTCGCGCGCCGCTTCGGCATCGGAGGCCTTGTCGAAGGGCCCCAGGCGCACGCGGTAGACGCTGCGGCCGCTTGCCTGGGCCCGCTCCACCACGCGCGCCTCCAGGCCGAGCAGGCCGAGCTTGGCGCGCTGGGCATCGGCTTCCTCGATGCGCTGGAAGGCCCCGGCCTGCACGATGAAGACTTCTGCGGGCCGCGCGAGCGCCGCGGGGTCCGCCTTGGCGGCCCCCTTGGGATCGGCGCGGCCGTCGGCCTTCGTCTCGGGGCGTGGCGCGGAGGCCGCCGTCGCAGGCACGGCTGCGCCAGCCAGTATCGCCGCCGGATCGCGCATCGAGCCCCCGGCGGCCGGCGCGGACGCCGCGGAAGCGGCGCCCGCCGGGGCCGAGGCCTGCGCGACAGGCGGGCGCACCGCCTTGCCGGGCATGGCGGCGTTGGGATCCCAGTTGCGGTTCTTGGCCGCCTCGGCGGCATCCTGTTCGGCCGTGCGCTGCGGCAACTTGTCCACGAAGGGCACCGGGGTCTTGGTGACGTACAGGGCCACCGCCAGGGCCAGTGCCAGGCCCGCGAGCAGCCCGGCCAGGAAACCGGGCAGGAAGGCTCCGCGCGCGGCGCGCGCCGCAGCCGGGCGTGAGGTGAGGCGCCGGGAGCTCTGGGGCGTCATGCCGCGACGCCCTCCTGCGCGGCGGCCTCGCGGCCCATGGCCTGCGGTGCACTGGCGCCCAGGATGGCCAGCGCGCACGCCAGCACCTGGCGTGCTGCCGCCAGCAGCGCCATGCGCGCACGCGTCAGCCCGGGGTCGTCCTCCACGAGGAACTTCTCGGCCGCGTAGTAGCTGTGCACGAGCGCGGCGAGCTCGCGCAGGTAGAAGGCCACGTCGTGGGGCGCGAGCTCGGCGGCCGCGCGCTCGAGCAGGCCCGGGTACTCGGCGAGCTTGAGCATCAGCGCCGATTCCGCGGGCGCCACCAGGCGCGACAGGTCGGCCTGCGCCAGCGCGCGCTCCTGGCCACCGTGCGCGTCGCGCCATTTGGCCAGCACCGAGCAGATGCGCGCGTGGGCGTACTGCACGTAGAAGACGGGGTTCTCGTCGTTGGCCTTGAGCGCCAGGTCGATGTCGAAGGTGAACTCGGTGTCGGCCTTGCGCATGGCCAGGAAGAAGCGCACGGCGTCGCGGCTCGTCCAGTCGATGAGGTCGCGCAGCGTCACGTAGCTGCCCGCGCGCTTGGAGATCTTCACCTCCTGGCCGCCGCGCACCACGGTCACCATCTTGTAGAGCACGTAGTCGGGGTAGCCCGCCGGGATGCCCACGCCCGCGGCCTGCAGCCCGGCGCGCACGCGCGCCACCGTGCCGTGGTGGTCCGTGCCCTGCACGTTGATGACCTTCGTGAAGCCGCGCTCGAACTTGGAGATGTGGTAAGCCACGTCGGGCACGAAGTAGGTGTAGGTGCCGTCGGACTTGCGCATCACGCGGTCCTTGTCGTCACCGTAGTCGGTGCTGCGCAGCCACAGCGCGCCGTCGTGCTCGTAGGTGTGGCCGGAGGCCACGAGACGCCGCACGGCGTCGTCCACGCGCCCGTCGGTGTAGACGCTCGACTCGAGGTAGTACTGGTCGAAGCGCACACCGAAGGCCTGCAGGTCCAGGTCCTGCTCGTGGCGCAGGTAGGCCACGGCGAACTGCCGGATGCCCTCCAGGTCCTGCACGTCGCCCGAGGCGGTGTAGGCGCGGTCGTCCGCATGCACGGTCTTGCGCGCGGCAAAGTCGGCTGCGATGTCGGCGATGTAGTCGCCGTTGTAGGCCTGCTCGGGCCACTGCTCGTCGCCGGGCTTGAAGCCCTTGAGCCGCGCCTGCGTGGACAGCGCGAGCGTGGCGATCTGCGCGCCCGCGTCGTTGTAGTAGAACTCGCGGTGCACCTCCCAGCCCTGCGTGGCCAGCAGGCTGCACACGCTGTCGCCCAGCGCCGCGTTGCGCCCGTGCCCCACGTGCAGCGGGCCGGTCGGGTTGGCCGAGACGAACTCCACCATCACGCGCTGGCCGCTGGGGGGCTTCAGCCCGTAACAGGCACCCGCGCGCAGCACCTCGCCCACCACCGACTGCTTCGTGGCCTCGGTCAGGCGCAGGTTGATGAAGCCGGGGCCGGCGATCTCCAGCGACTGCACGTGGCGGGCGAAAGCCTCCTGGCGCTGCAGAGCCAGGATGAGCGCCTGCGCCACCTCGCGCGGGTTGCGCTTGAGCGGCCGGGCCAGCGCCATCGCGCAGGTGATGGCCAGGTCGCCGTGGGCGGCCTGGCGGGGCAGTTCGAAGGCTGCGGCCACGCCGCTGTCCGGTGCCACTTCGGCCAGCGCCGCCCGCAACCCCTCCAGCAGCGCATGTTGGGCCTGTTGCATGGTGCGGGATTCTACGGGGCGGACCCGAAGTGGGGCCGCTTCACCGGCTTGCTCGGCGCATTGCCACGCGCGGGGCTGGGGCACCATCGATGCGGGCCGGCAGCCTGCCGCCCGTCCCGCCACGCGTGCCATGACCGAGCCAGCCCAGCACCCCGCCACTTCCGCGCTGCCGCGCCAGATCGGCCGCTACCGCGTGCTCGAGCGCATCGGCGAGGGCTCCACGAGTGAGGTCTTCCTCGCGCGCGACGAGTTCCGCGGCCGCGACGTGGCCCTCAAGCGGCTGCGCCTGGAGCCCGGCGGCGACGGCATCGATGCCCACCACGCGAGCCGCTTCTTTGCTGCCGAGGCGGCGCTCGTCGGGCAGCTGGAGCACCCCAACGTGGTGCAGCTCTTCGATGCCGCGCTCGAAGGCCCCGAGCCCTACCTCGTGATGGAGCACGTGCCGGGCCACACGCTCAAGCGCTTCTGCCGCAGCGACCGGCTGCTGTCGCTCGAGCAGATCGTCGAAGTGGGCTTCAAGTGCGCGAGCGCGCTGGGCTATTGCTGGCGCCAGGGCCTGATCCATCGCGACATCAAGCCTGCCAACGTGCTGTGCGTGATGGACGACTCGCTCACCGAGGTGCGCGACGTCAAGATCACCGACTTCGGCAGCGTGCTCAACCTGGCTTCGGACCACACCCAGGTGCTGCGCGTGGGGTCGCTGAGCTACATGGCGCCCGAGCAGCTCGAGGGCATCGAGCTCGACGCGCGCGCCGACATGTACGCGCTGGCCGCGGTGATGTACCACCTGGTGGCCGGACGCCCGCCGGTGGAGGCCCCCTCGCAGGCGGCGCTGATGCAGCGCATCGCGCAGGCCGAGGTGCCCTCCCTCGTGGGGCAGCGCGAAGGGGTGACGCCCGCCCTGGACAGCTTCCTGCGCCGGGCGCTGTCGCGCCGGCGCCAGGACCGCCCGGCCACCTGGGAGGCCTTCGCTGCCGGGCTGGCCGCACTGGTGCGCTGGCAGCAGGTGCCGCGCGCCACGCAGCAAAGCGTGCTCGACTCCGAGCGCTTCAGCCTGCTGCGCGCCCTCGAGTTCTTCGCCGACTTCGACGACGTGCAGCTGTGGGAGGTGGCGCGCCGTGCGCGCTGGCAGCGCTACGCGCCAGGCGAGCACATCTACCGCAAGGGCGAGGTCGGCAGCAGCTTCCACATCATCGCGCAAGGCGAGGTCGAGGTCTTTCGCGAGGGCCGGCTCGTGGCGCGCATGCAGGCCGGCACCTCGGTGGGCGAGATGTCCTACCTCGCACCCAACCCGGCGCTGCGCACGCACAGCGCCGACGTCGTGGCCAGCCAGGCGGCCACGACCGTGTGCTTCACCCCCGAGAGCCTGCGGCAGACCACGCTGGGCACGCGCTCGCGCTTCGATGCGGCCTTCATCAAGGTGCTGGTGCGCCGCCTGCATGCCGCGCAGGAGAGCCTGGCGCAAGCGGGGCCGGCCGCGCGCACGCCTGCGCGGGAGATGGCCGGCGCACAACCGGCCTCGGCCGCCGCAGCAGCTGCACAGGCTGCCACGCAGGCTGCGCGCGCGTCCGACAAGCCCGCTTCCCTGCCGACCCGCGCCCAGCCGGCGGCCGACCCGCGTCTGCCCTCGCGCTCCTTCGCCGACTCCCGGTTCGGCTGAACTGGCCGTGGCACCTGCGCCCGCGACCCGCTGTCCAGCAGGGGTTTGCAGGGATTGGGCGGCCACCCCGCCGTCTGGTGCAATCGCTGCCGACGCGCGCGGCGCGTCCGTGTCTTGCGACCCACCCAGGGGCCCGTCCGCCGCGGTCGGCCCCTCACACCAGGAGACCCCCATGAAAGCCCTGCTTGCCGCCACCGCCCTGGCCTTCGGCCTCGTGGCCAGCCCCGTCGCCTTTGCCGATGCGAAGGCCACCTGCGAGAAGTCGGCTGCCGACAAGAAGCTCGCCGGCGCGGCCAAGGACAGCCACATCAAGAAGTGCATGTCGGATGCGGCCGGTGCCGCGGGCGGCGCGCAGGCGGCCTGCGAGAAGTCGGCTGCCGACAAGAAGCTCGCTGGCGCAGCCAAGGACAGCCACATCAAGAAGTGCGTGGCCGACGCCACGGGCGGCAAGAAGTAACCGCCGCAGGCGGGCGGCCCGTGCCCGCCCGCCTCAGCCCCAGTGGCGGGGGTCGCCGAAGCGCGACTTGACGAAGTCGATCCACACCCGCACGCGCAGCGGCAGGTGCTTGGCGTGCGCGAAGACGGCGTAGATGCCGTTGGGCGGCGCCGCGTAGTCCTCCAGCACCGCGCTCAGGCGGCCAGCCGAGACGTCGGCCGCCACCTCCCAGGTGCTGCGCCAGGCGATGCCCAGGCCCGCCAGGCACCAGCCGTGCAGCACCTGCCCGTCGCTGCAGTCCAGGCGGCCGCGCGGGCGCAGGTGCGCGAGCTCACCGTCCACGCGAAAGGCCCAGCCGCGCGTCTGGCTCGCCTCCGAGCTCAGCGTCAGGCACTCGTGGCGGGCGAGTTCCGAGGGGTGGCGCGGGATGCCCGCGCGCTGCAGGTAGGCGGGTGCGGCCACGCACAGGCGGCGGTTGTCGGCCAGGCGCACGCTCACCAGGCTCGAGTCGGGCAGGTCGCCCACGCGGATCGCGCAGTCGTAGCCCTCGTTGACGATGTCCACGATCCGGTCCGACAGGTTCAGCGACACGCTGACCTCCGGGTGTTCGGCCAGGAAGTCCGGCACGAGCGGCGCGACGTGGCGGCGCCCGAAACCCGCCGGTGCGGTGATGCGCAGGTGGCCGCTGGCGCGCACGCCGCCTGCGCTCACGGCGGCCTCGGCCCCGGCCAGGTCGGCCAGCACGCGCTGGCAGTCCTCGAGGAAGGCGGCCCCCTCGTGCGTGAGCGTGATGCGCCGCGTCGTGCGCACGAGCAGCTTCACGCCCAGGCGCTCCTCCAGCGCGTCGATGCGCCGCCCGATGACCGCGGGCGCCACGCCCTCGGCCAGGGCCGCCGCGGTCAGCGTCCCCTTCGTGGCCACCGCCACGAAGGATTCGAGCTGCTTGAGCTTGTCCATCGCGTTCGGATTATGAGGATTTTTGCGTTTTCCGCATGAATCATTGAAGTCGACGAGAATTACTCGCTGACAAGGTATCGAATAAAACCCCGTCTTCCTGTTTCCCGTTCGAGAGACCCATCATGACCGCGCGCACCCCCGTCCATGGCCTGCAGGTGGCCACCGTGCTCAAGGAATTCGTCGACAACCGGGTGCTGCCGGGCACGGGGCTGTCGTCCGACACCTTCTGGAAGGGCTTCTCGGCCCTCGTGCACGAACTGGCCCCGCGCAACGCGGCGCTGCTGGCTGAGCGCGAGCGGCTGCAGGCGCAGCTCGATGCCTGGCACCGCCAGCACCCCGGCCCGATCCGGGCCCGGCGCGCCTACCGTGCCTTCCTCGCGAAGATCGGCTACCTCGTGCCGGTGCCGGCGAAGGTGAAGGTCACGACGCGCAACGTCGACGCCGAGATCGCCGTGCAGGCTGGCCCGCAGCTCGTCGTGCCGATCACGAATGCGCGCTACGCGCTCAACGCCGCCAACGCGCGCTGGGGGTCGCTGTACGACGCCCTGTACGGCACGGACGCGCTGAGCGAGGCCGACGGCTGCGAGCGCGGCGGCGCCTACAACCCCAAGCGTGGCTCCAAGGTCATCGAGTACGCGCGCCACGTGCTGGATCGCTGCGCGCCGCTGGTGCGCGGCTCGCACGTGGGCTCCACGGGCTACCGCATCGAGGCCGGGCAGCTCGTCGTGCGGCTGGCCGACGGGCGCGAGGCGGGCCTGAAGAAGCCGGCGCAGCTCGTGGGCTACCAGGGCGGGGCCGCGGCGCCATCGTCGGTGCTGCTCGTGCACCACGGCCTGCACCTGGACCTGCGCATCGACCGCGGCACCCCGATCGGCGCGGGTGATGCCGCCGGCGTGTGCGACCTCGTCGTGGAGGCTGCACTCACCACGATCCTCGACCTCGAGGACTCGGTGGCGGTGGTGGATGCAGCCGACAAGGTGCAGGCCTACGGCAACTGGCTCGGCATCCTGCAGGGCACGCTCACCGAGCAGGTGAGCAAGGGCGGCACGACCTTCACGCGCGGCCTGAACCCCGACCGGGCCTACACCGGGGCCGATGGCCAGCCGCTGACGCGGCCGGGGCGCTCGCTGATGTTCATCCGCAACGTGGGCCACCTGATGACGAACCCGGCCATCCTCTGGGGCGAGGATGGCCGCGAGATCCCCGAAGGGATCATGGATGCGGTCATCACGACCACGATCGCGCTGCACGACCTGAAGAAGGGCGCCTGCGATGCCATCCGCAATTCGCGCCGCGGCTCGGTCTACATCGTCAAGCCCAAGATGCACGGGCCCGCGGAGGTGGCCTTCGCGGCCGAGCTCTTCGCGCGCGTGGAAAAGCTCCTGGGCCTGCCCGACAGCACCGTCAAGCTCGGCATCATGGACGAGGAGCGCCGCACCTCGGTGAACCTCAAGGCCTGCATCGCCGCGGCGGCCAGCCGCGTGGCCTTCATCAACACGGGCTTCCTGGATCGCACCGGCGACGAGATGCACACCGCCATGCTCGCCGGGCCGATGCGCCGCAAGGGCGACATGAAGGCCAGCGAGTGGATCACCGCCTACGAGCGCAACAACGTGCTCGTGGGCCTGGCCTGCGGCCTGCGCGGGCGTGCACAGATCGGCAAGGGCATGTGGGCCATGCCCGACCTGATGGCGGCGATGCTGCAGCAGAAGATCGCGCATCCGCGCGCTGGCGCCAACACGGCCTGGGTGCCCAGCCCCACGGCCGCCACGCTGCACGCGCTGCACTACCACCAGGTGGATGTGGCCAAGGTTCAACGCGAGCTCGAGCGGGTCGACGCCGACGCGCAGCGCGAGGCACTTCTGGACGGCCTGCTGACGGTGCCGGTGGCCAAGCAGGCGAAGTGGAGCGCGCAGGAGATCCAGCAGGAACTGGACAACAACGCGCAGGGCATCCTCGGCTACGTCGTGCGCTGGGTCGACCAGGGCGTGGGCTGCTCGAAGGTGCCCGACATCCACGACGTGGGGCTGATGGAGGACCGTGCGACGCTGCGCATCTCCAGCCAGCACATGGCCAACTGGCTGCAGCATGGGGTGGTGACCAAGCAGCAGGTGCGCGCCACGCTCAAGCGCATGGCCAAGGTGGTGGATGCGCAGAACGCGGGTGACCCGGCCTACCGGCCGATGGCCGGGCGTTTCGAGGAGTCGGCCGCCTTCCAGGCCGCCAGCGACCTCGTCTTCAAGGGCATGGCGCAGCCCAGCGGGTACACCGAGCCGCTGCTGCACGCGTGGCGCCTGAAGGTGAAGGCGGGGGCCCGCCCCGAGTAGTCCCGATTCCGCCGGGCGGCGCGCCCGGTTATCGTGCGCGGTGGTCTAACCAGGGAGCCCATACGCCATGATTCCCCTTCGCAAGCTGCTCGGCACGCTGCTGCTCGCCTCCCCGCTGCTCGCGACGCTCGCCGCGCAGGCCGGCACCGTCACGGTGGTCACCTCCTTCCCGCGCGAGCTCACGCAGGCCTACAAGGCCGCCTTCGAGCGCGCCAACCCGGGCATCCGCATCGAGATCCTGAACAAGAACACGGTGCAGGGCATGGCCTACGTGCGCGAGCTGCCAGCAGGCCAGCGGCCCGAGGTGTTCTGGGCCTCCGCGCCCGACGCCTTCGAGGTGCTGGCCGGGCAGAAGCTGCTGGACAACGTCGCGGACCTGGCCAACAAGGCCGCACCGGCCAAGGTCGGCAACTACCCCATCAACAACCCCCAGGGCCTGTACCTGGGGCAGGCCCTGGCCGGCTACGGCCTCATGTACAACACGCGCTACCTGGCGGCCAACAAGCTGCCGGTGGCCAGGCAGTGGGCCGACCTCGTCAAGCCCGTCTATTTCGGGCACCTGGCGATGAGCTCGCCCTCGCGCTCGGGCACCACGCACCTGACGGTGGAGACGCTGCTGCAGGGCGAGGGCTGGGACAAGGGCTGGTCGCAGCTGCTGCAGATCGCGGGCAACTGTGCGGCCATCACCGAGCGCAGCTTCGGCGTGCCCGACGGCGTCAACAACGGGCAGTTCG
>JBBAPJ010000082.1:0-10285 GCA_040400855.1 Rubrivivax sp.
TGGCCAACCCCTCGCTCATCCTGGTGTCGCGCCTGAAGCTGCAGGGCTTCATCGTGAGCGAGCGCATGGACCTGTGGCCTGCGGCACTCAAGGAGCTCGGCACGATGGTGGCCACCGGCCGCCTCAAATATCGCGAGACCGTGGCCCAGGGACTGGCCGCGGCCCCTGAGGCCTTCCTCGGGCTGCTCAAGGGCCGCAACTTCGGCAAGCAACTCGTCAAGCTCGTCTGAGGCGGCGTTGCACTGGACCTGGGCCCGCTTCGAGGAACTGGGCGTCGACGCGCTCTACGACGCGCTCGCGCTGCGCTGCCGCGTCTTCATCCTCGAGCAGGGGCCTTACCTCGATCCCGACGGGCTGGACCGCCAGGCCTTCCACCTGCTCGGCCGTGACGATGCCGGCGCGCTCCAGGCCTACCTGCGCGTGGTCGACCCCGGCCTGAAGTACGCCGAGCCCTCGATCGGCCGTGTCATCACCGCGCCCGAGGTGCGGGGGCAGGGCGTTGGATGGGCGCTCATGCGCGAAGGGGTCGAGCGGTGCGTGCAGGCCTGGCCCCGGCAGGGCATCCGCATCAGCGCCCAGGCGCACCTGCAGCTCTTCTACGGCGCGCTGGGTTTCGAATCGGTGGGCGATCGCTATGGCGAGGACGGCATCCTGCACGTGCAGATGCTGCGTCGACCCGATTGAGGGGCTGGAGCACGGCATGCAAGCGCCCACGCCAGCGACGCAGGCCTTCGGCCCCGACGTGACGCACGTGGTGGACAACCAGAGCGCGCCGCTGGCCGATGTCGACCTGTACGCCGGCCACCTCGCGCTGCGGGAGGCCCTGGATGCTTACCTGCCCGGCCGGCCTCGTGAGGGCCTGCAGGCGCTCGGTCGCGAGGCGGGCAGCGCAGCGATGCAGCGTCAGGCCCGGCTCGCCCACCAGCACCCGCCGCGGCTGCGCACGCACGACCGCAGCGGCCGCCGCGTCGACGAGGTGGAGTTCCACGATGCGTACCACGTGCTGATGGACGCCGCTTGCCGTCACGGCCTGCACGGCAGCCCCTGGACGGCAGGCCCTGGCGCGCATGTGGAGCGCGCCGCCGCCTTCATGCTCGCCACCCAGCTCGAGCCCTCGGTGCTGTGCCCCGTGTCGATGAGCTACGCGGTGCTGCCGGCGCTGCGCGCGCACCCGGTGCTGCATGCCCGGTGGGGCCCCGGTCTGGCCCGTGCGGCCTACGACCCGCGCCCGATTCCGGCTGCGGACAAGCACGCCCTGACCATGGGCATGGGCATGACCGAGAAGCAGGGTGGTTCGGATGTGCGTGCGAACACGACGCGTGCCGAGCCCGACGGCGTGGATGAATGGGGCGCGCGCTTCGTGCTCACGGGTCACAAGTGGTTCTTCTCGGCGCCGATGTGTGACGCGCACCTGGTGCTCGCCCAGGCGCCGGGCGGGCTGAGCTGCTTCCTCCTGCCGCGCTGGCGTCCCGACGGCACGCTCAACGCGGTGCGGCTGCAGCGCCTGAAGGACAAGCTCGGCAACCGCGCCAACGCGAGCGCGGAGGTCGAGTTCCAGCGTGCCCACGCCTGGCTCGTCGGCGAGGAGGGCCGTGGCGTGGCGCAGATCCTCACGATGGGCGCGCTGACGCGGCTGGACTGCGCGCTCGGCACGGCCGGCCTGATGCGCCAGGCGCTGCTGCTGGCGCTGCACCACGCCAGGCAGCGTCGCGCCTTCAGCCGCACCCTGGTCGAGCACGCGGCCATGGCCAACGTGCTGGCTGACCTGGCCCTCGAGAGCGAGGCGGCCACCGCACTCGCGCTGCGCCTGGCCGCAGCGGTGGACGCCAGCGAGCACGGCGGCATCGGCCACGAATCCGCGATGCGACGGCTGCTCACGCCCCTGGCCAAGTTCTGGATCTGCAAGCGCGGCAGCGGCTTCGCCCAGGAAGCCATGGAGTGCCTGGGCGGCAACGGCTACGTGGAGGAGGGCGGCGAGGCAGAGATGGCGCGCATCTACCGCGAGATGCCGCTGAACTCGATCTGGGAGGGTGCGGGCAATATCATGGCGCTGGACCTGCTGCGCGCGCTGCGCAGCCGCGACGCCGTGCCCGCTCTGGTGCATGAGCTTGCCGTGCTCGACTCGGCACCGGCAGCCGTGCTGCGCGCCCGTGCCGCGGCACTCGAGGCAGTGGACGCGACCGTCGACGAGGCCCAGGCGCGCGGGCTCGCGCGCCAGCTGGCCCTGCTCGTCCAGGCGGCCCTGCTGCGCCGCCACGCGCCGGAGTTCGTCTTCGATACCTTCTGCGCTTCGCGCTTCGATCGCGCGGCCGACGTGTTCGGCCTGTTGCCTGCCGGGGCGCCCCTGGGGGCGCTTCTGACCCGGGCCCTTCCTGCACAGGCTGCGTGAAGAGTCTTCCCTTTCCTTGACTGGAGCGAGCATGAGCACATCTGCCGGCGGCATTGCCGTCATCACCGGGGCCGCATCGGGCTTCGGCCTGGAGGCCAGCCGCCTGGCGGCGCGACAAGGCATGCGTGTGGTCATGGCCGATGTCCAGGCCGATGCCCTCGAGCGCGCCGCTGCCGAGGTGCGCGCGCTCGGCGCCGAGGTGCTGCCGCATCGCCTGGACGTCTCGAAGGCCGCCGAAGTCGAGGCCCTGGCCGCTTCCACGCTCGCGCGCTTCGGCACCCCCACCTTCGTCTTCAACAACGCAGGCGTGGGTGCCGGCGGCCTGATCTGGGAGCACACGCTCAAGGACTGGGAGTGGGTGATCGGCGTGAACCTGATGGGCGTGGCCCATGGGGTGCGCGTCTTCACGCCGTTGATGCTCGCGGCCGCCGCTGCCGATCCCGGGTGGCGCGGACACATCGTCAACACCGCGAGCATGGCCGGGCTCCTGAACGCGCCGAACATGGGCGTCTACAACGTCACCAAGCACGCCGTGGTATCGCTCAGCGAGACCCTCCACCAGGACCTGAGCCTCGTCACCGAGCAGGTCCATGCGCACGTGCTGTGCCCCTACTTCGTGCCCACCGGCATCTCGCAGAGCCATCGCAACCGCCCGCAGGCCCTGAGTGACGAAGGCGCGCGCCCCACTCGCAGCCAGCTCATCGCCCAGGCCATGAGCGAGAAGGCCGTGTCCAGGGGGCGCGTCAGCGCCGCCGACGTGGCGCAGGCCGTCTTCGACGCCATGGCGGCCAACCGTTTCTACATCTACAGCCATCCCCAGGCCCTGGGCGGCGTGCGCATCCGCATGGAGGACGTGCTCGCCGGCCGCAACCCGAGCGACCCCTTTGCCGAACGTCCCGACATCGCCCAGCAGCTGCGCGAGTCGCTCAGGGCCTGAACCGAACACCGTATCCGTGAATCCCGAAAGATCCTTGTCCGCCGCCTTGAACCCGATCTCGCGCCAGATTGCCGCTGAACTGCAGGTGCGCCCGTCCCAGGTCGAGGCGGCCGTCTCGCTGCTCGACGGCGGGGCCACCGTGCCCTTCATCGCCCGTTACCGCAAGGAGGCCACCGACGGACTGGACGATGCCCAGCTGCGCGAGCTCGAGCAGCGCCTGGCCTACCTGCGCGAGCTTCAGGCCCGGCGTGAGGTCGTGCTGGCCAGCATCGACGAGCAGGGCAAGCTCACCCCGGCGCTGCGCGCGGCGATCGAGGAGGCGGCCACCAAGCAGGTGCTCGAAGACCTCTACCTGCCCTACAAGCCCAGGCGTCGCACCAAGGCCGCGATCGCGCGCGAGGCGGGCCTGGAGCCCCTGGCCGACCGGCTGCTGGCCGACCTGGGCCTGGAGCCGATTGCCGAAGCTGCAGGCTTCGTCCACGTCGAGGCGGGCTTCGCCGACGCGGCGGCGGTGCTCGACGGCGTGCGCGACCTGCTGTCCGAGCGCTGGGCCGAAGATGCGGTGCTCGTGGGCAGCCTGCGCGAGTGGCTGTGGGGAGCCGGCACGCTGCGCAGCCGCCTCGTCGACGGGCAGGACCCGAACCAGCCCGACGTGGCGCGTTTCCGGGACTACTTCGAGCACGACGAGCCGATCTCGCGCATGCCCAGCCACCGCGCGCTCGCCGTGTTCCGTGGCCGCACGCAAGGTTGCCTGGACGTGCGGCTCGTCGTCGATGATGCGGCGGGAGCAGGCGAGCCGACGCTGGCCGAGGGACGCATCGCCCGGCACCTGGGCTGGAGCGCAGCCGGCCGGCCCGGCGATGTGCTCATGCGCCGCACCATCGGCTGGACGTGGAAGGTCAAGCTCTCGCTGAGCCTGGAGCGAGACCTCTTCACGCGGCTGCGCGAGCAGGCCGAGGCGGTGGCGATCCGCGTCTTCGGCGACAACCTGCGCGACCTGCTGCTGGCCGCGCCTGCAGGCAGGCGCATCGTCATGGGGCTGGACCCCGGCGTGCGCACGGGCGTCAAGGTGGCCGTCGTCGACGAGACAGGCAAGGTGCTGGATACGGCCACCGTCTATCCGCACGAGCCGCGTCGCGACTGGGAGGGCTCGGTGGCCGCGCTGGGCCGGCTCGTGGCGCAGCACGGCGTCTCGCTGATCGCCGTGGGCAACGGCACGGCCAGCCGCGAGACGGACAAGCTCGCGGGCGAACTGGTGCAGCGCGTGCACGCGGCCGCACCGACCCATCGCCTGGACAAGGTGATCGTCAGCGAGGCCGGTGCATCGGTCTACTCCGCCAGCGAGCTGGCCAGCCAGGAGCTGCCGGGACTGGACGTGAGCCTGCGCGGGGCCGTCAGCATCGCGCGCCGGGTCCAGGATCCGCTGGCTGAGCTCGTGAAGATCGACCCGAAGAGCATCGGCGTGGGCCAGTACCAGCACGACCTGGACCCCGGCGGCCTGGCCCGCCAGCTCGACGGCGTGGTGGAAAGCTGCGTGAACGCCGTCGGCGTCGACCTGAACACGGCTTCCGTGCCGCTGCTGCGGCGGGTGTCGGGGCTGTCGTCGTCGGTGGCCACTGGCATCGTGCGCTGGCGCGACGCGAACGGCTCCTTCAGGAGCCGGCGCCAGCTCCTCGACGTGCCGGGTCTGGGCCCGCGCACCTTCGAGCAGGCGGCCGGGTTCCTGCGCATCCGCGATGGCGACGACCCCCTCGACATGACAGGCGTCCACCCCGAGACCTACCCCGTGGTACAGCGCCTTCTCGAGGCGGCGGGCCGGCCCATCACGGCCGTGATGGGGCATCCCGATGTGCTGCGCACGCTGCGCCCCGAGGCCTTCGCCGACGAGCGCTTCGGCGCCGTCACCGTGCGCGACATCCTGGCCGAGCTCGAGAAGCCCGGACGCGACCCGCGCCCGGGCTTCGAGGTGGCGCGTTTCCAGGAGGGCGTGCACGAGCTCACCGACCTGAAGCCCGGCATGCGCCTGGAAGGCACGGTGACCAACGTGGCGCAGTTCGGCGCCTTCGTCGACGTGGGCGTGCACCAGGACGGCCTCGTCCACGTGAGCCAGCTCGCCAACCGCTTCGTGGCCGATGCGCGCGAGGTCGTGCGGGCCGGGCAGGTGGTGCAGGTGCGGGTGCTCGAGGTCGATCTCCAGCGCAAGCGCATCGCCCTGTCGATGCGGCCGGATGTTTCGGCCGCCCAGCAGGAGGGCCAGGCCGGGGACAACCGCTTTCGTCCCGCCGCGCGAGGTGAGCGCGCGCCGCGACCCGCGCCGCCTGCGGCCCCTGCTGCGGGCGCCAGCGGATCCCAGGGGGCGATGGCCGCCGCCTTTGCCCGTCTGCAGCAGAGGTCGCGGTGAGCCGAGCCCCCCGCCTGCTGGCTGCGATGCTTGCCTGTGCGGCGTCGGGGCTGCGCGCCCAGGCCGTCGAGCCCGAGCCCGCTCCGGCGCCCACGCCGCAGCGCGTGGAGATTCGTGGAAACGAGGTGAGCGACACGGAGCAGCAGCGTCGCCGCTCGGTGGCCACCTCCATCGTCGGGCGCGAGGAGCTCGACCGCTTCGGCGATGTCAGCGTCACCGACGTTCTGCGCCGCACGCCCGGCGTGGACGTGCAAGGCGGTGCGCCGCGCCTGCGCGGCCTGGGCTCGGGCTACACGCTCATCCTCGTCAATGGTGAACGCGCCCCGCCAGGCTTCTCGCTGGAGAACCTGCCGCCGTCGCAGGTCGAACGCATCGAGATCACGAAGGGTCCCACGGCCGAGTTCAGCGCACAGGCCGTGGCCGGCACCATCAACGTGATCCTGCGCCAGCCGGTGCGCGTGCGCCAGCGCGAACTGCGCCTGGGCACCGGCTATCAGCTCGAGCGACCCGTGGGCAGCTTCAGTGTCACCTGGGCCGACCAGTGGGGCCCCGTGGGCGTGGCCTTGCCTGCGTCGGGCTACCAGTGGCGAGGCGGCAACGAGTGGCAGTCCGAGCGCTTCGCGCGCGACCTCAACCTCGACCCCCAGCACCTGCGCTCGCGCGGCCAGAGCCGCTGGTGGGGCTACGGCGGCAGCTTCGGCCCGCGCCTGTCCTGGCGGCTGGGAGAGGGCCGAACGCTGGACTTGAACACCTTCGTGCAGCGCCACGACTTCCGCAGTGCAGGCGAGAGCCGCACCACGGTGCTGGCAGGCGCCACGCCGCCGAGCGTGCACGACGAGAACAGGAATGGCGGGTACTGGCAGATGCTGCGCACCGGGTTGCAGTTCACGCGCCGCCTGCCCGAGGGCGGTCGCTACGAGCTGCGTGCGAGCGGGCAGGTGTCCGATAGCCAGGCCCGCACGGACGGCCTGGGCCGCAACGCCAGCCAGACCGTGACGGTCATGCGCCTGAACCGTGCCCGCACCGAGGAAGCGTCGGCCACGGCGGCCGGCAAGATCGTGCGCCCGGTGGGCGATGCCCACACGCTGGCTGCCGGCTTCGAGGTGGAATCCAGGCGCCGCGAGGAGTCGCGCACGGCCCTGGAAAATGGCCAGCCCCAGCTCGCCGACTACGAGGGCCAGGCCTTCGTCGCGCGCGTCGAGCGCCAGGCGTTGTGGGCACAGGACGAGTGGGAGCTGGCCCCGCGCCTGTCGGCCTACCTCGGCCTGCGCGCCGAACGCATCGCGCTGCGCAGCCAGGGGCCCGAGGACGTGATCGCGAGCGCGAGCCAGGTCGTGACCCCCATGGCCCACCTGAACTTCCGCCTCGACCCGCAGGGCAAGGACCTGCTGCGCGCGAGCCTGACGCGCGCCTACCGCGCACCGGACCTGAACCGTCTCGTGGCTCGGCCCGCCATCAACACCACCTACCCGGTGGACCGGCCGAACCCGCCCATCTCCCCGGACCGCGTGGGCAACCCGCAGCTCCAGCCCGAGCTCTCCACCGGCCTGGATGTGGCCTTCGAGAAGTACCTGGCCACCAACGGTGTGGTCTCGATCGGCGGATTCGTGCGCCACGTCGACGGCCTCATCCGCAACGTCACCCGGCTCGAGGTCGTGCCGTGGGCGAGCGTGCCGCGCTGGGTGTCGCGCCCCGTGAACCTCGGGCCGGCACGCAGCGTGGGGCTCGAGTTCGAGGTCAAGGGCCAGGCTGCGGAACTGTGGCCGGCGCTCAAGCCGCCTGCCGGCCTGGCGCTGCGCGGGTCGCTGAGCGTCTACCGCTCGCGCGTGCAGGGCGTGCCGGGCCCCGACAACCGGCTCGAAGGGCAGCAGCCCTGGTCGGCGAAGCTGGGTTTCGACCACGCCTGGGCCGGCTCGACCCTCACCTTCGGCGCCAGCGTCGCCCACACGCCGGGATTTCCCGTGCAGCAGACGGCCATGCAGCGCTTCGAGCAGTCCGAGCGCCGGGCCATCGATGCCTACCTGCTGCTGCCGCTGAGCCGCCAGGTGATCTGGCGCTTTGCCGTCAACAATGCCTGGCCGCTGACCTCGGCCACCACCACCTCCGTGGTCGACGAGGACGGGTCCGTGCAGCGCAGCCTGGGCCGCACCACCTCGCGCACCTCCTTCAACGCCTCGCTGACGCTGAAGTTCTGATGCGTGCGCTGCAGATCCTGGCCGGCCCGCGCGCCCGGGCCCAGCTGCTCGAGCGTGGGCTGCGCCCGGCAGACGTGCTGGCCGTGCCCGGTGCGGCCGGCGGCCCCAAGGGGCTGGTGCTCAATGCGCTGGACCGGCTGGTCTTCGGGCAGTGGCTGCGCGAGGCGACGCACGAGATCCACCTGCTTGGCGCCTCCATCGGCGCGTGGCGCATGGCCTGCGCCTGCCTGCCCGGCGCCGAGGCCGACGCCGCGCTGGCCGAACTCGCCGAGGACTACGTGACGCAGCGCTACGAACACGCGCCGGGCCGGCCGCCGACGGCCGAGCATGTGAGCGAAGTCTTCGGCGCTGTGCTCGAGCGCCGGCTCGCGCCGCGCGCCGCGGAAATCCTCTCCCATCCGAGCCGCCGCCTGCATGTCTTCACGAGCCGTGGCCGCCACCTGCTGGGGCGTGAAGGGCGCCTGCGCACGCCCGCTGGCTACGGCTTGGCCTTCCTGGCCAATGCGCTCGCCCGGCCGATGCTGGGTGGCTGGCTCGAGCGTGTTGTCTTCAGCGACCCGCGCACGCGCCTGCCCTGGCCGATGGCCGACTTCCGCACCCACGAGGTGGCGCTGCGCACGGACAACCTCGCGCCGGCCGTGCTGGCCAGCTGCTCGATCCCGATGTGGCTGCGCGCAGTGCGTGACATTCCCGGGGCGCCCTCGGGCGCCTACTGGGATGGCGGCATCACCGACTACCACCTGCACCTGCCCTATGCGCGGTCGGTGGTGCCGGGCCTCGTGCTGTACCCCCACTTCCAGCCCTGCCTGGTGCCCGGTTGGCTCGACAAGGCGTGGAAAGGGCGTCACCGTGCGACGGGTGCGCTCGACAACGTCGTGCTGCTCGTGCCGCGGCCCGAGTGGATCGCGACGCTGCCGGGCGGCAAACTGCCTGACCGGGGCGACTTCCGCGCCTACGGTGACGATGTCGAGGCCCGGGCCCGCGCCTGGCGTCGCGCGGTCGCCGAGGGTGCGCGGCTGGCTGACGAGTTCCACGAGGCGGTGAACGGCGGCGCGCCTGTCCAGGCCCTGCCACTGGCCTGAGGGCCTCCATTTCAGGCCGCTCGAGCACGCTTCGTTAGAATGGACAACCAATCCCCCGACCAAGCGCGGCACGATCCGCGCTTTTTCGTTTCCCGGAGTCCCCGATGATCACGATCACGCTGCCCGACGGTTCGACGCGCGAATTTGCCGCGCCGCCGACCGTCATGGACGTGGCTGCCTCGATCGGGGCAGGCCTGGCCAAGGCGGCCCTGGCCGGCCGCCTCGACGGCCGGCTTGTCGACGCCAGCGCCCGCATCGAGGCCGACGCCCGGCTGGCCATCGTCACCGAACGCGATCCGGAGGGCCTGGAGCTCATCCGCCATTCCACGGCACACCTCCTGGCCTACGCCGTCAAGGAGCTGTTTCCGGACGCGCAGGTCACGATCGGACCGGTGATCGAGAACGGCTTCTACTACGACTTCTCCTACAAGCGCCCCTTCACGCCGGAGGACCTCGCAGCCATCGAGCAGCGCATGGTGGAGCTCGCGCGCAAGGACGAGCGGGTGGAGCGCCGCGTTCTTCCTCGCGACGAGGCCGTGGCGCACTTCAAGGCCCAAGGCGAACACTACAAGGCCGAGATCATCGGCTCCATCCCGGCGGGCGAGGACGTGTCCCTGTACCGCGAAGGCGGCTTCGAGGACCTGTGCCGCGGCCCCCACGTGCCGAGCACGGGTAGGCTCAAGCACTTCAAGCTGATGAAGGTGGCTGGTGCCTACTGGCGGGGCGACCACCGCAACGAGATGCTGCAGCGCGTCTACGGCACCGCCTGGGCCACCAAGGACGACCTGCAGAAGTACCTGACGATGCTCGAGGAGGCCGAGAAGCGCGACCACCGCCGCGTGGGCCGCGAGCTCGACCTTTTCCACGTGGACGACCACGCCCCCGGCGTCGTGTTCTGGCACCCCAAGGGCTGGACGATCTGGCAGCAGGTCGAGCAGTACATGCGCCAGGTCTACCGCGACAACGGCTACCACGAGGTCAAGGGCCCGCAGCTGCTGGACCGCACGCTGTGGGAGAAGACCGGGCACTGGGACAAGTACCGCGAGAACATGTTCACGACGGAGTCGGAGAAGCGCGACTACGCCCTCAAGCCGATGAACTGTCCCGGTCACATCCTGATCTTCAAGCAGGGCATCAAGAGCTACCGCGACCTGCCGTTGCGCTACGGCGAGTTCGGTCAGTGCCACCGCAACGAGCCCACCGGAGGCCTGCACGGCATCATGCGGGTGCGCGGCTTCACGCAGGACGACGGCCACATCTTCTGCACCGAGGACATGATCC
>JBBAPJ010000083.1:0-10104 GCA_040400855.1 Rubrivivax sp.
CGTCGATGCCCAGCGCGATGGCGCGGCGCAGCGCCACCTTGTGCGGCTCGTAGCCCCCCACCACCGGATGCTCCATGTTGAACATCGTGTAGAAGGTCGAGGGCATCGTCAGGAAGTTGGCCTGCACCCCGCGGCGCGCGAGGTAGGGCGCCAGGCGCCCGCCCGGCACACCCATCGGAATGAACTCGTCGGGCAGGATCGTGTAGTCGATCTCGCCTTGCAGGAAGGCCAGCCACATCGGCTGGCTCTCGTCGATGATGGCGATCTCCACCCGGTCCACCATCGGCAGCCGCCGGCCCTTGAGCTCGCGCAGGATGGCTTGGCCGGCCGCGTCGCCGGGGGCCGGATGCGCGTCGTAATAGGCCTCGCGGTAGCGCGGGTTGCGCTCCAGCACGATGCGCGAGGAGCGGCGCCACTGCGCGAGCCGGAAGGGCCCGGTGCCCACCGGGTGCTCCATCGAGGCCTCGCCCACCGCCTCGATCACCTCGCGCGCCACGGCGCCCGAGGCGTTGCCGGCGAGCTGCTCGGCAAAGCGCGGGCGCCCGGCTTCCAGCCGGATGCGCAGCGTGTAGCGGTCGATCGCCTGCAGGCCCTCGATCGGCCGGTCGTAGTCGAAGGGCCGGCGCTTGTCCACGGCTTCGCGCCGCAGCGCCGCCAGCCCGATGATCCCGCCCTGGTCGAGCGTGCTCCAGCCCGGGCTCTTCATGGCCGGGTCGGCAAAGCGCTTGAGGCTGTAGACGAAGTCGGCCGCGACGAGCTCGCGCGGCTTGCCGCCAAAGGCCGGGTGGTCGCTGAAGAACTGGTTCGGGCGCAGCCGGATCGTCCACTCCCGGAAGTCCGCCGACACCTCGGGCAGGGCGGCTGCCGCGCGCGGGATCATCTTCACGGGCCGCGCCAGCGGGTCGTAGCCGTAAAGCGGCTCGAAGACATGCGCGATCACGAGCAGCGAGGCCACGTCGCCCGCGCGCGCGGGGTCGAAGCCGGTCTCGCTGGGCGAGACGATGCGCAGCACCTTCTGCGCGGCAGGGCGCGTCTGGGCCGTGCTCGCGCCCGGGTTCAGGGCCGTGGCCAGGCCCAGGCCTGCACCGAGGATGCCGCGACGGTCCAAGAGGCCCCCCTTCAGCGCCGCGGCACCCGGCCCATCAGGTAGAACTCGTCGTTGGGCCGCATGCCCACCGTGTTGGCCATTCGGTTGGACATGCCGAAGAAGCCGGTGATGGCGGCGATGTCCCAGGCGTCCTCGTCGCTGAAGCCGTGTGCGCGCAGGGCGGCGAAGTCCGCCTCCTCGATCTCGTGCGAGCGCTGGCACACCTTGAGCGCGAAGTCGAGCATGGCGCGCTGGCGCGGCGTGATGTCGGCCTTGCGGTAGTTGGTGGCCACCTGGTCGGCCACGAGCGGCTTCTTCTCGTAGATGCGCAGGATCGCGCCGTGCGCCACCACGCAGTACAGGCACTCGTTGGCAGCCGAGGTTGCCACCACGATCATCTCGCGGTCGCCCTTGGTGAGGCCGCCGCCTTCCTTGAGCATCAGCGCGTCGTGGTAGGCCACGAAGGCGCGCCACTCGTCGGGCCGGTGCGCCAGGGCCAGGAACACGTTGGGCACGAAGCCCGCCTTGGCCTGCACCTCCAGGATGCGGGTGCGGATGTCCTCGGGCAGGGCCTCGAGGGCGGGCACCGGGTAGCGCGAGATCGCGGGCGTGGGGGTGGTCATCGGGGAGGTCTCCGGGTTGCCGATTCTCAGCTCCTGAACTGGATCGCGTGCAGCCTCGCGTAGAGACCCCCCGCGGCCAGCAGTTGCGCGTGCGTGCCGTGCTCGGCCACGCGGCCGGCCTCGAGCACCACCACGCGGTCGGCGTGCTCGATGGTGGACAGGCGGTGCGCGATCACGAGCGTCGTGCGGCCCTTCATCAGCACCTCCAGCGCCGCCTGCACGTGGCGCTCGCTCTGGCTGTCCAGTGCCGAGGTGGCTTCGTCGAGGATCAGGACGGGAGCGTCCTTGTACAGCGCGCGCGCGATCGCCAGGCGCTGGCGCTGGCCGCCCGAGAGCTGGCTGCCGTTGTGGCCCACGCGCGTGTCCACGCCCTGCGGCAGCCCCTCGACGAAGTCCAGCAGGTAGGCGCCCTCGAGGGCCGCGCGCAGCCGCGCGGCGTCCAGCGGCGCCCCGAGTGCCACGTTGGCGGCCACCGTGTCGTTGAAGAGCACCACGTCCTGGCTGACGAAGGCGAACTGGCGGCGCAGCGCGCCGAGCTCCCACTCGCGCAGCGGCACGCCGTCCAGCCGCACCTCGCCCGAGGTGGGGTCGAGGAAGCGCGGCAGCAGGTTCACGAGCGAGGTCTTGCCCGCGCCCGAGGGGCCCACGAGCGCCACGGTCTCGCCAGCGTGCACCTGCAGCGACACGTCCTGCAGGGCGGCAGGTGCGGCCCCGTCCTCGCCATCTTGCCCATAGCGCAGGCACACCCCCGCCAGCTCGATCTCCCCGCGCGAGCGCGCCACGGCATGCGTGCCGCCTTGCTCCACTGGTGCGTTCGCGATCAGGTCGAGCCCGCGTTCCAGCGCCGCCAGCCCGCGCGTGATCGGGGCCATCACGTCCGACAGGTGCTTGATTGGCGCCACCAGCATCAGCATGGCCGTGATGAAGGCGACGAAGCTGCCCACCGTGGCGCCGCCCTGGCTGCTTTGCCACAGCGCGATCGTGATCACGGCCGACAGGGCAATGGCCGCCATCACCTGCGTGAGCGGCGTCATCGTGGCCCCGGCGATGGTGGACTTGAGCATCAGGCTGCGCAGCGCCTGGCTGCGCGCGCCGAAGCGCTGCTGCTGCACGGGCGCGGCCTCGTGCAGCCGCACGATGCGCCAGGCCAGCACGTTCTCCTCCACCACGTAGGCCAGCTCATCCGTGGCCTGCTGGCCGGCCAGCGTGAGCCGGTGCAGCCGCCGCCCGAGCGTGCGCATCACCCACGCCACCGCGGGAAACAGCACCCCCACGAAGAGCGTGAGCTTCCAGTTCAGCCACAGCAGGTAGCCCAGCAGCGCGGCCAGCGTGAGCGTGTCTTTCACCAGCGTGAGCACCGAGCTCACGAGCATCTGCGCGCCCTGCTGCACCTCGTAGACGAGGGTGTTGGTGAGCTGGCTTGCGCTCTGGCGCCCATAGAGCACGGGCTGCGCGCGCATCAGGTGCGCGAACATCGCGTCGCGCATCGACTGCACGCCGCGGTTCGCCGCCCACGACAGCGCGTAGTTGGCGATGAAGCCCGCCAGCCCCCGCACCGCGAACAGCCCGATGATGGCCAGCGGGATCGACCACAGCGGCAGCGCCCCGCCCGTGAAGCCCTTGTCCAGCAGCGGCTGCATCAGCGCCGGGATCAGCGGCTCGGTGAGCGCGCCCACGAGCGCGGCCGCACCCGCGGCGGCCAGCGCCCCGCGCGCGCCGGCGAAATAGGGCGCCACGCGGGCAAAGCGCGCCAGGATCGAGGACATGCGGCGGATTATCAGGGCCTAGAATGGCCGGACATGTGGCCCCGCAGACGATTCGCTGCCGCCCTCGGCACCACCCTGGTGGCCGGCCCCGCGGCTGCGCAGTTCAGCATCGAGATCCGCGGCATCGGTGCCACCACGCGCCCGCTGGCCCTCGCGCCGCTGCGCGGTGACCCGCCCGGCGCGGCCTCCCTCACGGCCATCGTGCGGGCAGACCTCGAGCGCAGCGGCGCCTTCCGCTTCATCGACACCCCCGACGGGCAGGACGAGCGCACCCCCGCGCCGCAGGCCGAGCTGCGCGCCCGCGGGGCCGATGCGCTGCTGTCGGGCTCCGTCACGCGGCTGGCCGATGGCAGCTTCGACATCCGCTACCGCCTGTGGGATGCGATCCGCGGCGAGCCCACGCTGGCCAAGTCGGTGGCCGCCTCGGCGGCGGACCTGCGCCTGGCCGCGCACCGCATCGCCGACGAGGTCTACGAGAAGCTCACCGGCGAGCGCGGCGTCTTTGCCACGCGCATCGCCTACGTCACGCGGGCTGCGCGCCAGTACGCGCTGCGCATCACCGATGCCGATGGCGAGGCCGGGCAGGTGGCGGTGCAAAGCGCCGAGCCGTTGATCTCGCCGGCCTGGTCGCCCGACGGGCGCTGGCTGGCCTACGTGAGCTTCGAGACCCAGAAGGCCGGCGTGTGGGTGCAGGAGGTGGCCACCGGGCGGCGCCAGCTCGTGGCGCACTTTCGCGGCAGCAACAGCGCGCCGGCCTGGTCGCCCAACGGGCGCGAGCTGGCCGTGACGCTCTCGCGCGATGGCCTGGCGCAGATCTACCTCATCAACGTGGACGGCAGCAACCCGCGGCGCCTGACCACGAGCAGCGCCATCGACACCGAGCCCGTGTTCTCGCCCGACGGGCTCACCCTCTACTTCGTGAGCGACCGGGGCGGCGGCCCGCAGGTCTACCGCATGCCGGTGTCGGGCGGGCCCGGTGGCCGCGCCGAGCGCGTGACCTTCCGCGGCAGCTACAACATCAGCCCCGCGCTCAGCCCCGACGGCAGCGTGCTCGCCTACGTGGCGCGCGAGGGCAATGCCTTCCGGGTGACGACGATGGAGCTGGCCAACGGAACCATCCGCACCGTTTCCGACACGAACGACGACGAAAGCCCGAGCTTCGCCCCGAACGGGAGGCTGCTCGTCTACGCCAGCCGTGCCCAGGGGCGCGACGTGCTCATGACGACCACGCTGGACGGTCGCGTGCGCACGCGGCTGCTCACGAGCGGGCTGGATTTGCGCGAGCCCGCCTGGGGGCCTTTCGGCCGATGAGCCTCACCTGAAGAAGGAGACCCGCATGACCTCGAACCGCCCGCACCGATCTTCCCGCCCGACCTGGGCGCTGCTCGGGGCCACCGTGGTTGCCGCCCTGCTCGCGGGCTGCGGCTCGTCCGTCAAGCTCGACGAAGCGCCGGTGGAGACGCGCGACGCACGCCCGGGCACCGCCGTGGCGCTCGAGCCCCGGCAGACCACGTCCACCACCCAGGGTGGCGGCACCGGCACCACCGGGGCGACCTCGGGCGGCACCGCCTCCACCTCCGTGGCCACCGTCACCACCGGGCAGTCGGGCACCACCGCAGCGCCGGGCTGGCCCGCGCAGCGCGTCGTCTACTTCGACTTCGACAGCTACGTGGTGCGCCCCGACGCCAAGCCCGTGATCGAGGGCCACGCGCGCGTGCTTGCGGCCAACAAGGGCCGGCGCCTGGTGCTCGAGGGCCACACCGACGAGCGCGGCGGGCGCGAGTACAACCTGGCCCTGGGCCAGAAGCGCGCCGAGGCCGTGGCGCGCTCGCTCGTGCTGCTGGGCGTGGCCGATTCGCAGCTCGAGCCCGTGAGCTTCGGCAAGGAGCGCCCGGCGGCCGAGGGCAACGACGAAGCCGCGTGGGAGAAGAACCGCCGCGTCGAGCTCAAGGAGAAGCGTTGAAGCGGGCCGCGCTCGGCGCGCTGGCCCTGTTGGCGGCGCTGGCGGCCACCCCCGCCCACGCGCTCTTCTCCGACGACGAGGCGCGCAAGGCCATCCTCGAGCTGCGCGGGCGCGTGGCCGCCAACGACGAGGCCACGCGTGCACGCCTGGCTGAGCTCGTGGGCCGCCTCGAGGCGTTGACCTCGGCGCAGGCCGCCAACCAGGCTGCCCAGGCCACCCAGGCCCGCGAGATGGCCGAGACCCTGCAGGCCCTGCGCCGCAGCCTGCTGGATCTCAACGGCCAGATCGACGGGCTGCGCGGCGAGATCGCCCGGCTGCGCGGCGAGCAGGAGCAGCTCGCACGCGAGGTGGCCGAGGTGCAGCGCCGCCAGAAGGATGTCTCGCAGGGCATCGACGACCGGCTGCGCCGGCTCGAGCCCGTCAAGGTGAGCCTGGACGGGCAGGAGTTCCTCGCCGACCCCGACGAGAAGCGCCAGTTCGAGGAAGCCCTGGCGGTGCTGCGCGGGGGCGACTTCGACCGCGCGTTCTCCGCCTTCGGCGCCTTCTCGCGCCGCTACCCCGGCAGCGGCTACAACGACGCCGTGCGTTTCTGGATGGCCAGCGCGCTGTACGGCAAGCGCGATTACCGCGAGGCCATCGCCGCCTTCCGCGGCTTCGTCAACGCCGCGCCCAAGCACCCCCGCGCGCCCGAGGCACTGCTGGCCATTGCCAACAGCCAGGCCGAGATGAAGGACCGCCCGGGCGCGCGCCGCACGATCGACGAGCTCATCAAGGCCTACCCCCAGTCCGAGGCGGCTGCGGCAGGCAAGGAGCGCCTGGCCGCGCTGCGCTGAGCCAGGTGCCAGACCCCGCGGCCTGACCCCGCGGCCTAAAATCGCGGGATGCAGGAATCCGAGCTCCCCGCCCTCGCGGCCCAGGTCCTCTGGGCCGCTTTCGCGTTGGCCGTCGTCTTCGGCGCGATCGCGCAGCGCACCCACTTCTGCACCATGGGTGCGGTGGCCGACATCGTCAACATGGGCGACTGGGCGCGCATGCGCATGTGGGCGCTGGCCATCGGCGTGGCCATGGTCGGCTTCAATGCGATGGTCTTCCTCGGCTGGGTCGAGGCGGGCAAGAGCATCTACGCGCCGCCGCGCCTGGTGTGGCTCTCCAACCTCCTGGGCGGGCTGCTCTTCGGCTTCGGCATGGTGCTGGCCTCGGGCTGCGGCAGCAAGACGCTCGTGCGCATCGGCGGGGGCAGCCTCAAGGCGCTCGTCGTCTTCTGCGTGCTGGGCATCAGCGCCTACATGACGATGCGCGGGCTCTTCGGGGTGTGGCGCGTGGGCACGGTGGATGCCGTGGCGCTCACCCTGCCCGTGGGGCAGGACCTGCCCTCGCTCGCGGCCCATGCCTTCGGCGGCTCCCAGCGCACGCTCGCGCTCGCGCTGGGCCTCGTCATCGGCGGGGCACTCGTGGCGTGGGTGCTGATGAAACCCGAGGGCCGCAGTGCCGACGTGCTGCTGGGCGGCGCGGGCATCGGCGCCGTGATCGTGGCGGTGTGGTGGGTGAGCGGGCGCATGGGGCACCTGCCCGAGCACCCGCAGACGCTCGAGGAAGCGTTCCTCGCCACCAACAGCAGCCGCATGGAATCGCTCACCTTCGTGGCCCCGATGGCCTACACGCTGGACTGGCTCATGCTCTTCAGCGACAAGAGCAAGGTGCTCACGGTGGCCATCGTCAGCACGGTGGGCGTGATCGTCGGCGCGGCCCTCGTCTCGCTCGTCACGCGCAGCTTCCGCTGGGAAGGCTTCGGCGGCACCGAGGACACCGCCAACCACCTCGTGGGCGCGGTGCTGATGGGGGCCGGCGGCGTCACGGCCATGGGCTGCACGGTGGGGCAGGGCCTGTCGGGGGTGTCCACCTTGGCGCTGGGCAGCTTCATCGCGCTGGCGGGCATCATCGCCGGCGGCGTGCTCGGGCTGCGCTGGCAGGTGTGGCGGCTGGAGCGGCAGCTCTGAGCGCGCTCGACGAGCGCCGCTTCGGGGGCTTGCGTCGCCTCTACGGCGACGAAGACTACGCGCGCCTGCGCACCCTGCGCGTGGCCGTGGTGGGCCTGGGCGGCGTGGGCTCGTGGACGGTCGAGGCCCTGGCGCGCAGCGGCGTGGCCCGGCTCGTGCTGATCGACTTCGACCACGTCAGCGAATCCAACATCAACCGCCAGCTCCAGGCGCTGGGCGCCACGCTCGGGCAGGCCAAGGGCGAGGCGCTGCGCGCGCGCATCGCCGACATCCACCCGGGCTGCGAGGTGCAGGTGGTGGACGAATTCGCCACGCCCGAGAACTGGCCCGCGCTGCTGCCCGGCACTGTGGATGCCGTGGTGGACGCCTGCGACCAGACGAGCGCCAAGACGGCGATGGCCGCCTGGGCGTTGAAGGCGGGCGTCCCTCTCATCCTCACGGGTGCGGCGGGCGGCAAGCGCGAGCCGCAGCGCGTGGAAGTGGGCGACCTCTCCGAGGCCTCGCATGACCCCTTGCTCGCCTCGCTGCGCCAGCGCCTGCGCAAGCACCACGGTGCGCCGCGCACCGGTGCGATCGGGCTGCGCTGCGTGTATTCGCGCGAGCCGGTGGCGCGGCCGCAGGGGCAGGCGTGCGAGGTGCCGGCTGCGCCTCTGGCCTGCGCCGGCTACGGCTCGAGCGTGATGGTCACCGCCACCTTCGGGCTGGTGGCTGCGGCACAGGCCGTCGAAGCCGCGTTGCGGCGCTGAGATATAATGACGGGCTCTGCCGCGGGGGTTGTTAGCTCAGTCGGTAGAGCAGCGGACTTTTAATCCGTTGGTCGCAGGTTCGAATCCTGCACAACCCACCACGCCTTGCCGGCGCGGCGCGCACCCCAGGGGCTCTTAGCTCAGTTGGTAGAGCAGCGGACTCTTAATCCGTTGGTCGTAGGTTCGAATCCTACAGGGCCCACCATCTCCTCGCATGTGCAAGCTGGCCACATGCCTGTCCACCCGATCGACTTCACGCCAGGAATGCTCAAGGCGCAGGCGCCCCCGCCACCTCCCTCAGGAACCCCCGCGGGTCCGACGAGAAGGCCTGGAAGTTCTCGGGCGTGACGATCACGGGCCGGGCCTGCGGCACCTGCCGGCAGAAGGCCTCCAGGCCACGCGACGATCTGCGGCGACCCGACTTCACCTCGATCGCGTAGAGCGCCTGGCGGTACTGGTAGACGAAGTCCACCTCGTCGTGGCGCTCGCGCCACCACGTCACTTCACCGGGCTGCTGCACGAGCTCGGCCCCCACGGCCAGCTCCAGAGCGCGGCCGCGCTGTTCGGGGTCGTCCATCACGTCCACGCCGGTGGCCATGCTGTACAGCGCCGGGCAGGCCGGCAGCATCTTCGGGCTCGAGCTGCGGCTCAGCCACGCCTTGGCTGAGTACTTCGGCAGCGCATGCAGCAGGAAGGCGCCGCCGTACAGCGCGATGTAGTGCTTGACGAGCTCGGTGTTGCCCTTGTCCTGCAGCTGGCCCAGCAGCTTCGTGTAGCTCACCTCCTGAGCGGGGTATCGGCACAGGATCTCGAAGGCCTGCCGGAAAAGGGCCGGGTTGCTCACGCGCCTGGCCTGCAGGATGTCCTTGCCGATCACCGCCTCCACGATCGCGTCCTTCATGTAGGCGTACCAGCGGTCCGGCTCGCTCTCCAGGGCCACGGCGCCGGGGTAGCCGCCGAAAGCGAGGTAGCGCGGCAAGGTGTAGCCGAAGGCCTGCTGCAGCTCGGCGAAAGTCCAGTGGTGCACGCGCGTGAGCTCGAATCGCCCGGCCAGGCTCTCGGCCGCCCCGGCCTGCAGCTGCAGCGCGCTCGAGCCCAGCAGCACCACGCGCAGGAAACGCGGCTGCGCGTCCCACAGCGCCTTGACCGTCTCGGGCCAGTTTGGCACCTTCTGAATCTCGTCGATCACCAGCAGCGCCCCCTCGCCCAGCAGCCGAGCCTGCTGCCACTGCTGCAGCAGCCAGCTGCGGTCGGAGGCCAGCAGGTCGTCGGCGTTGGCGTAGTGCGTGGAGCAACCGGCCTGCGCAATCAGTTGCCGAACCCCTGTGGTCTTGCCCACCTGGCGAGGGCCCACCAGCAGCTGGATCAGCCCGGGCGGGGCCTGCATCCGCCGGGCCAGTTCGGCGACGAATGGACGCTGGAAGGGGGCGGACATCGGAGGTCTTACAAATTACTAGATCAACCTAGTATAATTGGAAGCTCCCTCCCGGCCCTCAATGCCTCGTCGCCGCCCCCGGCGGCTGCGAGAACAACTTGGCCGCGCGGCCTTTGATCTCGAGCAGCTCGTCCGGGGTCACGCTGTACCGGCCGGAGGCGCGGTCCACGCGCACGCCGAACTCGACGTCGCGGCCGCCGCTGGAGAGAACGCCCACGGTGAACTCGTAGTCCTCGTGGTGCGCGGGCAGGCCTTGGGTGGCGATGTCGTAATCCTCGTAGCGCACGATCCTGATGTCGCCGCTGGCCAGGTCGAGCTCGCCAACGGATCGGATCTCGTGATCGGCGAGTTCATCGACGACGGTGATGGGCAGTTTCAGGTTCATGGGTCCGGCCGCGCCTGTACGGGCTGCGCTTGATGTTTCTTGGGGTTGGCATTTAATCACTGCGGCCGGGTCTGGTCTGGGGCGGCTTTGCAGGCGACAGCC
>JBBAPJ010000084.1:0-9885 GCA_040400855.1 Rubrivivax sp.
TCACCTACGGGACGAACAACGAGTTCGGCTTCGACTACCTGCGCGACAACATGGTCTACGAGGTGGCCGACCGCGTCATGGCGCGCGGCCAGTCCTACGCCATCGTCGACGAAGTGGACTCGATCCTGATCGACGAGGCGCGTACCCCGCTCATCATCAGCGGCCAGGCGGAGGACCACACCGAGCTGTACGTGAAGATCGACGCGATCGTGCCGCGCCTGAAGCGCCAGGTCGGCGAGGCCGATCCGCGCACGGGCGAAGGCGTGATCGAGCCCGGCGACTTCACGGTGGACGAGAAGCAGCACCAGGTCTACCTGACGGAGGCCGGGCACGAGCGCGCGGAGGAACTGCTGAGCGCGGCCGGGCTGCTGGTGGAGGGCGCGAGCCTGTACGACCCGGCCAACATCACGCTCATGCACCACGTCTATGCGGGGTTGCGGGCCCACAACCTGTACCACCGCGACCAGCACTACGTGGTGCAGAACGGCGAGGTCATCATCGTCGACGAGTTCACCGGGCGACTGATGACGGGCCGGCGCTGGAGCGACGGCCTGCATCAGGCGGTGGAGGCCAAGGAGCGCGTGGCCATCCAGGCCGAGAACCAGACGATGGCCTCGGTCACGTTCCAGAACTACTTCCGCCTGTACGGCAAGCTCGCCGGCATGACCGGCACCGCCGACACCGAGGCCTACGAGTTCCAGGAGATCTACGGCCTGGAGACGGTGGTCGTCCCACCCAACAGGCCCACGATCCGCCGCGACGAGCTCGACCTCATCTACAAGACCGGCCCCGAGAAGTACGCGGCCGTCATCGCCGACATCCGCGACTGCCACGAACGCGGCCAGCCGGTGCTGGTGGGCACGACCTCGATCGAGAACTCCGAGCTCGTCTCCGAGCTGCTGAACAAGGAGGGTCTGCCGCACCAGGTGCTCAACGCCAAGCAGCACGCCAAGGAGGCCGAGATCGTCGCCCAGGCCGGCCGCCCGGGCATGATCACGATCGCCACCAACATGGCCGGCCGCGGAACCGACATCGTGCTGGGCGGCAACGTCGAGAAGCAGATTCAGCTGCTGGAGGCCGACCCTGCGCTTTCCCAGGAGGAGCGCGATGCGCGCGCACACACCCTGCGTGAGGAGTGGCAGGGCCTGCACGACCAGGTGGTGGCGCTGGGCGGCCTGCGCATCATCGCCACCGAGCGCCACGAGAGCCGGCGCATCGACAACCAGCTGCGCGGCCGCTCGGGCCGTCAGGGCGACCCGGGCTCCAGCCGCTTCTACCTGAGCCTGGAAGATTCGCTGATGCGCATCTTCGCCGGTGACCGGGTGCGCGCGATCATGGACAGGCTGAAGATGCCCGAGGGCGAGGCGATCGAGGCGGGTCTCGTCACGCGCAGCATCGAGGGTGCGCAGCGCAAGGTCGAGGCGCGCAACTTCGACATCCGCAAGCAGCTGCTCGAGTACGACGACGTCTCCAACGACCAGCGCAAGGTCATCTACCAGCAGCGCAACGAGATCCTGGAGGCAACCTCGCTGGAGGACAGGATCGCCAACCTGCGCCGCAGCGCGCTCGGCGACGTGGTGCGCGGCTTCGTGCCCGTGGAGAGCGTCGAGGAGCAGTGGGAGCTCGACGGCCTGGAAAGGGTGCTGCGCGAGGAGTGGCAGCTGGAGGTGCCGCTGCGCGCCTTCGTCGAGGGCAGCGAGGCGGTGACCGACGAGGACGTGCTGGAGCGGGTGCTGTCGGCCGGCGATGCGCTGTTCCAGTCCAAGCTCGAGGTGGTGGGGACGGAGCAGTTCACACCCTTCATGCGCATGGTGCTTCTGCAGTCCGTGGACACGCATTGGCGCGAGCACCTCGCGGCGCTGGACTACCTGCGCCAGGGCATCCACCTGCGCGGCTACGCGCAGAAGAACCCGAAGCAGGAGTACAAGCGGGAGGCCTTCGAGCTCTTCGGCCAGCTGCTGGACACGGTGAAGCTCGAGGTCACGCGGCTGCTGTTGACGGTGCGCATCCAGACGCAGGAGCAGGTGGCCGAGGCCGCCCAGGCGATCGAGCAGCAGGCCTCCCAGGTCAGCAACGTCACCTACACCCATCCCAACGAGGACGGCAGCGTGAGCCAGGAGGCCGATCCGGCCACCGTCGAGCCTGCGCTGCCGCGCGTGGGCCGCAACGACCCCTGCCCCTGCGGGAGTGGTCGCAAGTACAAGCACTGCCACGGCAAGCTCGCCTGAGCCGCGCCTGCCGGCGGTCACCCTGGAGAGCGACGCGATGCCCGTCCTGTACACCCCGACCCCGGCTGACCGGCTGCACGCCGTGCCGGGTGTGCGCATCGGCACGGCGATGGCCGGGGTGCGCAAGGCCAACCGGCGCGACCTCGTCGTCTTCGAGCTGTGCGAGGGATCGGCCGTGGCCGGTGTCTTCACGACCAACCGGTTCTGCGCCGCACCCGTGCAGGTGTGCCGTGAGCACCTGGACAGCGGCAAGCCGATTCGCGGCCTGGTCGTGAACACCGGCAATGCCAACGCGGGCACGGGCGCGGATGGGCTGGCGCGCGCGCGGCGGACCTGCGAGGCGCTCTCGCGCTACATGGGCGTGGACCCTGCCCAGGTGCTGCCCTTTTCCACCGGCGTGATCATGGAGACGCTGCCAGTGGAGCGCATCGAGGCCGGTTTGCCCGCAGCCATTGCGGGCCTGGACCGCGACCACTGGCCGCAGGCCGCCGAGGGCATCATGACCACCGACACGGTGCCCAAGGCGGCCAGCGTGCAGGTGGCCATCGGCGGGCGCACCGTCACCGTCACCGGCATCTCCAAGGGTGCCGGCATGATCCGTCCCAACATGGCCACGATGCTGGGCTTCGTCGCCACCGACGCCGTGATCGCGCCAGCGCTGCTGGGCCCGCTCGTGCGCGAGGCAGCCGACGAGAGCTTCAACCGCATCACGATCGACGGCGACACCTCCACCAACGACTCCTTCGTGCTGATGGCCACACAGCGTGCGGGCCACTGGCCGATCACCACGCTCGACTCGCCCGAGGGCCAGGCGCTGAAGGAGGCGGTCTTCGAGGTGGCCCGGCAGCTGGCCCACGCCATCGTGCGTGACGGCGAGGGGGCGACGAAGTTCATCACCGTGCGGGTGGAGGGTGGCCGCGACGAGGCCGAGTGCCGGCGCGTGGCCTATGCCATCTCGCACTCGCCGCTCGTCAAGACGGCCTTCTTCGCCAGCGACCCGAACCTCGGCCGCATCCTGGCGGCGGTCGGCTACGCAGGCATCGACGACCTCGACCAGGGGCTGATCGACCTGTTCCTGGACGACGTGCACGTGGCGCGCCAGGGCGGGCGCCACCCGGACTACCGCGAGGAGGACGGCCAGCGCGTGATGAAGCAGCCGGAGATCACCGTGCGCGTGAAGCTGCACCGCGGCGAGGCAGCCACCAGCGTCTGGACCTGCGACCTGTCCTACGACTACGTCCGCATCAACGCCGACTACCGCAGCTGAGGGCGGTTCGCACGGATGAGGGGCGCGATCTCACGCATCGGGGCGGCGCTGCGCGCGCGCTTCGCGCTCGATCCCGAGGACCTGCTGCGCAACCCGGGGTACCGCCGGCTCTTCTCGTCGATTCTCGTCAGCGCCGTGGGCGGTCAGGTGAGCATGCTCGCGCTGCCGCTGACCGCAGCCGTGCTGCTGCAGGCCACGCCCACGCAGATGGGGTTGCTGACGGCCTGCGAGCTCGCCCCCTTCGTGCTGCTGTCGCTGCCCTCCGGGGTGTGGCTGGACCGCGTGCGCAAGCTGCCGGTCTATGTCGTGGGCGAACTGCTGCTGGCGCTCATCCTGGCCAGCGTGCCGCTGGCAGCCTGGCTGGGGTGGCTCGCGATGCCGTGGCTCTACGCCGTGGGCTTCGTGCTCGGCTGCGTGCACGTGGTGGCCGGATCGGCGGCGCAGATCGTGCTCACGCAGGTGGTGCCGCGCGAGCGGCTCGTGGAGGCGCACGCCAAGAACGCGATCGCGAGCTCGGGCGCCGACGTGGCCGGGCCCGGATTCGCCGGTGCGCTGATCAAGGCCGTGGGCGCGCCGGTGGCGCTGCTGGCCACGGCCACGCTGCTGGTGGCTTCCGTGGTGGTGCTCAAGGGCATCAAGGTGCACGAGGTGGTGCGCCGCGACGGGCGAGGCGACTTCCTGGCCGAGTTGAAGGCGGGGTTGCGCTTCGTGCGCGACACGCCGCTGCTCGTGGCGATGGCCGTGACAGTGGGGCTGTGGCAGATGGGCCACTACGCGGCGGTGGTGGTGCAGATCCTGTACGCCACGCGCACGCTCGGCCTGAGCGAGCAGGACGTGGGGCTGAGCTTCATCGGCCTGGGCGTGGGCACGGTGCTGGGCAGCGTCTTCGGCCGCCGCATCTCCGAGCGCATCGGCCCGGGCCCGTGCATGCTGCTGGGCATGGCGGTGTCCGGGCTCGGCTGGCTGGCCTGCGCCGTGACGCCGGCCGGCGGCTTCGGCGTGGCGGTCTTCGCGACGATGCTGCTGTGCTTCGGCCTGGGCGCGGTGCTGCTGTTCATCAACTTCCTGGCGCTGCGCCAGGCGGTGACGCCCGAGCCGATGCTCGGCCGCATGACGAGCTCGATGCGCTGGCTCACGCTGTTGCCTGCCGGACCCGGAGCGCTGATCGGGGGCTGGCTCGGCGAGCACGTGGGGCTGCGCGCCGCGCTCGGCTTCGCGGGTGCGGCGGCACTGCTGCTGGCGCTGGTGGCGTGGCGGCTGCCGCTGTTTCGTGAGCTGCGGACGTTGCCCCAGCCGGCGGACCCCACGGCCAGCTTCGGTGCCGAGGCGAGCGTCTCGGCCGTGGTGCCCTGACCGGGCCCGCTCTCAGCCGGCCCCGGTGACGGCCGTGCTGCCTGTCGCGTCGAAGAGATCGACCGCATCCGTCACCACGCCATCCACGCCGCAGTCGGCCATGCGTGCCGCGGTGGCGGGATCGTTGACGGTGTAGACCAGGGCGCGCCAGCCCTGCCCGTGCAGCCGGGTGGCCAGCTCGCGGCTCATCACCGTGTGGTTCGTGATGACGGCACAGCACCCCAGGGTGCCGGCCACCCGCTCCCAGCCGTCCCACAAGGTGTCCAGGAGCAGGCCACGGGGCACCTCGGGCGCCGTCTCGCGCGCACCCTGCAGCGCATCGGGACGGAAGGAGGTGAACAGCGGCACAGTGGTCGAGCCGGCCCACAGGCGCATCACTTCGCGGCCCACCGCGCGTCCGGTGTCGAGCTCCTGCCCGGGCGTGGGCTTGATCTCGATGTCCAGCGCGTGGCCGTTGCGCCGCACGAAAGCCGCGATGGCCTCGAAGCTCGGGATCGGCTCCCCGGCATAGGCCGGGCTGTGCCAGCTGCCCGCGTCGAGGCGCGAGAGCTCGCTCCAGCTGCGCTCGCCGGCGACGCCGCAGGCCGCTGTCGTGCGCTCCAGCGTGGCGTCGTGCAGCAGGAAGGCGATGCCGTCGGCGCTGAGCTTCACGTCGCACTCGAAGGCCCGGTAGCCGTGGCTCGCGCCGACGCGAAAGGCGGCCAGCGTGTTCTCCGGAGCGAGCTTTCCGGCCCCCCGGTGGGCGATCCAGTAGGGAAGGGGCCAGGCAGCCTCAGCCATGCGTGCCTTCCACACGCTGCCCGTTTGCCGGATCGAACCAGTGCAGGTGCCGCGGCTCGAGCGTCAGCCGCAGCTGCGCCCCCGGCGCCGGCGCAGGCAGCGTGCCGTCCATCCGCAGCGTGAAGGCAGCGGTGCCGAGCTGGCCGTAGACCAGCCGCTCCGCGCCCAGCGTCTCGACCACGTCGACGTGGAAGGACCAGGCCCCGTTCGGATCGATGGCCACGTGCTCGGGGCGCGCGCCGAGCAGCAGTGACCCTGCCCGGGGCGGCGGCGCGGGCAGCGCCAGCACCTGGCCGCCGACCTCGAACCCGGTGGCCGTGGCGTTTCCGGCCACGAGGTTCATCGGGGGTGCGCCGATGAAGCTGGCCACGAAAGTCGTGGCCGGGCGGCCGTAGACCGCCTCGGGGGTGCCGATCTGCTCGATGCGCCCGGCGTTCATCACGATCATGCGCTGCGCCAGCGTCATCGCCTCCACCTGGTCGTGCGTGACGAAGAGCGAGGTGACGCGCAGCTCGCGGTGCAGCTTCTGGATTTCCAGGCGCGTCTGCGCGCGCAGCTTGGCGTCCAGGTTCGACAGCGGCTCGTCGAAGAGGAAGACCTGCGGCTGGCGCACGATGGCGCGGCCCATCGCCACGCGCTGGCGCTGGCCCCCCGAGAGCTGGCGCGGCTTGCGCTCGAGCAGCTCGCCGAGCTCGAGGATCTTCGCCGCCTTGTGCACGCGCGCGTCGATCTCGGGCTTGGGCACTTTCTTGATCTTCAGCCCGTAGGCCATGTTGTCGTACACGCTCATGTGGGGGTAGAGCGCGTAGTTCTGGAAGACCATCGCGATATCGCGCTCGGCGGGCTCGAGCTCGTTGACGACGCGCCCGCCAATGTCGATCTCGCCGCCAGTAATCTCCTCCAGCCCCGCCACCATGCGCAGCAGCGTGCTCTTGCCGCAGCCCGAGGGCCCGACGATGACGATGAACTCGCCGTCGGCGATCTCGGCATCCACGCCGTGGATCACCTTGTTGCCCTTCGGGCCACCGCCGTAGGTCTTCTCGACCCGGCGCAACGCAATCGCACCCATGCTGTTTACTTCTCGCTGTCCACGAGGCCCTTGACGAACCACTTCTGCATCAGGATGACCACCAGCGCCGGCGGAATCATGGCCAGGATCGCGGTGGCCATGACGGCGTTCCACTCGGTGGCGGCGTCGCCCCCGGAGATCATGCGCCGGATGCCCATCACCACGGGGTACATCTCCTCGCGTGTGGTCACGAGCAGCGGCCACAGGTACTGGTTCCAGCCGTAGATGAACTGGATCACGAAGATCGCGGCGATCGAGGTGCGCGACAGCGGCACGAGCACGTCCTTGAAGAAGCGCAGCGGCCCGGCGCCGTCGATGCGCGCGGCCTCCACGAGCTCGTCGGGCACGGTCAGGAAGAACTGCCGGAACAGGAACGTGGCGGTGGCCGAGGCGATCAGCGGCACCGTCAGGCCGGCGTAGGTGTCGAGCATGCCGAGGTCGGAGATCACCTTGTAGGTGGGGACGATGCGCACCTCCACCGGCAGCATCAGCGTGACGAAGATCATCCAGAAGATGAAGGTGCGCCCGGGGAAGCGGAAGTACACGACGGCAAAGGCCGACAGGAGCGAGATCACGATCTTGCCCAGCGCGATGACGAGCGCGCTCACGAGGCTGTTGATCATCATCGGCGCCACCGGCGCGATGCGCCCGCCATTGGTCGTCTGGCCGCCGAAGAGGGCGAGGCGATAGCTCTCCACGAAGTTGTCGCCCGGCAGGAGCGACATCGGCACGTTCTGCACGATCTGCTCGGCCGTCTGGGTGCTCGCCACGAAGGTGAGGTAGACGGGAAAGGCGACGATGAGCACCCCGAGCACGAGCACGAGGTGCGACAGCACGGTGGCGGCGGGACGGCGCTCGATCATGTTCAGTAGTTGACGCGTCGCTCGACGTAGCGGAACTGGATCACCGTCAAGCCGATGACGATGGCCATGAGCACCACGCTCTGCGCGGCCGAGCCGCCCAGATCCATCGCCTTGAAGCCGTCGAAGTACACCTTGTAGACGAGGATGGACGTCTCCTTGCCTGGGCCGCCCGAGGTGGCGGCGTCCACGATGGCAAAGGTGTCGAAGAAGGCGTAGACGATGTTGATGACCAGCAGGAAGAACGTGGTGGGCGTGAGCAGCGGGAACTGCACCGTCCAGAAGCGGCGCCAGGGCCCGGCGCCATCGATGGCAGCGGCCTCCACGAGGCTCTTGGGGATCGACTGCAGCCCGGCCAGGAAGAACAGGAAGTTGTAGGAGATCTGCTTCCACACCGCGGCCAGCACGATCAGGATCATCGCGTCGGTGCCATCGAGCAGGTGGTTCCAGTCCACGCCCATCGCGCGCAGCGCGTAGCTCACGACGCCGATGGAGGGCGCGAACATGAAGAGCCACAGCACACCGGCCACGGCCGGGGCCACCGCGTAGGGCCAGATGAGGAGCGTCTTGTAAGCCGATGCCGCGCGCACGACACGGTCAGCCATCACCGCCAGCAGCAGCGACACGGACAGGCCGATCGAGGCCACCAGCACCGAGAACACGGCGGTGGTCTTGAAGGAGGCGAGGTAGGTCTCGTCGGCGAACAGGTTCCTGAAATTCTCCAGGCCGACGAATTCGCTGCTCGTGCCGAAGGCATCCTCGCGCAGCAGGCTCTGCATCAGCGCCTGCCCGGCGGGCCAGAAGAAGAAGACCGTGACGATGACGAGCTGGGGCGCCACCAGCAGCCAGGGCAGCCACCAGCTCTTGAAACGGACGCGTTTTTCGACGGCCAAGGTCGGACCTGTCAGCGTGAGGAATCAGCCGGCCCCGGCTTCCGACCTGGCCGGGGAGAGGGCCGGCCCTGCGGCCCGTACCGCAGAGCCGGTGTGTGCGGCATCAGCTCTTGTTGGCCTTCTCGAACTTCTCGAGCTCGACGTCGCCGCGCTTCTTGATCGCCTCCAGGCCTTCCTGCGCGCTCTTCTTGCCCGCCCAGACCTGCTCGAGCTCCTCGTCGGCGATGGTGCGGATCTGCACGAAGTTGCCCAGGCGGATGCCGCGCGACTTGTCGGTGGTCTTGCGGATCATCTGCGTGACCGAGACGTCGGTGCCGGGGTTCTTCTTGTAGAAGCCGCTGTCTTCGGTGATCTTGAAGGCAGCCGAGGTGATGGGCAGGTAGCCGGTGTCCTGGTGGCTCTTGGCCTGCACCTGCGGGTCCGACAGGTAGCGGTAGAACGCGGCGATCCCCTTGTACTCCTCAGGCTTCTTGCCGCTCATGGCCCACAGGCTGGCGCCGCCGATCACGGTGTTCTGGGGTGCGCCCGTCACGTCGGGGTAGTAGGGCAGGGCGCCGATGCCGCCCTTGAACCGCGCGTTGCGCTGCACCGCGCCGTACAGCGCCGAGGAGCCCGTCACCATCGCGCACTCGCCGCTGATGTAGGTGGCGTCGGCGGAGTTGTTGCGGCCCTTGTAGACGAACAGGCCCTGCTTGGACATGTTGGCCAGGTTCTCGATGTGGCGCACGTGCAGCGGCGTGGTGATGGCCAGGCGCGTGTCCAGGCCGTTGAAGCCATTGCGCTTGGTGGCGAACTCCACGTTGTGCCACGCCGAGAAGCTCTCGAGCTGCGTCCAGCTCTGCCAGCTCGTGGTGAAGGGGCACTTGTGGCCGCTGGCCTTGAGCTTGGCGGCGGCCAGCGCCACCTCCGGCCAGGTCTTGGGCGGGTTCTCGGGATCGAGCCCGGCGGCGCGGAAGGCGTCCTTGTTGTAGTGGAAGACGGTGGTGGAGCTGTTGAAGGGCAGGCTCAGCATCTGGCCGTTCGGGGCGGTGTAGTAGCCCGCCACCGCCGGCACGTACACGGAGGAGTCGAACTTGACGCCAGCCGTCTTCATGACCTGGTCCACCGGCACGATCGCGCCCTTGCTGGCCATCATGCTGGCGGTGCCCACCTCGAAGACCTGCAGGATGTGCGGCGCGTTGCCCGCTCGGAAGGCGGCGATCGCTGCTGCGAAGGACTCCGGGTAGGTGCCCTTGAAGACCGGCACCACCTTGTATTCCTTCTGGCTGTCGTTGAAGCCCTTGGCCAGGCCGCCCAGCCATTCGCCGAGCTGCCCGCTCATCGAGTGCCACCACTGGATCTCGATCTGCGCATGCGCGGGCAGGGTGGTGGCCACGCCGGCGGCCAGCGCGAGGGTTGCAAGCTTGAATCTCATGTGTGCTCCGACTGTTGTGAT
>JBBAPJ010000085.1:0-9848 GCA_040400855.1 Rubrivivax sp.
TCTTCCGCGAGAACGAGACCGTCTACATGGTGATGAACTACCTGCAGGGCGACACGCTGCAGGATTTCATCGTCACCGCGCGCGACCTCAAGCGCGACAAGGTGTTTCGCGAGAGCACCATCCGCAGCCTCTTCGACGAGATCCTGCGCGGGCTGCGCATCGTGCACCAGCACAAGATGCTGCACCTGGACATCAAGCCGGCCAACGTCTTCATCACGAACGACAACAAGGCCGTGCTGCTGGACTTCGGCGCCGCGCGCGAGGTGCTCTCCAAGGAGGGCAACTTCATCCGCCCGATGTACACGCCGGGCTTTGCGGCGCCCGAGATGTACCGCCGCGACGGCGCACTGGGCCCCTGGACGGACATCTACGCCATCGGGGCCTGCATCTACGCCTGCATGCAGGGCTACCCGCCGCACGACGCGCCGCAGCGCATCGAGAAGGACCGGCTGGCGCTGAGCCTCTCGCGGCTGCGCAACGTCTACTCCGACAACCTGCTGGAGGTGACGGAGTGGTGCATGTCGCTGGACCCGCTTTCGCGCCCGCAAAGCGTGTTCGCCTTGCAGAAGGAACTCTCGCGCGAATCGGAGCGGCGCTACACGCGGCTGAGCTTCTCCGAGCGTGTGCGGCTGCAGATCGAGACGCTCAAGACCTCGTCCGCGAGCAAGGCCTGAGCCGGGGCCTGCGTTGCGGTTTTCCGTCTACCAGCTCAGCCACCAGGGTGCGCGGCCTCGCAACGAGGACCGCATGGGCTACTGCTACACGAGCCACTCGGGGCTCTTTGCGGTGGCCGACGGGATGGGTGGCCACCCCGAGGGCGAAGTCGCCGCGCAGCTCTCGCTCAAGGCGCTGGCCGCGCGCTTTCAGCGCGAGGCGCAGCCGATACTGGCCGACCCGCACCGCTTCCTCTACGAATCCTTCATCGCCGCACACCAGCAACTGCTGCGCTACGCCACGGGCCGCTCGATGGCCGACACGCCGCGCACCACGCTCGTGGCCTGCGTGATCCAGGACGGCGCGGCCTGGTGGGCGCACTGCGGCGACTCGCGCCTGTACCTGCAGCGCGGCGAGCGGCTGCTCACGCGCACGCGCGACCACTCCTACCAGGAGATCCAGGGCACGCTCGCCGCACTCGTGCCCGAGGCCGAGAAGCTCGGGCGCAACGTGCTCTTCACCTGCCTGGGCAGCCCGGGCACGCCGGTGGTGGACAACGCCGGCCCGGTGCCGCTGATGCCCGGGGACCGCGTGACGCTGTGCTCCGACGGCGTGTGGGCGCCGCTGGGCGACGAGGCGATCGTGCGCGCGATGCACGCCGGGCCTGTCTCGCAGTCGGTGCGCACCCTGGTGGACCAGGCGCTGCGCGAGAGCGGGCGGCGCAGCGACAACGTGACGGTGCTGGGCCTGGAGTGGGAAGGCACCGATCCGGGCGAGCTCGAGTCCGAGGCCGCGGTGCGCGCCCGGGCCTCGGCCGACACCGAGCCGCTGCTCGTCTCCGACAATGAGGACGTGCACTCGGACCTGCCGCGCGAGGAGGACGCCTCGTCCCCCGGCGCGCACGACGAGGACAGTGCGGGCACCGGCCCGGCCGGTGCCATCCGGCGCCTGAACGACACGCTGCGACGCGCAGTGGGAAAGCGAACCCGACGATGACGACCCTTTCAGCACGCGCCCACGGGCGCGCCCCCGATGCCCTGCGCGCGGTGCGCCTGGAGCGCGGCTACACGCGCCACGCCGAAGGCTCGGTGCTGGTGAGCTTCGGCGACACGCGGGTGTTGTGCACGGCCTCGGTGGAGGAGAAGGTGCCCCCGCACAAGCGCGGCAGCGGCGAGGGCTGGCTGACGGCCGAGTACGGGATGCTGCCGCGCAGCACCCACACCCGCAGCGACCGCGAGGCCGCGCGCGGCAAGCAAAGCGGCCGCACGCAGGAGATCCAGCGCCTGATCGGCCGCTCGATGCGCGCCGTCTTCGACCTCTCGGTGCTGGGCGAGCGCACGATCCACCTCGACTGCGACGTGCTGCAGGCCGATGGCGGCACACGCACGGCTGCCATCACCGGCGCCTTCGTGGCCGCGCACGACGCGGTGACGTGGCTGCTCGCGCAGGAGCGCATCACGGCCTCGCCCATCCGCGACTTCGTGGCCGCGGTGTCGGTGGGCATCGTGGGCGGCGTGCCGCTGCTGGACCTGGACTACACCGAGGACTCCGGCTGCGACACCGACATGAACGTGGTGATGACGGGCGCCGGCGGCTTCGTGGAGCTGCAGGGCACGGCCGAGGGCGTGCCCTTCTCGCAGGCGGACATGGATGCGATGGTGCAGCTCGCCGCGCGCGGCATCGGCGAACTGGTGGGGATGCAGCGCGGGGCGCTGGGGCTGGCATGAGGCTCGTGCCGGGATGAGGCTGGTACTCGCCTCCAACAACGCGAAGAAGCTCTCGGAGCTGGCGGCCCTCTTCAGCGAGCTGCCGCTGCAGCTCGTGACGCAGGGGAGCCTGGGCATCCCCGAGGCCGAGGAGCCGCACGCCACCTTCGTCGAGAACGCACTGGCCAAGGCCCGGCACGCGGCGCGCGCCTGCGGCGGCGCGGCCATTGCCGACGACTCGGGCGTGTGCGTGCACGCGCTCGGCGGCGCGCCGGGGGTGATCTCGGCGCACTATGCGGGGGAGGTGGCACCGCAGGCCGAGCGCGAGGCCACGCGCCGCGTGCAGGACGCGGCCAACAACGCGCGGCTGCTGCGCGAGCTCCAGGCCCTGGGCCCGGGCGCGGACCGGCGTGCGCGCTTCGTCTGCACCCTCGTGGCCCTGCGCTCGGCCGACGACCCCGAGCCGCTCGTGGCGGTGGGGCGCTGGGAGGGCGAGATCCTGCCCGCGCAGCAGGGCACGGGCGGCTTCGGCTATGACCCGCTGATGTTCATCCCCTCACTGGGCCGCACGGTGGCCGAGCTGGATGCGCAGGAGAAGAACCGCGTGAGCCACCGCGCGCAGGCCGCGGCGCAGATGGTGCAGCTGCTGCGGCAGGGGTGGCACCTCAGATAGCCCAGGCGGGCACGGCGTCCACCGTGGGCGTGAGCGGCAGCGCCTCCCGGCACAGGCAGATCACGGCGCCGTGGCCGGGCTTCAGGCCCAGGTTGCCCAGGGCGCTGAAGTGCCGTACGGCTTCCCGCGTGGGCTGGGCCGTCTTCTTGATCTCCACGGGGTGGGCGTGGCCGTCCTGCACGATCAGCAGGTCGATCTCGCGCATGTCGCGGTCGCGGTAGAAGTGGAACGGCGCCGGGCAGCCACGGTGCCACCAGCTCTTGAGCAGCTCGGACACCACCCAGCTCTCGAAGAGGGCGCCCGACATCGCCCCGCTCTCGAGCGTGGCGGGACTGCTCCAGCCGGTGAGCCAGGCCGCAAGCCCCGTGTCCAGGAAGTGGAGCTTGGGCGCCTTCACCAGGCGTTTGCTCAGGTTGGTGTGAAAGGGCTCGAGCAGGTACACCAGGCCCGAGGCCTGCAGCACCGACAGCCAGTGCTGTGCCGTGTGGGGAGAGACGCCGACATCGCGCGCCATGTCTGCCACGTTGAGCAGCTGTGCGGTGCGCGCCGCGGCGCTGCGCAGGAAGCGCGTGAAGGCCGTGAGATCGCCCACCTGCGCGAGCTGGCGCACGTCGCGCTGCACGTAGGTCTGCACGTAGGAGGCGTAGTAGAGGTCGTGGTCCGGCGCGGGGCGTTGTGCGAAGGCAGGAAAGCTCCCCTGCCAGATGCGCGTGTACAGCCAGGACAGGGCGCTTTGGCGCGGTGGCGGCGCGGGCGCCGCGTGGCCAGGGTGCGCGCCGGGCGTGGGCACGAACGGTGCCCTGGCCGGCTGCAGGCCCAGCGACTCGGCCAGGCTCAGGCCCTGCAGCTGCACGACGGCGATGCGCCCGGCCAGCGACTCGCTCACCCCGTGCATCAGCGCAAGCGGCTGCGAGCCGGTGAGCCAGAACTGGCCCTTGCCGGGGTGGGCGTCCACGTGCTGCTTGATCAGCGGCAGCAGCTGCGGGGCGTACTGGATCTCGTCGATCAGCACCGGCGGCGCAAAGCGCTGCAGGAAGAGCGCAGGCTCCTCGCGCGCGAGCGTCAGCAGCAGCGGGTCGTCCAGCGTGACGTAGCGGCGGGGGGCTTTCGGGCCCGAGCGCGCGGCCACCGCTTTGAGCAGCGTCGTCTTGCCCACCTGGCGCGGGCCCGTGACGAGCAGCACCGGGAACTGCCGGCTGGCCGACTCGATGAAGGGCTCGAGGGTGCGGGGCAGGTAGCGGGGTTGCATGGGTGAGGCCGCCTGGAAGCCGAGTTACCGGCTAGAATGCGGTCAGACTGCATTTTAGCCGAAACTTGTCCGATCCGATCCGACTCCTGCCGAGCGCCTCGCCCGGCACCGCGCCAGAGCCCGGCGCCGGGCCGCTGCAAGCCGCACGCGACGCGACGATGCGCTACCTGCGCCCGGGCACGCTGAGCCTGCGCGAGCTGCCGCCGCTGTCGCTGTACGTGCACCTGCCGTGGTGCCTGAAGAAGTGCCCGTATTGCGACTTCAACTCCCACGAGGCGGGGCGCACCCTCGCCCCCGAGCTGGAGGCCCGCTACCTGCGGGCCCTGTGTGCCGACCTCGAGGCTTCGCTGCCACTGGTGTGGGGGCGGCGCGTGGTGAGCGTGTTCATCGGCGGGGGCACGCCGAGCCTGTTCTCGCCCGAGGCCATTGCGCAGCTCATCGCAGACGTGCGCGCACGGCTGCCGCTCGTGCCCGAGTGCGAGATCACGCTCGAGGCGAACCCGGGCACCTTCGAGGCCGAGCGCTTCCGTGCCTTTCGCGCCGCGGGGGTGACGCGGCTGTCCGTCGGCGTGCAGAGCTTCGACGATGCGGCGCTCGCGCGCATCGGCCGCGTGCACGATGGCGCGCAGGCACGCGCCGCGGTGGCCGAGGCAGCCGCGGCCTTCGACACCTTCAACATCGACCTGATGTACGCCCTGCCGGGACAGACGCTCGAGGCGCTCGCGCGCGAGCTCGACGTGGCGCTGGCCTTTGCGCCGCCGCACCTGTCGATCTACCACCTCACGCTCGAGCCCAACACGGTCTTTGCCACGCGGCCGCCACAGGGGCTGCCGGACGACGATCTGTCGGCGCAGATGCTCGACCTGATCGTCTCGCGCACCGGGGCCCAGGGGCTGGCGCGCTACGAGGTGTCGGCCTTCGCGCGCGCGGGGCACCGCTGCCGGCACAACCTCAACTACTGGCAGTTCGGCGACTACCTGGGCATCGGTGCCGGGGCGCACGGCAAGCTGAGCTTTCCGCACCGGGTGCTGCGCCAGGTGCGCTGGCGCGAGCCGGCGGCCTACATGGAGCACGCGCTGGCGGGCCGCGCCGTCTCCAACGAGCACGAGGTGGCACGGCGCGACCTGCCCTTCGAGTTCGTGCTCAACGCGTTGCGGCTGCGCGAGGGCTTCGCGGTGGCCGAGTTCTGCGCCCGCACGGGGCTGCCACCCTCGGCGATCGAGGCCGCGGTGGGGCAGGCCCAGGCGCGCGCGCTGGTGGAGCCCGATGCGGCGGTGGACTTCATGCAGCGCCGCGTGGTGCCCACCGAGAAGGGCTTCGACTTTCTTTCGGACTTGCAGCAGATGTTCCTGCCGGGGTGAGCGTGCCATGAGCCAGATGCCCGAAGACTCGCCTGCCCAGGCAGCGCCTGCCTCCACTCCCTTCGAACGCCTCGGCGGCGAGCCCGGCGTGCGCGCGCTGGTGGACCGCTTCTACGACCTGATGGACCTCGAGCCGGCCTTCGCCGGCATCCGCGCGCTGCACCCGCCCACGCTGGAGGGCTCGCGCGACAAGCTGCACTGGTTCCTGTGCGGGTGGCTCGGAGGCCCCAACCTCTACATCGAGCGCTTCGGCCACCCGCGCCTGCGCGCGCGGCACCTGCCCTACGCCATCGGCATCGCCGAGCGCGACCAGTGGATGGCCTGCATGATGCAGGCGATGGCCGAGCAGGGCTTGGACGAGGCGCTGGCGCAGCGGCTGGCCGAGGCGTTCTTCGGGACGGCGGACTGGATGCGGAACAAGGGGGGGTAGGGCTCGGCCTCACCCCGCCAGCAACACGATCAACGCCCCCGCACCCCCTTGCGGCCCGCTGGCCTGGGTGAAGGCCACGACCTCGTTGCTTTGCGCGAGCCAGCGCTGCACCTTGGCCTTGAGCACGGGCTGGCGCCCGGGCGAGCCGTTGCCCTTGCCGTGCACCACGCGCACGCAGCGCTGGCCGCGCCGCCGCGCCTCGCGCAGGAAGGCGGCGATGCGCTCGCGTGCCTCCTCGCGGCGCAGGCCGTGAAGATCCACCTGCGCCTGGATCGACCACTGGCCGCGGCGCAGGCGCGAGACGACATCGGGCGCGATCTCGGGGCGGCGGTAGCTCAGGCCGTCATCCGTGAGCAAGAGCGTCTCGATGTCGACTTCGTCGGACAGGCTCTCGGCCAGGGCCGCGCGTTCATCGGCCTCGCGCTGGCGCGGCTCGGGGGCGGGGCGGGGGCGATCGACGAGCGCGCGGCGGGTATCGGGCAGCGCGTGCACCGGGCCCACGGCCAGCGCGAAGGCCTGGCGCTCACGCTCCAGCGCCTGCTGGCGCGCCCGCTCCGCAGCGGCCTCACGCGCGCGGCGCTCGGCCTCGGCGCGCTCGGCCTTGGCGCGGGCCTTCAGGGCCTGGGCGAGAGACTCGAAGCTCTTGAGCGACTCGGGCGGACGCGCCGCGGCCTTCACAGCAGCCCCCGCTCGGCAAACGAGACCGACTGCCCGCGGCCGATGACGATGTGATCGAGCACCCGCACATCCACCAGCTGCAGCGCGGACTTGAGCGTGTGGGTGAGGAATTCATCGGCCCGCGAGGGCTCGGCCGTGCCCGAGGGGTGGTTGTGCGCGAGCACCACCGCGCCGGCATTGCAGGCCAGCGCCTCTTTCACCACCTCGCGTGGGTAGACGGAGGTTTGCGCGAGCGTGCCCCGAAAGAGCGTGCGCAGCGTGATGAGGCGGTGCTGGCTATCCAGGAACAACGCGGCGAAGACCTCGTGCGGCAGGCCGCCGAGCTCGAGCATGAGGTAGTCGCGCACCTGGGTGGGGGCGGTGAAGACGGGGGCCTGGCCCAGCGGCTCGGCGGCGGCGCGGCGCGCGAGCTCGAAGGCGGCCGCCAGCTCGGCGCGGCGCGCGGGGCCGAGGCCGGGGATGCCGGCCAGGGCATCGGGCCGGGCCTGCGCCAGGCCCGCCAGGCCGCCCAGGCTCCCGGCGCGCTCCATCGCCGCCTGCGCCACCTCCAGCACGCTGCGCCCGCGGCAGCCGGTGCGCAGCAGCAGCGCGAGCAGCTCCACGTCGGCCAGCGCCTGCGGGCCGCGCGCGAGCAGCCGCTCGCGCGGGCGCGTGGCAGGGGGCGAGGCGAGCAGGGCGGACATGGGGGGAAGCGGGTGGTGCGGCTCGTAGAATCCGGGCCAGTCTATCGCCGCACCGCGGCGCGCGCCTTCCCCCAACGGGATCCCCCACAGGGGTGATCCGACACCTGCCGTGACCACCATCGAGCCCGGTTCGTTCCTGACGCTGCACTACCGCCTGGCCGGGCCGGACGGGGCGGACGTCATCAACACCTTCGGCGACAAGCCGGCCACGCTCTCGCTGGGCACGGGGCAGCTCGCGCCGGCGATGGAGGCGCGCCTGATCGGCCTGGCCGAGGGCGCGCACCAGAGTTTCGAGCTGGCCGCGGGCGAGGCCTTCGGTGAGCGCAACCCGGAGCTGCTGCAGCGCGTGAAGCTGGCGCTGCTGCACGAGCTCGGCGACCCCGACGCCCGCTACGACCTGGGCGACGTGGTGCAGTTCCCCACGCCCGATGGCGCGGGCGCCTACGCGGGGGTGGTGCGCGAGGTGGGGCCGGACTGGTTGCTCTTCGATTTCAACCACCCGCTGGCGGGCCAGCCGGTGCGCTTCGAGGTTCAGGTGCTGGGGGTGCTGTGACGACGACGAGCCTGCTGGAAGATGTGGTGCTGGCCGAGCCGCGTGGCTTCTGTGCCGGCGTGGACCGTGCCATCGAGATCGTGGAGCGCGCGCTGCAGAAGTTCGGCGCGCCGATCTACGTGCGCCACGAGATCGTGCACAACACCTACGTGGTGAACGACCTGCGCACCAAGGGCGCGATCTTCATCGAGGAGCTCTCCGAGGTGCCGCCCGGGGCCACGCTCGTGTTCTCGGCCCACGGCGTGAGCCAGGCCGTGCGCGAGGAGGCGCGCCAGCGCGGCTTCAACGTCTTCGATGCCACCTGCCCGCTCGTGACGAAGGTGCACGTGGAGGTGGCCAAGCTCTCGCGCCAGGGCTACGAGTTCATCATGATCGGCCACAAGGGGCACCCCGAGGTGGAGGGCACGATGGGCCAGCTCAGCCAGGGCATCTACCTCGTGGAGGACGTGGCCGACGTGGCCAAGGTCAAGCCCACGAGCCCGCTGCTGGCGGTGGTGACGCAGACGACGCTGAGCGTGGACGACGCGGCCGACATCCTGGCCGAGGTCAAGCGGCTCTTCCCGCACGTGCGCGAGCCCAAGCAGCAGGACATCTGCTACGCCACGCAGAACCGCCAGGATGCGGTGAAGCTGCTGGCGCCCTCGGTGGACGTGGTGATCGTGGTGGGCAGCCGCACGAGCAGCAACAGCAACCGGCTGCGCGAACTGGCCGAGCGGCTGGGCACGCCCGCCTACATGATCGACAGCGCCGACGACCTGCGCCCCGAGTGGATCGAGGGCCTGCGCACCGTGGGGCTGACCGCCGGCGCCTCGGCGCCGGACATCCTCGTGCAGCAGGTGATCGCGCGGCTGCGCGAACTCGGCGCGGTGAGCCTGCGCAAGATGGACGGCGTGGAGGAGAAGGTGCGCTTCCCGCTGCCGCTGGGCCTCGGGGACCGCAGCATGGCCGAAGCCGCGGCGGCGCGAGAGGCCGACCCTTCCCCTTCGAACCCGGGACACTGAGATGCTCGACATCAACCTGCTGCGCCGTGACCTCGGCGCCGTGACCGCGCGGCTGCGCACGCGCCGCGACCCGCAACCCTTCCTCGACGAGGCGCGCTACGCCGCGCTCGAATCCGAGCGCAAGACGATCCAGACCCGCACGGAGGGCCTGCAGGCGCAGCGCAACACGCTGAGCAAGCAGATCGGCATGCTCAAGGGCAAGGGCGAGGACACCTCCTCCGTGATGGCGCAGGTGGCCGGCATCGGCGACGAGCTCAAGGCTTCGGCCGAGCGGCTCGAGGCGATCCAGGCCGAGCTCGCGCAGATGCTCATGGGCGTACCCAACCTGCCGCACGAGAGCGTGCCCGTGGGCGCCGACGAGAAGGCCAACGTGGAGGTGCGCCGCTGGGGCACGCCGCGCGCCTTCGACTTCCCCGTGCAGGACCACGTGGACCTGGGCGCCCGCCTGGGCCTGGACTTCGACACCGGCGCGCTGCTGTCGGGCTCGCGCTTCACGTTCCTGCGCGGGCCGGTGGCCAGGCTGCACCGGGCACTCGCCCAGTTCATGCTCGACCTGCACACGCAGGCGCATGGCTACACCGAGTGCTACACGCCCTACATCGTCAACCGCGAGATCCTCGAGGGCACGGGGCAGCTGCCCAAGTTCAAGGACGACATGTTCTGGGTGTACCGCGGCAGCGAGGGCGCGCAGGGCGACGGCACGGCCAGCGAGGCGGCGCCCGTCGAGCAGTACCTGATCTCCACGAGCGAGATCAGCCTCACCAACACGGTGCGCGAGCGCATCCTGGAGGCCTCGGCGCTGCCGATCAAGCTCACCGCGCACAGCCCGTGCTTCCGCTCCGAGGCCGGCAGCGCCGGGC
>JBBAPJ010000086.1:0-9640 GCA_040400855.1 Rubrivivax sp.
TCACGGCCCTCACGGCCCTCACGGCCCTCACGGGGTGGCCGGGCCTCGCGGCCCTCTCGGCCTTCACGCGCGCCCTCGCGGCCTTCACGAGCACCCTCGCGACCTTCGCGCGCACCGCGGCCGCCTCGGCCGCCACGTTCGCCACGACGGCCCTCGCCGCGTCCCTCGCGACCCTCACGCCCTTCCGTCGGGCGCGCGGGCGCCTGGGTGGCGGAGATGCCTTCTCGTGGCGTGCCGGCCGCTGCCGCTGCAGGAGCGGGTGCCGGGGCCGAACTGGAGGGCGCGGTGCCGAGCAGGCGGCGCACCCAGCCGAAGAAGCCTGCCCCGCTGGGCGCCGGCGCGGCCGCCGCCACAGCCGGCGCAGGTGCCGCAGCCGGCACGGGCGCGGGCGCCGGTACAGGGGCAGCCGCCACGGGGGCAGCCCGGGCCGGTGCCGGGGCCGGAGCGGGCGGCGCGGGCTGGTCAGGCAGCACGCCCTTGATCACGGGCTCCTGCTTGGCCTTGGCCTTCTCGCGGCGCGTGATCCCGACTTCATCCTCGGGCTCCTCGATCATCGAGTAGCTCGCGCGGTAGCTGTCCAGCCTCGGGTCGTCGTGGCGCAGCCGCTCGAGCTTGTAGTTGGGCGTCTCCAGGTGCTTGTTGGGCACGAGCAGCACGGTCACGCGCTGCTTGAGCTCGATCTTCGTGATCTCGGAGCGCTTCTCGTTGAGCAGGAAGCTCGTCACTTCCACCGGCACCTGAACGTGCACGGCGGCGGTGTTGTCCTTCAGCGCCTCCTCCTGGATGATGCGCAGGATCTGCAGCGCCGAGCTCTCGGTGTCGCGGATGTGGCCGGTGCCGTTGCAGCGCGGGCAGGTGATGTGGTTGCCCTCGGACAGCGCCGGGCGCAGGCGCTGGCGGCTGAGTTCGAGCAGCCCGAACTTGGAAATCGAGCCGAACTGGACGCGGGCGCGGTCGTTGCGCAGCGCGTCGCGCAGCCGCTGCTCGACCTCGCGGCGGTTCTTGCTCTCCTCCATGTCGATGAAGTCGACGACGAGCAGGCCGCCCAGGTCGCGCAGGCGCATCTGGCGCGCGATCTCGTCGGCGGCCTCGAGGTTGGTGCGGGTGGCCGTCTCCTCGATGTCCCCGCCGCGGGTGGCGCGCGCCGAGTTCACGTCCACCGCCACCAGGGCCTCGGTGTGGTCGATCACGATCGCCCCGCCCGAGGGGAGGTTCACGGTGCGCGAATAGGCCGTCTCGATCTGGTGCTCGATCTGGAAGCGCGAGAAGAGGGCCGCGTCGTCCCGGTAGCGCTTCACGCGGTGCCCCATCTCGGGCATCACGTGATCCATGAACTGGTGGGCCTGTTCGTAGATGTCGTCGGTGTCGATCAGGATCTCGCCGATGTCGGCGGTGAAGTAATCGCGGATCGCACGGATGACGAGCGAGCTCTCCTGGTAGATGAGGAACGCACCCTTGCCTGCCTTGGAGGCCTCGTCGATGGCGCTCCACAGCTTGAGCATGTAGTTGAGGTCCCACTGCAGCTCGGCGGCGCTGCGGCCGATGCCGGCCGTGCGCGCGATCAGGCTCATGCCCTTGGGGTAGTCGAGCTGCTCGAGGTTCTCCTTGAGCTCCTCGCGGTCCTCGCCCTCGATGCGCCGGCTCACGCCGCCGCCGCGCGGGTTGTTGGGCATCAGCACGAGGTAGCGGCCCGCCAGGCTCACGAAGGTGGTCAGCGCCGCGCCCTTGTTGCCGCGCTCCTCCTTCTCGACCTGCACCAGCAGTTCCTGGCCGTCCCGGATCGCATCGCCGATCTTGGCGCTGCGTGGATCGGCCCCCTCGCGGAAGTAGTTGCGCGAGATCTCCTTGAACGGCAGGAAGCCGTGGCGGTCCTCGCCGTAGTCGACGAAGCAGGCTTCCAGCGCCGGCTCCACCCGCGTGACCACGGCCTTGTAGATGTTGCCCTTGCGCTGCTCGCGCCCTTCCACCTCGGTTTCGAAATCGAGCAGCTTCTGCCCGTCGACGATCGCCAGGCGCCGCTCTTCGGGCTGCGTGGCATTGATCAGCATGCGCTTCATGTGTCGTGCACTCCTCGTCCGCCCGCGCCCCTTGGCCGCCATGCGGCACCGGACCCGAGCATCCACGCGCTGCCGGACCTCAACGGACAGGCAGCGCACTCCCGATGCACGAGACGCGGGAGGAGAACCGATGAAGCGAATCGCCCTGGACCGCAGCCGGGGGCGGGGCGTGGGCGCGGCGAAGGCCGCGCCACCTGCCAGGCCCTCAGCGCTGCGGCGTTGGCGCGTGCGCGCGGGCCCGGTGGCGCAACCCGTGCACGCCCGTGCCCGACCCCGGGGCGACATGCGCCGCTCGGGCTGCTGACCGGGCTCGCCGATCCGGCAACATGCCGGACGACCGCACGGGGCAGAGTGGGAGAAGGGGGGTGATCATGGGGATGGCTGCCGGAGCCGTTGCAGCGGGGCACAGCGGCAGGCCGAGGTCGGCCGGGCTGCTGTGCCCGTGAATCTTTCGTCGGTGCCTCGCCTTCAGGCGAAGCGGTTCTCGTCCGTCGTGTCTCTGCCACCCAGGCCCGCGAACCCTCCGCGCGCTTTGGCGCGTGGAACCATTCGGCGTGCGCCCGGGCGTTGCATCAACCCTTGTCGGCCGGCCCGGCCCTTCCGGGGCCTGTGCCAACCTCTCCCGCCCTTGCTGCAAGGCCCGGGTAAACTGCCGGGAATCAAGCACTTGCAGCACGAACGTGGAGCGCCGGATTATACGCCCCCGAGGCGGCCCGAGCGCGCAAAGTGCGCCCGGGCCCCGGGCCAGCTCAATCGACCGGGACCGGTCGGCTGCGGCGGTTGCGCCGGTGGGTGAGCGTACGCCGCCGGCTGTGCGCCGGCTCGTCGTGGACGAAGACACGGCCGGCCAGCGGCTGGACAACTTCCTGCTTCGGGTCCTCAAGGGGGTGCCCAAGACCCATGTCTACCGCGTGATCCGCAGCGGAGAGGTGCGCATCAACGGTGGCCGAGCCGCTGCCGACACGAGGCTGGCCGCCGGAGACGAGGTACGTGTGCCACCGGTGCGCACTGCGGCGGCGCCTGCCGATGCCGCCGGCGTCCCTGCACGCGAGTTCCCGGTGCTCTTCGAGGACGACTACCTGCTGGCACTGGACAAGCCTGCCGGCGTGGCCGTGCACGGCGGCAGCGGGGTGAGCTCGGGTGTGATCGAGCAGCTGCGCCGCGCGCGGCCGCAGGCGCGTTTCCTGGAGCTGGTCCACCGGCTGGACCGCGAGACCTCGGGCGTGCTGCTGGTGGCCAAGAAGCGCAGCGCGCTGACGGCCTTGCAGGAGCAGTTCCGCGCCCGCGGCCCGGACAAGGCCGTGGGCAAGACCTACGCGGCGCTGGTGGCAGGGGACTGGCCGGCCAACCTCAAGGTGATCGACATCCCGCTGCACAAGTACCTCACGGCCGAGGGTGAGCGCCGTGTGCGCACGACCTCGCCCGCCGACGAGGCGGGGCGGCGCTCGATCACGCTCGTGCAGGTGGAGCGTCGCCTGCCCGGCTTCACGTTGCTGGCCGTGACGATCCGCACCGGCCGCACGCACCAGATACGCGTACACCTGGCCGGGGCGGGGCACCCCATCGCGGGGGACGACAAGTACGGCGACTTCGAGCTGAACCGGCGCCTGGCGCGCGAGGGCCTGGCAAGCGAGGGCCGGGTGCGGGCGGGCGCTCAGCCCGTGCGCCTGCCCCGCATGTTCCTGCATGCCCAGCGGCTGCGCGTCGCGCACCCTGCCAGCGGGCTGGAGCTCGACCTGCAGGCGCCGCTGCCCGAAGCGCTCGCCCGCGTGGTCGATGCGCTGGCTGCACCTGGGGCATGATCTCGGCCCGTGAGATTTCCATGAAGAACAGACGCTTCGACCTCATCGCCTTCGACTGGGACGGCACGCTCTTCGACAGCACCGCGCTCATCGTGCGCGCCATCCAGGTGGCCTGCCGGGACGTCGGCACGGCGGTGCCCAGCGACGAGCAGGCTGCCTTCGTGATCGGGCTGGGCCTGCGCGACGCGCTGACGCACGCGGCCCCCGGCTTTCCGGTCGAGCGCTACGCCGAGCTCGCCAACGCCTACCGTCGCCACTACTTCGCCGCGCAGCACGAGGTGGTGCTCTTCGACGGCACCCTGCCGATGCTGCAGGGCCTGCGCGCGCGCAGCCACCTGCTTGCGGTGGCCACGGGCAAGAGCCGGCGCGGCCTGGACGAAGCGCTGGGCACGACGCAGTTGCGCAGCCTCTTCGACGCCACGCGCACCGCCGACGAGACCGCCTCCAAGCCGCACCCGCAGATGCTGCTGGAGCTGATGGCCGAGCTGGGTGCCGCGCCCGAGCGCACGCTGATGATCGGCGACACCACGCACGACCTCGAGATGGCGGCGCGTGCGGGCGTGGCCGCGCTGGGCGTGAGCTACGGCGCGCACGACCACGCCGCCTTCGGCGTGCACGAGCCCGTCTTCGTCGCGCACTCCACGCGCGAGCTGCACGACTGGCTGCTGGAGAACGCGTGATGGGTGTCGTGCTTTGCGCCTCCGGGGAGCTGGAGGAAGGCGGCAAGGCCTGGGTCTTCGATGTGATGGCCTGGGGAATGCCCGCGCGCGCGTTCGTGCTGCGCTTCGATGCGTCGGTGGTGGGCTACCTGAACCGCTGCGTGCACGTGCCCACCGAGATGGACTGGCAGGAAGGCCAGTTCCTCGACGGGGATCGCCGCTTCATCGTCTGCTCGATCCACGGTGCCTCCTACGAGCCGGCTGACGGCCGCTGCGTGGGCGGCCCCTGCGGCCGCGGGCGGCTCACCCCGCTGAACGTGCGCGAGGAGGGCGGGCAGGTCACTTGGTATCCTTCCGAGCACATTCGCCCCGTCTTCGAAGACGGGCCTGACGCGCCCGCGCCAGCCCCCGCGCCTGCGGGTTGATCCCCGAGCCTGCCCCGATGGACGACCGACTCGAACCGAGCCTGCATGGACAGGCCGCGCCCGCGCCCGCGGCGGCGACTCCTGCGACGGGCGCCAACCCTGCGCCATCCCCGCTGCCTCCCACCGCTGCGGAGGCCGCGCTCGAGCGGCTGGCCGGCGAGCTGCTGCGCGAGCGCCGCATCGAGCGGCGCTGGCGCGTGGGCTTGCGGCTGGCGTGGCTCGGGCTGGCGATCATGGTGCTGTCCGTGCTGTGGGCCGACGGCGCGCACGTGTCGGCCACCTCCGCGCCGCACACCGCGCTCGTGGATGTGCGCGGCACGATCGACGCCGACGCCGAGGCCAGCGCGGAAGCGCTGCTGGGCGCACTCAAGGCGGCCTTCCAGGATGCGGGCGCGCAGGCGGTGGTGCTGCGCATCAATTCCCCGGGCGGCAGCCCCGTGCAGGCCGGTATCGTCAACGACGAGATCCGGCGCCTGAAGGCGCTGCACGGCAAGAAGGTCTACGCCGTGGTGGAGGACATCTGTGCCTCGGGCGCGTACTACGTGGCGGCGGCCGCCGACGAGATCTTCGTCGACAAGGCGAGCCTCGTGGGCAGCGTGGGGGTGCTGATGGACGGCTTCGGCTTCGTCGGCGCCATGGAGAAGCTCGGCATCGAGCGGCGGCTGCTGACCGCCGGCACCAACAAGGGGATGCTCGACCCCTTCAGCCCCCAGAACGCGCAGCAGGAGGCCTTCGCGCGCGAGATGCTCGCGCAGATCCACCAGCAGTTCATCAAGGTGGTGCGCGAGGGCCGGGGCAATCGCCTGAAGGAGACGCCTGAGCTCTTCTCCGGGCTCGTCTGGAACGGCGAGGATGCCGTGAAGCTCGGCCTGGCCGACCGCTACGGCAACCTCGACTTCGTGGCGCGCGAGGTGGTCAAGGCCGAGGAGATCGTCGACTACACCCCGCGGGAGAACGTGGCCGAGCGGCTGGCCAAGCGCTTTGGCGCGGGCATGGCCGTGGGCATGGTGCGCGCCGTGCGCGAGGCCGGACCGGCCCTGCGCTGAGTCCGCAAGGGGTCCAGGATGTCCGAACGAGTGGCCGTGATGCTGCAGCACCTGCTGCCCAAGCAGGCGCTGACCTCCCTGATGGGGCAACTGGCATCGGCGCGCGGCGGCGCGCTGACGACTTCGGCCATCGGCTGGTTCGTGCGTCGCTACGGCGTGAACATGGCCGAGGCGGCTGAGCCCGATGCGGGCGCCTACCCGACCTTCAACGACTTCTTCACCCGGCCGCTGCGCGAGGGCGCCCGGCCGCTGGCGGCGGCCGATCTGCTGTGCCCGGTGGATGGCGCGATCAGCCAGTTCGGTCGCATCGAGGCGGGCCGCATCTTCCAGGCCAAGGGACACGACTACAGCGCCACCGCCTTGCTCGGGGGCGACGGAGCGCTGGCCGCGCACTTCCACCAGGGCCACTTCGCCACGCTCTACCTGAGCCCGAAGGACTACCACCGCATCCACATGCCCTGTGCCGGCCGGCTGCTGCGCATGGTGCATGTGCCGGGTGAGCTCTTTTCGGTGAACCCGGCCACCGCGCGCGGTGTGCCCGGGCTCTTCGCACGCAACGAGCGCGTGGTATGCGTCTTCGACCCGCCGGCGGGCTCGGTCCTGCCCGGCCCCTGGGTGCTCGTGCTCGTGGGCGCGACCATCGTGGGCAGCATGGCCACCGCCTGGCACGGCGTGGTCAACCCGCCCCGGCCCGGCACGGTGCGCAGCTGGGACTACACCGCCCAGGACGTGCAGCTTGCGCGCGGGCAGGAGATGGGTCGCTTCCTGCTCGGCTCCACCGTCGTGCTGCTGTTCCCGCCCGGGCCGCTGGCCTTCAACCCGCGCTGGGCACCGGGCGGGGCGATCCGCATGGGCCAGGAGATGGCCACCTGGGCCATCCACCCGTGACCGACCGCCGCGCGCGCCGCGCGCAGGTGCTGCTGTGGGTGGTGCCGGCGCTGTGGTCGTCCAACTACCTGATCGCGCGCGCCTCCGAGGGCGTGATCGGGCCGCACCTGCTGGCACTCGGGCGCTGGGCCCTGGCGATCGTGCTGCTGCTGCCCTTCACGTGGGGTGTGCTGGCCCGTGCCCAGACGCGTGAGGCGATCCGCCGGGAGTGGCGCCAGATGCTCGCGCTCGGCGCGCTCGGGATGTGGGTCTGCGGCGCCTTCGTGTACCTGGGCGGGCACACGACGAGCTCGAACAACATCGCCCTCATCTACGCCGCCACGCCGATCGCGATCGTGTACGCGGGCTCGCGCGTGCTGCAAGAGGCGATGTCGCGCGCGCAATGGGCGGGCGTGGTGCTGGCGCTGGCCGGCGTGCTTTTCGTGATTTCGCGCGGCGACCCGCGTGCGCTGCTGGAGGTGCGCTTTACCGTGGGCGATGGCTGGATCGTCGTGGCCGCTGTGTGCTGGGCGGCCTACTCGGTGCTGCTCAAGCACTGGCCCTCGGCGTTGCCGCCGCTGGCGCGGCTCGTGGCGATTGCCTGTGGCGGCGTGATCGTGCTGCTGCCCTTCACGGCACTGGAGGCCTGGCTGCAGCCGGCCCCCCCGCTGGGCGGCGCGGCGCTGGGCCTCGTCGTGCTGGCAGCGCTGGTGCCGGGCGTCATCTCGTACGGTGCCTACAGCTACCTGCAGCGCGAGCTCGGCGCGTCGCGCACCGCGCTCATCATGTACCTGGCGCCGCTCTATGCGGCGCTGGGGGGCTGGGCCGTGCTGGGCGAGCCGCCGCGGTGGTTCCACGCGGTGGGCGCGGTGCTGATTCTGCCGAGCATCTGGCTCGCGACACGGCGCCCGCCCGGCGGACGGGCTGCCTGACACGCCGGCTCAGCCGAAGAGGCCCGGTGCCTTCTGCGGGCCTTCCTCCTCCTCGGCGTAGAAGCAGGCGGGGCACACGGCGCGGTAGCTCTCGTTGCCGCCGATGAGCACCTGCTCGCCTTCGCGCACGCGGCGGCCCTGCGCGTCGATGCGCATGTTCATCGAGGCCTTGCGGGCGCAGGCGCAGATCGTCTTCATCTCCTCGAGATCGTCGGCCAGGGTGAGCAGCGCGATCGCCCCGGGAAAGCCGCGGCCCTGGAAGTCGCTGCGCAGCCCGTAGCAGATCACGGGCAGCCCCTCGCGGTTGGCCAGGCGGTGCAGCTGCTGCACCTGCTCGGGCGTGAGGAACTGCGCCTCGTCCACGAGCACGCAGGCGAGTTCGGCGGGCAGCGCTTCGCGCGTGAAGACGGTGCCGGGCCCGAAGGTGGCGGCGCTGCGGTGCAGGCCCAGGCGCGAGCCGATGACGCCGGCTCCGCCGCGCTCGTCCAGCGCCGCGGTGAAGAGCGCCACCTGCATGCCGCGCTCCTCGTAGTTGTGCGCGGCCTGCAGCAGGGAAGTCGACTTGCCCGCGTTCATCGCCGCGTAGCGGAAATAGAGCTTGGCCATGGCGCAAGTGTGCGACGAAATGCCCGAGGCCGTGTCGCGCAAGTCCCCCGCACAATGCGGGCATGGGAACCCTCTACCTCGTGCGCCACGGCCAGGCCTCCTTCGGCGCGGACGACTATGACCGGCTCAGCGAGCTCGGCACGCGCCAGTGCGCGGCGCTGGGTGAGTGGATGCGCGAGCGCGGCCTGGCCTTCGAGGGCGTGCTGCGCGGCACGCTCGTGCGACACCGGCAATCCCTGGAGGCCATCGCGTCGGAACTGCCGGGGCTGCCCGAGGCGCTCGAGTGGCCGGGTCTGAACGAGTACGACAGCCAGGCCCTGTTCGAGACGGTGGCGCACACGCTGAGCGAGCCGCTGCCCCCGCCCGGCACGCCCGAGGGCTACCGTGCGCACTTCCGGCTGCTGCGCGTGGCGCTGCAGGCCTGGATGGAAGGGCGCACGCAGCCGCGCGGCATGCCCACCTGGAGCGGCTGGCTCGACGGCGTGGCCGGTGCGCTCGACCACGTGCGCACGCGCCACGCCGGCGACGTGCTGCTGGTGTCCAGCGGCGGGCCGATCTCCACCGCGGTGGCGCAGGTGCTGGGCGCACCGGCCGAGGCGATGGTGGAGCTCAACCTGCGCATGCGCAACAGCTCGGTGACCGAGTTCGCCTTCGGCCCGAAGCGCCATACCCTCGTGACCTACAACGGCCTGCCGCACCTGGAGCATCCCGGGCGGCGCGGGTGGGTCACGTTTGCGTGAGCAGCCCCTTGCGCTCGATGAAGCCGATCACCTCGTCCAGCCCCTGGCGCGTGCGCAGGTTCGTCATCACGTAGGGGCGGGTGGGGCGCATGCGGCGCGTGTCGGCCTCCATCACGGAGAGGTCGGCGCCGACATGGGGGGCCAGGTCGATCTTGTTGATGACGAAGAGGTCGCTCTTGGTGATGCCGGGCCCGCCCTTGCGCGGGATCTTCTCGCCGGCGGCCACGTCGATGACGTAGATGGTCAGGTCGCTCAGCTCGGGGCTGAAGGTGGCAGCCAGGTTGTCGCCGCCGGACTCGATGAAGACGATGTCGGCGTTGGGGAACTTGCCGAGCATGCGGTCCACCGCCTCCAGGTTGATCGAGGCGTCCTCGCGGATCGCGGTGTGCGGGCAGCCGCCGGTCTCCACGCCCATGATGCGCTCGGGCTCGAGCGCGCCGGCCACCGTGAGCAGGCGCTGGTCTTCCTTCGTGTAGATGTCGTTGGTGACGACGACGAGGTCCCAC
>JBBAPJ010000087.1:0-9558 GCA_040400855.1 Rubrivivax sp.
GCGACGACTACCTCAACACCGGCGCCGGCGACCAGGGCCTGATGTTCGGCTACGCGTGCGACGAGACGCCGGAGCTGATGCCCGCGCCGATCTACTACGCGCACCGCATCATGGAGCGCCAGGCGCAGCTCAGGAAGGACGGCCGCCTGCCCTTCCTGCGCCCGGACGCCAAGAGCCAGGTGACGATGCGCTACGTCGACGGCAAGCCCCACTCCATCGACACGGTGGTGGTGTCCTCGCAGCACGCGCCCGAGTACAGCCTGGGCAACCGCATGACGGATGCCTTCTATGAGGCCGTGCGCGAGGAGATCATCAAGCCGGTGCTGCCGGCCGAGTGGCTCAGCGCCGACACGAAGTACCTGATCAACCCGACCGGGCGCTTCGTCATCGGCGGCCCGCAGGGCGACTGCGGCCTGACCGGGCGCAAGATCATCGTGGACACCTACGGCGGCGCCTGCCCGCACGGTGGTGGCGCCTTCTCCGGCAAGGACCCGTCCAAGGTGGACCGCTCAGCCGCCTACGCGGCGCGCTACGTGGCCAAGAACGTGGTGGCCGCGGGCCTGGCCAAGCAGTGCCAGGTGCAGGTGGCCTACGCCATCGGCGTGGCCCGGCCGATGAACGTGACCGTCTACACCGAGGGCACGGGCGTGATCCCCGACGAGAAGATCGCCGCGCTCGTGAACGAGCACTTCGACCTGCGCCCCAAGGGCATCATCCAGATGCTCGACCTGCTGCGCCCGATCTACTCCAAGACGGCCGCCTACGGCCACTTCGGGCGCGAAGAGCCCGAGTTCACGTGGGAGCGCACGGACAAGGCCCAGGCGCTGCGCGCAGCAGCCGGGCTGTGAAGCCCTAGCGGGCCACGTCCTCCACCCACCCGTCACCCACCCTCGCCAGCCCCGCGCTGGCGAGGTCTCGCAGGAAGGCTTCACCCCACTGCCCGGGCGAGGCGGCGTGTGCGCGACCGTACTGCTCCCAGACGCGGCACAGGAACGGCGTGCGCGCGGCCCAGGCCTGGAAGTCGGCCAGCGGCTGGCGCTGGTGCTCCATCAGGTGGTACTTGACGAGCACCTTGATGGCGTGGCGTGCGTGGCGCGCCGGGTCGCTGCGCTGGCCCGCCAGCCGCTGGCGCGCGCGCGCCAGCGCCCCGGCCACATCGGTGAAGGGCGCGCCGTGACCCGGTATCACCACGCGCACGGGCAGGCTCGCGATGAGATCGAGCACCTCGCCCGCCTCGGCAAATCCGCTGGCTCCGTCGAGCTCGGGGAAGATCACGCCAAAGCCGTCCTCCCACAGCGCGTCGGCGGAGATCAGCACGCCGTGGTCGCGGTCGAAGAGCATCACCGAGTCGGGGTCGTGCCCGGGTGCAGCCAGCACCTCCCAGCTGCGCCCGCCCGCGCGCAATGCGCAGCCGGCCTGCAGCTCGCCATCGGCGGCGTAGCGGGCGCACAGCTGGCCGATGTCGTCGTAGCTGAGCTTGCGCGGGTCCCAGCGCCGCACCGGCTCGGCCAGCCCGGGCGGCACGAACACGGGCGCACCGAAGGCCTCGCGCAGCGCGGCGTTGCCGCCGCAGTGATCGGAGTGCAGGTGGGTGTTGACGATGCGCGCCAGCGGCTGCCCGGCCAGCGCGTGGCGCACCAGCGCCAGCGTCTGCTGCACGTGCGTGACGTGGCTCGTGTCCACGAGCACCGCCCCGGCCTCGCCCGCGGCGGCGTGGATCAGCACGTTGTTGGAGGAGAGCCAGCCCCGCTCGAGGATGGTCAGGCCGGCCAGGCGGTCGGCCGCCGATGGGTCGGCGTCCGCAGGCCCTGCGGGCGCAGGCGGCAAGGGCGTCACGTCGGGGGGCATGCTCGCTGGATTCTCGCAGCCGCGCGGTCAAGCCGGTGTGGCCGCGCCGCGCGCGGCCAGCACCGCCTGCGCCACCTCGGCAAAGCCGCTGCCGCGGGCCGAGGGCGTGACGTAAGCCGGCCAGGTGTGAAGCTTGTGGGCGAAGTCGTGCACGTTGGCCACGCCCACGCTGAGCGCGAAGTGGCCGAACATGAGCTGGTCGTTGGTGGAGTCGCCCACGTAGAGCCAGCGCCCGCTCTCGGCGTCGAGCTCGCGCCCGAAGAGCTCGCGCACCATCCAGCGCGCGCCGCTCAACTTGGTGTGCTCGCCGAACCAGCCGTTGATGTGGATCGAGCTGACGGTGGCGTTCATGCCCTCCTCGTGCATCAGCGCCACCACCTGCTCGACGGCCGGCGGCTGAAGGTGCACGAACTCCGAGTGGTCGATGGCGATGTCCGTCACGCGCCCGGCGCTGTCGCGCGCAAGCGTCGCCCCGGGCACCTGGGCGAGCACGCGCTGCGCCACCTCACGCAGGCGCACCGCGTGGCGCGCGCGCGTGGCCGCATCCTGCGCGAAGGCCACACGCAGGCCCTGGGGCTGCGCGGCGTCGCGCATGAGCGCCACGGCCCCGTTCTCCGCCACGATGGCCGCCACCGGCCACTGCCGTGCAAAGGGCTCGCTCCAGCCCATGGGCCGGCCGGTGATGGCCACCACCGGCACGGCAGCAGCGGCCAGCGCGTCCAGCGCCGCGCGGGCGGGCGCCAGCAGCTCGCCGTGATCGGTGAGCGTGTCGTCGATGTCGGTGAGCACGCCCGCCAGCCCGGCCAGGCGCGCCGCGGGCAGCTCGCTCAAGGGGCGCGGGAGGTTCATGCGGGAAGTCTTGCACAGGGCGCGCCTGCAAGCCGGCCGCCGCCTTGGTACAATCCCTGCCATTCCGAGGAGCGTTGCAACCTCAGTCCTTGAGGCCAGGCTCGGAGTCCAACCTTGCAACCGCGCTCACCTGCCCGATCAACCGGCGTGGGTGAGGTCCACCAGAGCCTCCTTCTTCCGCCGGCGCGTCGCGCAGGTTCCTCATTTGCCTGGAGCCTCGTCATGAACGCCGTCCTCAAACCCCTGCACACCGCCGACTACGCCGTGGCCGACCTGTCGCTTGCCGACTGGGGCCGCAAGGAGATCAAGATCGCCGAGACCGAGATGCCCGGTCTCATGGCCATCCGCGAGGAATTCGCGGCCAGGCAGCCCCTGAAGGGTGCGCGCATCACCGGCAGCCTGCACATGACGATCCAGACCGCGGTGCTCATCGAGACGCTGCAGGCCCTGGGCGCCGATGTGCGCTGGGCCTCGTGCAACATCTTCAGCACGCAGGACCACGCCGCCGCCGCGCTGGTGGTCAAGGGCACGCCGGTCTTTGCCTACAAGGGCGAGACGCTGGTCGACTACTGGGACTACACGCACCGCATCTTCGAGTTCGGGGCCAAGGGCGCCGACGGCGAAGGCCCGAACATGATCCTGGACGACGGCGGCGACGCCACGCTGCTCATGCACCTGGGCAAGCGCGCCGAGAAGGACCTCTCCGTGCTGTCCAGCCCCGGCAGCGAGGAGGAGGAGATCCTGTTTGCCGCCATCCGCGCCAAGCTCGCCGTGGATGCCACCTGGTACAGCCGCAAGAGCGCGCAGATCATCGGCGTGACCGAGGAGACCACCACCGGCGTGCACCGCCTGAAGGAAATGTCGGCCAAGGGCTCGCTGATGTTCCGCGCCATCAACGTCAACGACTCGGTCACCAAGAGCAAGTTCGACAACCTCTACGGCTGCCGCGAGAGCCTGGTGGACGCCGTCAAGCGCGCCACCGACGTGATGATCGCCGGCAAGGTGGCGGTGGTGGCCGGCTACGGCGACGTGGGCAAGGGCAGCGCGCAGGCGCTGCGCGCGCTCTCCGCGCAGGTGTGGGTCACCGAGATCGACCCCATCAACGCGCTGCAGGCCGCGATGGAAGGCTACAAGATCGTGACGATGGAGTACGCCGCCGACAAGGCCGACATCTTCGTCAGCGCCACGGGCAACCGCTCGGTGATCACGCGCGCGCACATGGAGGCCATGAAGGACCAGGCCATCGTGTGCAACATCGGCCACTTCGACAACGAGATCGACGTGGCGGCGCTGGCCGACTGCCAGTGGGAGGAGATCAAGCCGCAGGTCGACCATGTGGTCTTCCCGGACGGCAAGCGCATCATCATGCTGGCCAAGGGCCGCCTGGTGAACCTGGGCTGCGGCACGGGCCACCCGAGCTTCGTGATGAGCTCGAGCTTTGCCAACCAGACGATCGCGCAGATCGAGCTCTTCACGCACAGCGACTCCTACGACGTGGGCAAGGTCTACGTGCTGCCCAAGCACCTGGACGAGAAGGTGGCGCGGCTGCACCTGAAGAAGGTGGGCGCGATGCTCACCGAGCTCACCGACGAGCAGGCGGCCTACATCGGCGTGCCCAAGCAGGGCCCCTACAAGCCCGACACCTACCGCTACTGAGCCCCCACGGGCCGGGCTGCCCCGGGAGTCCCGGGCGGCCCGGCGGCAACCCCGGGGCGCACCCCGAAGAGCTCGGAGACCTGCATGCGAATCGTCTTCATCGGCGCCGGTGGCATCGGCGGGTACTTCGGTGCCCGGCTGATCGCCAGCGGCGAGCAGGTGGGCTTCGTGGCCCGCGGCGCGCACGCGCAGGCGATGCGCGATCGAGGCCTGCGCGTGAAAAGCCCGATGGGCGACCTGGACGTGCCCACGCCCCACGTGCATGAGGACCCGGCCGTGCTCGCGCAGGCCCTGGCCCCCGAGCTCGTCGTGTTCGCGGTGAAGCTGCCCGATGCCGAGGCTGCGGCGCAGCGCCTGGCCCCGCTGGTCGGGCCTGACACGGTGGTGCTGCCTCTGCAAAACGGGGTGGAGGCTGCCGAGCTGCTTGCACGCCATGTGCCCGCGCGCTCGGTGGCGCTGGGCCTGGCCTACATCCCCACGAAGATCGCCGAGCCCGGCGTCATCGAGCACGGCGGGGGCTTTGCGCGGTTGCGCTTCGGTGCGCTGCACCCCTCGCAGCAGGGCGTGCTCGAGGCCTTCCTGGCCGCCTGCGGGCGCGCCGGGATCGAAGCCGAGATGCCTCCCGACATCCGCCTGGCGAGCTGGGAGAAGTTCGTCTTTCTCACCGGGCTGTCCAGCCTGACGGCGCTCACGCGCGAGCCGGCTGGCGTCGTGCGGGCGCACACGCCCACGCGCGAGCTGCTGCGCGAGGTGATGCGCGAGGCCACGGCGCTGGGCCGCGCCGAAGGTGTGCCGCTGCCCGAGGATTTCGTGGAGCGCCAGATGGCCTTTGCCGACACGCTGCTGCCGGGCATGAAGGCCTCGATGCTGCACGACCTGGAGGCGGGCCGACGCCTGGAGCTGCCGTGGCTGGCCGGTGCCGTCGTGCGCCGCAGCGCTGCGCGCGGCCTGGCCGCCCCGGCCTGCAGCTTCATCTGCGCGGCGCTGGCGCCCTTCGTGGACGGGCGGCCGCAGGCCTGAGCAGCGCGCAGGCGCCCGAGAAGGAATCCCCATGAGCAACCCGAACCCGCGCCTTCCGATCAGCTTCGAGTTCTTCCCGCCCAACACGCCGGTGGGCAGCGACAAGCTGCGCACGGTGGTGGCCGAACTGGCCGCCACGCAACCCGAGTTCTTCAGCGTCACCTACGGCGCGGGCGGCTCCACGCGCGAGAAGACACTCTCCACCGTGCAGCAGATCGCGGCCATGGGCTTCGAGGCCGCACCGCACCTGTCGTGCGTGGGCAGCACCGAGGCCGGGATCGCCGAGATCCTGGCCACCTACCGCGAGCAGGGCATCCGGCGCCTGGTGGCGCTGCGCGGCGACCTGCCCAGCGGCACCGCCACCGCGGGCGAGTTCCGCTACGCCGCCGACCTGGTGGAGTTCGTGCGGCGCACGCAGGGCTCGGACTGGCACATCGAGGTGGCCGCCTACCCCGAGTACCACCCGCAGCAGCGCTACGCACGGCGCGACCTCGAGTTCTTCGCCGCCAAGGTTCAGGCCGGCGCCGACTCGGCCATCACCCAGTTCTTCTTCAACCCCGACGCCTACTTCCACTTCGTCGACGAGGCGCGCGCACTGGGCGTGCAGGTACCGATCGTGCCGGGCATCATGCCCATCCACAACTTCGCCAGGATCGCCCAGTTCGCGCAGCGCGACGGCATCGAGATCCCGCGCTGGGTGGCGCTGAAGATGGAAGGCTTCCTCGACGACGCGGCCAGCGTGCGCGCCTTCGGGCTGGATGTGGTGACGCGGCTGTGCGAGCGGCTGATCGCCGGCGGCGCGCCGTCGATTCACTTCTACACGCTCAACCAGTCCGGGCTCTCGCTCGAGATCTGCCGCCGGCTCGGCCTGGCACCCGCAGCCTGAGCGGCCCCGGGGCCGCTCGCGCACCGCACAGGGTGTGCGGCCTGCGCGCCACACCGCACCTTGCGCCGGCGCAATGCGCGGCCGCGTGTCACGGTCCGGCGTGGCCGTCTTGCGCAGGCTCATCGCCGGCCATGGGGGTGGCGGCTTCGAATGGCATGGCGGCCCGGCTCGGTGCCGGCCGCGCACCTTTCGAACCGTCTTTGGAAACCCCTCTTGCTGCCGGAGTACCCATGCCTGACCTGTATCGATCCATCTCCACCGCCACGCTCGTGCTGGCCACGGCCGCCGTGGCTCCCGCCGCCCACGCCCAGGACAGCGGCAGCCTGTTGCTGCGCGCGCGGATCACGCACCTCGACTCGGTCAACGGCGACAGCACCGGGCTCAAGCTCAGCGTGAACAACAAGACCTACGGCTCGCTCGACGCGAGCTGGTTCATCGGGCCGAACGTGGCTGGCGAGCTGTCGGTGTCCTCCGCGCAGCGCCACACGCTGTACGCCAACAACGCGTCCATCGGCTCGCTGCGCCAGACGCCCGTGACGCTGCTGCTGCAGTACCACCTCACCGGGATGCAGGGCTGGCGTCCCTATGCCGGGCTGGGCATCCACTACACCCGCCTGTCATCGGTGAGCTTCGACCCGGTGGTGGTCACCACCCTCGGCCCGGACATCGACCGCAGCAGCACCGGCATCGCCGCGCAGATCGGCGCGGACGTGGTGCTGGGCGGGGGCTGGCTGATGAACGTGGATGCGAAGAAGGTGCAGATGCGCACCGACGTGTCCTCCTTCGGCACGAAGGTGGGCACATTCAAGATCGACCCGGTGCTGCTGAGCGTGGGCCTGGGCTACCGGTTCTGAAGCCGCTGCTCAGTCGTCGACGAGCTCCCAGGCCACGCCGTCCTCGTTGAGGATGGCGTCCAGCGGCACGTCGTGCGGCTCGGCCCGCAGCCACGGCACGAAGCCGTGGCTGTAGGCCAGCCCCACCGTGACGGGCCTGGGCTGCAGCCTGGCCAGCGTGCGGTCGTAGAAGCCTCCGCCGTAGCCCAGCCGCACCCCGCCGGGCCCGTAGCCCACGCAGGGCACGAGCAGCAGCTCGGGCTCGAAGGCCGGGGTGTTGCGCGGCTTGGGAATGCCGTAGGCGTCGGCCTCCATCTCGCAACCCGGGTACCACTGGTGAAAGCGCAGCTCACCCGTCTCGCGGTTGACCACGGGCAGCCCGATGCGGTGTGCCTCGGAGGCCTCGCTCCAGCGAAAAAGCGCCGGCAGCGCGTCGAACTCGCCCTTGATCGGCCAGTAGGCGCCGATGGCCGTCTCGCGCCGGCTCGCCAGCCACACCCGCAGCACCTCCTGCAGGTACATCGCGCGGCGGTGGCGATCCACCAGCGTCTGGCGCTCGGCCAGGAGCTGGCGGCGCAAGGTCTTCTTGTCGCCAGAGGGCTGGAGCGAGGCGAGGTCCAGGGGTGGGGTCATCGTCGGCGCGGTGGCGCAGCAGCCTGCGGCCGGGGGCCTGGGGCGGCGCGAGGCCATATTGTCGGTGCGGGCGGCCGCACAGGCCAGGGTGCTGGGCGAGAATCCGACCATGATCCTTCGCGAGCCTGCCGGTGTCCTGACTTGCTTGCTGCGGCGTGCGCTGGCACCTGCCTGGCGGGGCCTGCTGCCTGCGCTCGTGCTGTGCGCCGCAGCCAACCTGGCCGCGCCAGCGGCCGCACAGCGCGCCAAGGCTGGCGCCACGGCCTCGCCCGACGAGCCCGTGCTCGAGGCGCGCGAGGCCCAGCGCAAGGGTGACCGCGCCCGGCTGGCCACGTTGCGCAGTGCCGCGCTGCGCACCGAGCATCCCCTGGCCTCCTGGGTCGACTACTGGGACATCGGGCTGCGCCTGACGAGCGTGAGCGTCGAGGAGGTGGAGGCCTTCTACACGCGCTGGCGCGGCACCTACGTGGAAGACCGGCTGCGCAACGACTTCCTGCTCGAGCTCGGCCGCCGGCGCGACTGGACCGCCTTCGCGCGCGACTTCCCGCGCTTCCGGATGAACGACGACCGGGAGGTGAGCTGCTACGCGCTGCTCGTGCAGCACCAGTCGGGCCAGGACGTGGCCGAGGCGGCGCGGGCGGCCTGGTTCGCGCAGCGCGAGGCCGACGACGGCTGCCAGCTGCTGGGGCGCACCCTGTTCGAGGCCAAGAGGCTGCAGCCCGATGACGTCTGGCGCCGCGCCCAGCTGGCGGTGGAAGCCAACCGGCCACGGGTGGCGCGCGCGACCGTGGCGCTGCTGGGCCCGGCCGAGGAGCGGGCAGTAGCCGAGGTGCTGGACAACCCGCTGCGCGCGCTGCGCCAGCCCCGCGGGGCGGCCGGCCCCTGGGCACGCCAGCGGCTGCTCCTGGCCGTGATCCGGGCCGCAGCACAGGAGCCCGAGACGGTGGCCGCGTTGCTGGCCCAGCGCGTGGAGGGCGACCTCACGCCCGACCTGCGCGCGCACGCCTGGGCGGCCGTGGGGCGCCAGGCAGCGCTGCGGCTTCAGCCCGAGGCGGCCTCCCACTACGCCCGGGCGGTGGAAGCGCACACGAGGAGCGGCCGCGCCACCGCCTTCAGCGACGAGACGCTCGCCTGGCAGGTGCGCGCCGCCCTGCGCGCACCCAAGGACCCGGCACGCTGGGCCCTCGTGGAAGACGCGGTGGGCGCGATGTCGGCCGAGCAGCAGCAGGACGCGGCCTGGGTCTACTGGCGCGCGCGCGCGCGCCTGGCACGGGCGCCCGCCGGAGCGGCCGGCGACGAGGCCCGCACCGCCGCTCGGGCCGCGCTGCAGTCGATCGCCGATCCGCTGACCTTCTACGGCCAGCTTGCCGCCGAGGATCTGGGCGGGCGGCCCCTCATGCCCGCCGCCGCTGCAGCGCCCAGCCCCGCCGAGCTGGCGGCGGCGCAGGCGCACCCGGGGCTTCAGCGCGCGCTGCGCATGATCGCCATCGGGTTGCGCCCGGAAGGGGTGCGCGAGTGGAACTTCTCGCTGCGCGGCATGGGCGAGCGCGAGCTGCTCGCGGCCGCGCAGTTCGCCTGCGAGCGCGAGGTCTGGGACCGCTGCATCAACACGAGCGACCGCACGCGCACGCAGGTGCTGCTGGCGCAGCGCTACCCGACACCTTTCCGGGAGGAGGTGCTGGCTGCCTCGCGCGCCATCGGCCTGGACGCCGCCCTGGTCTATGGCCTGATCCGCCAGGAGTCGCGCTTCATCCTGGATGCACGCTCGCACGTGGGCGCCTCGGGCCTCATGCAACTGATGCCGGCCACCGCCCGCTGGACGGCCAAGAGGGT
>JBBAPJ010000088.1:0-9544 GCA_040400855.1 Rubrivivax sp.
TCTTCTCGGAGGTGATGTTCTTCGCCGCCTTCTTCGGCGCGCTGTACTGGGCCCGCGTGTTTTCCGTCCCGATGCTCGGTGACCTGAACCACCAGGTGCTGTGGCCCGACTTCAAGGCCGTGTGGCCGAGCACCGGCGCGGGCTTCACGGCCTCTCCCGCCGGCACGGTCGAGCCCTTCCAGACGATGGGTCCGTTCTGGCTGCCCACGATCAACACCGCGCTGCTGCTGACCTCGGGCGTGACGCTGACGATCGCGCACCACGCGCTGATTGCCGGCCAGCGCAGCAAGACGATTTTCTGGATGTGGGTGACGGTGGCACTGGGCGCCACCTTCCTGGGTGTGCAGGCCTACGAGTACGTGCACGCCTACCGCGACCTCAACCTGAAGCTGAGCTCGGGCATCTTCGGTTCGACCTTCTTCATGCTCACGGGCTTCCACGGCTTCCACGTGTTTGTGGGCATGCTGATGCTGCTGTTCATCACGCTGCGCCTGATGAAGGGCCACTTCACGCCGCAGCGCCACTTCGGCTTCGAGGGTGCCGCGTGGTACTGGCACTTCGTGGACGTGGTGTGGCTGGGCCTGTACTTCCTGGTGTACTGGCTCTGACGGCACGCGCTGCCTGCTGCGAAGGGCGCCGCCGCGAGGCGGCGTTTTTCATGCCCGGCTCGCGCCAGGGCCCTCAGGCCGACACGGGGATGCCAGTGGGCTGCACCCAGCCCAGCGACCAGGCCAGCAGGATGAAGAGGAACAGGGCCACCGACAGGCCCACGCGCCAGGCCAGCGCGCGCGCCATGGCGTTCGGCGCAGTGGACGCGTCGCGCCCCTTCTTCAGCATCAGCACGCCGGCGCTGGCCAGCACGCCGACGATGCAGACGAGCACGATCACGATGAGGGCCTTCACCGACCCAGTGTATGCGAGCCGGCCGGCAGGCGCTGCGGCCAGGCCCGGCGTGGCGGGGCAGCCATGAGCCGGGCCTCGCGCGTGGTCGTGCTGGTGGCGGCGCTGGCGCTGTCGGCCGTCACGGCGCGACTGGGCGTGTGGCAGCTCGACCGCGCCGCCCAGAAGCAGGCGCTGCAGGCCGCAGTGGACAGCCGGCGCGACGCGCCACCGCTGCCGGCGGCCGAGCTCGCGCGCGATCCCGAGGCCGCCGCCTTGCAGCATCACCGCCGCACCGTCCTGGAGGGCCAGTGGCGCGAGGCTCGGACCGTCTGGCTCGACAACCGGCAGATGCAGGGTCGCCCGGGCTTCTTCGTCGTCACGCCGCTTGTGCTGGCTGACGGCAGCGCAGTGCTGGTGCAGCGGGGCTGGCAGCCGCGCGATGCGCAGGATCGCACGCGCGTGGCTCAGCCGCCCACCTCCTCGGGCACGGTGCGCGTGGCCGGGCGCATCGCCCCGCCGCCAGCACGGCTCTTCGAGTTCGAGACCTCTTCGGCCGGGCCCATCCGGCAAAATCTCGACATGCCGGCATTTGCCCGCGAGACCGGCCTGCCGCTCAGGCCGTTGTCGCTGATGCAGCTCGACGAGCCGGGGCAAGCGCCGGACGGCCTGCTGCGCGACTGGCCTGCGCCGGCGGCAGGGGTCCACAAGCACCACGGCTACGCTTTCCAGTGGTTTGCGCTGAGCGCGCTGAGCATCTTCCTGTATGTCTGGTTCCAACTCATCCGACCCCGGCGTCGCCGCGCCGCCTCCAGCGCCTGAGCCCGTCGGGCTGACGGTGCACGCCGTGGCCTTGCCCGAGGTCGCCCAACGGCGCCGGATGAGCGGGCGCCTGCAGGCCCTGCTCGTGCTGCTGGCCTGCGCGGCGCCTGTCATCGCGTCGTACTTCACCTACTACGTGGTCCGGCCCGAGGGTCGCAGCAACTACTCCGCGCTGATCGAGCCCGCCCGCGAAGTGCCCGCCGAGTTGCCCCTGCTCACGCTGGATGACCGTGCGGTGGCCAGCGCTTCGCTGCGGGGGCAATGGCTGCTCGTGACGGTGGGCCCGGGGGGTTGCGACGCTGCCTGCGAGGCGCGGCTGTTCGCCCAGCGCCAGTTGCGCGAGATGCTCGGCCGCGAGCGTGACCGCCTCGACAAGGTCTGGTTCGTGACCGACGACGCACCCGTGCGGCCCGAGTTGCGCGCCGCGCTCGAGGCGGGGGGCGTGCAGGTGCTGCGCGTGCCGGCCCCGGCGCTGGCTGCATGGCTCCAGCCGGCGGCCGGCCAGGCCCTGGAGGCGCACCTGTACATCGTCGACCCGATGGGCAAGTGGATGATGCGCCCGCCCGTGGACCCGCAGCCTGCACGCGTGAAGCGTGACCTGGACCGGCTTCTGCGGGCTTCCTCGTCCTGGGACAACCCCGGGCGCTGAGCCGAGACCATGTCCGCGGATGTTCCCCTCGTCGACCTGAGCCCGCTGCTGCGGCTGGCCGGTCTCGCGCTCGTGGCGGCCCTGCTGCCGCTGGCCTGGGTGTGGCTGAGACGGCGCGGCACCGACACGCGCGCGCGCCTGGCCGCGCTCACCGCGGTGACGCTCTTCCTTACCTTCGACCTCATCGTGTTCGGTGCCTTCACGCGGCTGAGCGACTCGGGGCTGGGCTGCCCGGACTGGCCGGGCTGCTACGGCGAGGCGAGCCCCCTGGGCGCCCAAGCCGAGATCGCTGCCGCGCAGGCGGCGCTGCCCGACGGGCCGGTGACCTTCAAGAAGGCGTGGATCGAGATGATCCACCGCTACCTGGCGATGACGGTGGGGGTGCTGATCCTCGTGATGGCGGCCGTGAGCTGGGTTGAGCGGCGGCGCCTGCCGCACTCGCCGTGGTGGGCCACGGCCACGCTCGCGTGGGTGCTGGTGCAGGGCCTGTTCGGCAAGTACACGGTCACGCTCAAGCTCTACCCGGCCGTGGTCACCGCGCACCTGCTGGGCGGCCTGGCGCTGCTGGCGATGCTCGTGGTGCAGCACGAGACCTGGCGCAGCCGCGTGCTCGCGCTGCCGCGCAGGCTGCACGCCGGGGCCTGGGCCGTGGCCGCGCTGCTCGTGGTGCAGATCGCGCTGGGCGGCTGGGTCTCGACGAACTACGCGGTGCTGGCCTGCCAGGGCTTTCCGACCTGCAACGGCAGCTGGTGGCCGCCGATGCAATGGGCCGAGGGCTTCACGGTGCTGCGCGAGCTCGGCCGTGCCGGCCACGGCGGCTACCTCGGCGCCGATGCGCTGGTGGCGATCCACATGGCGCACCGCATCTTCGCGCTCGTGCTGGTGGCGGCCGTCGTGGCGCTGGCATGGGCGCTGTGGCGCAGCGGCGGCGTGACGCATCGGCGTTACGCGCTCGCCTGGGCCGTGCTGCTGGCCACGCAGGTCGCCAGCGGGCTGTCCAACGTCGTGCTCGGCTGGCCGCTGGTAGCCGCGCTCGGGCATTCGGCGGGGGCTGCGGCGATGGTGGCGCTGGCCACCTCGCTGCTGGCGCGTGCGCATGCCGCGCGTGTCCGGTCGGCCACGCTGCCAGCGCCAGTGGCGGCGCAGCGCGCGCAAGGCGCCACCTAGAATCGGCGCCGGCATGTCCCAGACCCTCGCCCGCCCCGTCGGCCTGCGCCCGCGCTGGGCCCAGTACTACGAGCTCACCAAGCCCCGCGTGGTGCAGCTGATCGTCTTTTGTGCGCTCATCGGCATGCTGCTGGCCCAGCCCGGCTGGCCGGACCCCGTCAGGCTCGTCGCTGCCGTGGCCGGCATCTGGCTCGTGGCCGGTGCGGCAGCAGCCTTCAACTGCCTGATCGAGCAGCACATCGACGCGAAGATGGCGCGCACCGCCTGGCGCGCCACGGCCAAGGGCGAGCTCACGCGGCGCGAGGCGCTCGTCTTCTCGGCTGTGCTGGGCACGCTGGGCAGCGTGGTGCTATGGGTGTGGGTGAACCCGCTGACGATGTGGCTGACCTTCCTCACCTTCGTCGGCTACGCGGTGGTCTACACCGTGGTGCTCAAGCCCCGTACGCCGCAGAACATCGTGATCGGCGGCGCCTCCGGCGCCATGCCGCCGGTGCTCGGGTGGGCGGCGATGCGCGGGGAGGTCGGACACGAGGCGCTGATCCTGTGCCTGATCATCTTCCTGTGGACGCCGCCGCACTTCTGGGCGCTGGCCCTGTACCGCACCGAGGACTACCGGCGCTCGGGCCTGCCGATGCTGCCGGTCACGCACGGGTCGGCCTTCACGCGGCTGCACGTGCTGCTCTACACGCTCGTGCTCTTTGCCGCGACGCTGCTGCCCTTCATCTTCCTGATGAGTGGCTGGATCTACCTCGTGAGCGCCATGGTGCTGGGCGTGATGTTCATCGCCTACGCCTTCCGGCTGTGGCGCCAGTACAGCGACGCGCTGGCGCGGCAGACCTTCCGCTTCTCGATCTGGCACCTGTCGCTGCTGTTCGCCGCCTTGCTGGTGGACCACTACCTTGGGCCGCCGCTGGCGGCCTGGCTGGCGTGAGCGGCCTGCGCCGGCGCGAGGCCCTCGTGCTCGCAGCCGGCTCGGCGCTCGGGCTGGCCGGTTGCGACCGCCTGGGCATCGGCACGAGCCAGCCCCCCTTCCAGGGCATCGACATCACGGGCGCGAATTACGCGAGCGAGCTGTCGCTGCCTGACGCCGAAGGCCGGGTGCGCACGCTGGCCGAGTTCAAGGGCAAGGTGGTGGTCGTCTTCTTCGGCTTCACGCAGTGCCCCGACGTGTGCCCGACGACGCTGGCCGAGCTGGCCGCGGCCAAGCGTGAACTCGGAGCCGACGGCGCCCGGGTGCAGGGCATCTTCGTCACGGTCGACCCCGAACGCGACACCGCCGAGGTGCTGCGTGCCTACGTGGCCGCCTTCGATCCGGGCTTCGTCGCGCTGCGCGGCAGCGACGAGCAAACACTGGCCACTGCCAAGGCCTTCAAGGTCTTCTACCGCAAGGTCGAGGGCAAGACGCCCAGCGCCTACACCATCGACCACACCGCCGGCTCCTACCTGTTCGATACGAAGGGCAGGGTACGGCTCTTCACCCGGCACGGCACGGGTCAGGCCGCGCTCGTGTCGGACCTCAAGCGTCTCCTGGCCGAAGGCTGAACCGGCAGGCTCCGCGAAGCCATCACGCCGCCTCGAGCGACTTGCGCATCTTCTTGAGCGCAGCCACCTCGATCTGGCGGATGCGCTCGGCGCTCACGCCGTACTCGGCGGCCAGCTGGTGCAGCGTCATGCCGCCGCTGGCATCGTCGTTGACCTTGAGCCAGCGCTCCTCGACGATGCGGCGGCTGCGCGCGTCGAGCACCTCGAGCGCGCGGCCGATGCCGTCGCCGGCCATCCAGTCGCGCTGCAGCGCCTCCAGGGCCCGGGTGGGCTCGTGGCGCTCGTCGGCCAGGTAGGCGATGGGTGCGAACTCGTCCTCGCCCTCGTCGCCCTGGGCCTCCAGGGCCAGGTCGCCGCCGGCCAGGCGGGTTTCCATCTCGACGACTTCCTCGGGCTTCACGTTGAGCTCGCGCGCCATCACCCGAACCTCCGCCGGCGTGAGCGTGCTGCGGTGGGTCTCGCCGTCGACGGCGTCGGCCTTGAAGCCCTGCTTCATCGAGCGCAGGTTGAAGAAGAGCTTGCGCTGGGCCTTGGTAGTGGCGACCTTGACCATGCGCCAGTTGCGTAGGATGTACTCGTGGATCTCGGCCTTGATCCAGTGCACGGCGTAGCTCACCAGGCGCACGCCCTGGCCCGGGTCGAAGCGCTTGACCGCCTTCATCAGGCCGACATTGCCCTCCTGGATCAGGTCGCCTTGCGGCAGGCCGTAGCCCAGGTACTGGCGCGAGATGGACACCACCAGCCGCAGGTGCGACATCACGAGCTTTCCGGCGGCTCCGAGGTCGCCGCTGTCGCGCAGCCGGCGGGCGAGGTCGCCCTCTTCCTGGGGCGTGAGCATCGGCAGCCGGTTGACGGCGCTGATGTACGCGTCGAGGTTGCCCAGCGAGGGCACGAGCGACCAGGGGTCGCGCAGCGCAAGGGCTGAAGTGGCAGCAGCAGTGTTCATGCTCATCTTAGAGTTAACCCTGAGGCCGAAGTTCCCAGAATATTAGCACTCCAGCTGTGCGAGTGCTAAACGGAAGTGGGGTGCAAGGGTGACGCAGTTGGCACGCGGGCACGTTGCGCGCACCGGGCCAAGCCCGCCGCGGTGGCGGGGCGGCTGTCGGACCTGGGGGCCTACTTGCGCCCCTCCAGCCAGGCCTTCAGCGCTTCGGCCTGGGGCCCGGACAGCCCCACGGCCGGGCTGCACCGGATGAGTTCGGGGCATTCCTCCGGGTAGCCGTGGGTCTCGCTGTCCAGCGCCCGCCAGTCCGACACCGGGTGGGAGCGGCGCCAGTTCTGGATCTCGCGGAACCGCCCGTGCAGCGCGTTGCGCTCCTCCGAGGTACGGCCGACGACGCGGCTGCGCAGCCCGGCCGGAAAGGCCGCCACCAGGCGATCGAAATCGTGCTCGAAATCCCACTTCGACAGCGCCACGATGTCCACTTCCGAGGCGCCCAGCGTCTGCTCGAGCAGCGGCATCTTCGCGAGGAACTCGAAGACCGTCGCGTTGCGGTGGTGCAGCACACCCTCGAAGCCGAGGAACAAGGTCTTCCTGCCAGGCATTGCCACGATCTGTCTCCTCCGGTTGCCGCCGCGTTCGCGATCTTTGCGGTCCGATTGTCGCCTCACCACCGATCTCCCGTCTGCGGAAGTGGACGGGGATTCGGGGCGATGAACGCTGCGGCACCGCTGTTGGGCTATCGTCGGGACAGCATCCCGTGATGGCTGCGCGATCGCCCGGGCTGGCACGGCCGGGGCCGCTCCTGGCGCGTGGGTGCGACCGTCCCTCCTGCCCCGATCGAACCGCCATGTCCCACGTCCTTGCCTCTCCTCCGCTGCTGCGCAGCCTGATCGCCGGCCGCTGGGTCGGCCACGCCGCGTCTGCCACGCTGGCCAGCGCCATCGACGGCTCCCCGGTAGCCTGCACGCATGCCGAGGCGATCGATTTTCACGAGGCGGTGCTGCACGCGCATCGCGTCGGGGTGCCGTCGCTGCTCAAGCTCGATTTCCAGCAGCGCGCGGCGAGGCTGAAGGCGCTCGCCTCGCACCTGCTGCAGCACAAGGAGGCGCTCTACACGCTGTCGCGCCACACCGGCGCGACCCGCGCCGACAGCTGGGTCGACATCGAAGGCGGCACCGGCACGCTCTTTGCCTACGCCAGCATCGGGGCGGCGGAGCTGCCTTCCGGGAATGTCGTGCACGAGGGGCCGGTGGTGCCGCTGGGCAAGACCGGGCGGTTTGCCGGCACGCACATCCTCGTGCCGCGCGGGGGCGTGGCGGTGCACATCAACGCCTTCAACTTTCCCGTGTGGGGGCTGCTGGAGAAGTTTGCGCCGAGCTTCCTGGCCGGGCTGCCGTGCATCGCCAAGCCCGCCACGGCCACCAGCTACCTCACCGAGGCATTGGTGCGGCTGATGCACGAGTCGGGCCTGCTGCCCCCCGGCAGCCTGCAGCTCGTCATTGGCGGCACCGGCAACCTGCTGGACTGCCTGACCGAGGCCGACCTCGTTACCTTCACCGGCTCGGCCGACACGGCGGCGAGGCTGCGCGTGCACCCGAACCTGGTGGCGCGCTCGATTCCCTTCAATGCCGAGGCCGACTCGCTGAACTGTGCCGTCCTGGCGCCGGAGGTCGGCCCCGATGACGAGGAGTTCGAGCTCTTCGTGCGCGAGGTCGTGCGCGAGATGACGTCCAAGGCGGGCCAGAAGTGCACCGCCATCCGCCGGGCCATCGTGCCGCGGCGTCACCTGGACGAGGTGGCCGCACGCATCGCGGCTCGCCTGGCCACGGTCGTCGTGGGCGACCCGGCCGTCGAGGGCGTGAAGATGGGTGCGCTGGCCTCGCTCGCGCAGCAGGCCGATGTGGCCGCGCGCGTGGCCGAACTGGCAGCCGGCAACGAGGTGGTGTGCGGCGCCGGATCGGCCACGCCGACGGCCTTCGCGCCGGTGGGCGAGGGCGTGTCGCAGGGGGCGTTCTTCCCGCCCACGCTGCTGCTGTGCCGCGAGCCGGCGCGGCGAGCGGCCGTGCACGACGTGGAGGCCTTCGGTCCGGTGAGCACGCTGATGCCCTATGACGAGCTGGAGGAGGCGCTCGAGCTGGCCGCGCGCGGCAGGGGCAGCCTGGTCTCGACGCTCGTCACGCGCGACCCGTCGGTGGCCGCCCGCGTCGTGCCGGCGGCCGCGGCCTGGCACGGCCGTATTCACATCCTCGACCGCGAGGCTGCAGCCGAGTCCACCGGGCACGGCTCACCGCTGCCCGCGCTCAAGCACGGCGGGCCCGGGCGCGCCGGCGGCGGCGAGGAGCTCGGCGGCCTGCGCGCCGTGCACCACTGCCTGCAGCGCACCGCGGTGCAGGGCTCGCCCACGATGCTGGCAGCCGTCACGGGCGAGTACGTGCGCGGTGCAAGGGTGCAGGAGGAGGCGCTGCACCCCTTTCGCAAGCACTACGACGAACTGGCCATCGGCGACTCGCTGCTCACGCACCGGCGCACCGTCACCGAGGCCGACATCGTCGCCTTCGGCGGCATCTCGGGCGACTACTTCTACATGCACTTCGACGACATCGCTGCACGCGAGAGCCCCTTCGGCAAGCGCATCGCCCACGGCTACTTCGTGCTCTCGGCGGCAGCCGGGCTCTTCGTGTCGCCGGCCAAGGGCCCGGTGCTGGCCAACTACGGCCTGGACACGCTGCGCTTCGTCAAGCCCGTGGGCATCGGCGACACGATCCAGGCCCGGCTGACCTGCAAGCGCAAGATCGACAAGCCCCCGCGCAAGGACCAGCCGGCCCAGGGTGTGGTGGCGTGGGACGTGCAGGTGACGAACCAGGACGGCGAGCTCGTGGCGAGCTACGACATCCTCACGCTGGTGCTCAAGCGCCCGCAGGCCTGAGGCAGCCTGCCCGGGCGTGGATCCGGGGCGACCCCGGGCGGAGCCTTCAGCGCGACTGCCCCCGAGGGCGCGCCACCACGAGCGACCACACGATGCGCGCGCGCGAACCCGGCTCCCAGGGGCTGCGTGCCGCACCGACCTCGGTGAAGGCCGGGTGCATGATGTTGGAGCATTGCAACGGGTCGTCGAGCCAGCTCTGCACGATCGGCTCGGGCGTCAGGTGCCGGTCGATGAGGTTCTCGCCCACGCCGCTCCAGCGGTAGCCCTCGCGCTCCACGCGCGTCTCGGTGCTGCTGCCGTCGCTGCCCCGCAGGTCGAACTCGCCCGTGGTGGCCTGGTCGGTCGCGTGCGCGCGCGCTGCGGCGTCGAGCTGGCGCTGGCGCCGCAGCGCGGCGGCGGCGGCGTAGCGTGTCGGGCCGCAATCCCGTGCCTCGGCGCGGGCGGCGTTGACGAGCTCGATGAGGCGGGCCGTCAACACGGGCTCGGAGTAGGCCTCGCGGTCGAAGACGGCCGGGGAGGCGGGGTTCGGCGTCACCTGGGCGTGCGCGGCGCCCGCGAGGCCGGCTGCGATCGCAACCCAGGCCGGGCCGACGCGCCAGACGCGACCGGCCGCTTG
>JBBAPJ010000089.1:0-9446 GCA_040400855.1 Rubrivivax sp.
AGTTCGTGCCCAGGCGGTTGGCGCCGTGCACGCTCACGCAGGCGCACTCGCCCACCGCGTACAGGCCGTTGACGATCGTGTTCGGGTTGCCGTCCTTCGGGGCCACCACCTGCCCGTGGATGTTGGTGGGGATGCCGCCCATCTGATAGTGGATGGTGGGCACCACCGGGATCGACTCGCGCGTGATGTCGACGTTGGCGAAGTTGTGGCCGATCTCGAAGACGCTGGGCAGCCGCTTCATGATCGTGTCGGCGCCCAGGTGCGTCATGTCGAGCTCGATGTAGTCCTTGTTCGGACCGCAGCCGCGCCCTTCCTTGATCTCCTGGTCCATGCAGCGCGAGACGAAGTCACGCGGGGCGAGGTCCTTGAGCGTGGGCGCGTAGCGCTCCATGAAGCGCTCGCCGTTCACGTTGCGCAGGATCGCGCCCTCGCCGCGGCAGCCCTCGGTGAGCAGCACGCCCGCGCCGGCCACGCCGGTGGGGTGGAACTGCCAGAACTCCATGTCCTCCAGCGGGATGCCCGCGCGCGCAGCCATCCCGAGGCCGTCGCCGGTGTTGATGAAGGCGTTGGTGCTGGCGGCGTAGATGCGCCCCGCCCCACCCGTGGCCAGCAGCGTCACCTTGCCCTGCAGGATGTGGATCTCGCCCGTCTCCATCTCCAGCGCGGTCACGCCCAGCACGTCGCCCTCGGCGTCGCGCACCAGATCGAGCGCCATCCACTCCACGAAGAAGTTGGTGCGCGCCTTGACGTTCTGCTGGTACAGCGTGTGCAGCATCGCGTGGCCGGTGCGGTCGGCCGCGGCGCAGGCGCGCTGCACGGGCTTCTCGCCGTAGTTGGCGGTGTGGCCGCCAAACGGCCGCTGGTAGATGGTGCCGTCGGGGTTGCGGTCGAAGGGCATGCCGAAGTGCTCGAGCTCGTAGACGACCTTGGTCGCCTCGCGGCACATGAACTCGATGGCGTCCTGGTCGCCCAGCCAATCCGAGCCCTTGACGGTGTCGTAGAAGTGGTAGTGCCAGTTGTCCTCGGACATGTTGCCCAGGGAGGCGCCGATGCCGCCCTGCGCGGCCACCGTGTGCGAGCGCGTGGGGAACACCTTGGACAGCACCGCGACGTTCAGGCCGGCCTGCGCCAGGCGCAGCGAGGCCTGCATGCCCGAGCCGCCGGCCCCGACGATGACGACGTCGAAGCGACGGGTGGGAATCTTGCCGAGCGCCATCTCTAGAGCCTCCACAGTACCTGGACCGCCCACCCGGCGCAGCCCACGAGCCAGACGATCGTCAGCACCTGCAGCGCCAGGCGCAGCGCCACGGGCTTGACGTAGTCCATCCAGATGTCGCGCACGCCGACCCATGCGTGCCAGGCGAACGCGACGACGATCACGAAGGTGAGCACCTTCATCCACTGCGCGGAGAAGATGCCCGACCAGCGGTAGTAGTCCAGCGGGCCGGGCATCAGCACCTGCGCCAGCAGCACGACGGTGTAGACCGCCATCAGCACCGCCGTCACGCGCTGGCTGAGCCAGTCGCGCATGCCGTAGTGCGCCCCGACCACGAGGCGCCTGGATCCATAGTTGGGCTGCATCGCCGACTCCCTCAGTACAGGCCGAAGAGCTTGGCCCCGAGTGCCGCCGTCAGCAGCACCCCGAGCACGAGCGTGACGATGGCCGACGAGCGCCCCTGCTCCTTGGTGACGCTGTGCGTGGCGTCCATCCACAGGTGCCGCACGCCGGCGATGAAGTGGTGCAGATAGGCCCACAGCAGGGCCAGCACCACGAGCTTGACGAACCCCCCCGGCACCGGGCCCAGCCCGGCGACGAAGGCGCTGACGAAGCGGTCGTAGGAGACCTCGGAGGTCACGCTGGTGTCGAAGAGCCAGATGACGAAGGGCAGCAGCAGGAACAGCAGCGCGCCGCTGATGCGGTGCAGGATCGACACCACGCCCGCCGGCGGGAGCCGGTAGGCCACGATCTGCGAGACGTGGATGTTGCGGTAGACCGGACGGGGCGTCCGGGGGGCGGCTGGGTCGGCCATGGGGGTCCTCGTTTCCTCTTTCTTGTCCGGCTCTCTTCGGGCGCGTGCGGGGGTCGTGCGGCGTGTCCCGCCTCGATCGATTATTGCATCGCAGCAAACTGACGCGGCGGCTACGCAGGCGGGGCGGAAATCCCTCAGTTCAGCTCGTTGCGGTAGTGGTGGTGCTCCGTGCGGTACAGGCCGCGGCGCAGCTCCACCGCCTTGTCGTCGTAGGTGAAGCTCAGCCGCTCCACCGACAGCAGAGGCACGCCCGGGTCGGTGGCCAGCAGCTGCGCGGCCAGCGGCTCGGCCGTCACGGCGCGCAGCCGCTCCTCGGCGCGGATCATCCGCACGCCGAACTCGGCCTCGAAGAGCCGGTACATCGGGCCCTTGTAGCTGTCCATGCGATCGGCGCCCAGGCCCTTGAAGAGGGTGCCGGGCAGGTAGATGTCGTCCAGCACGACGGGCTGCGCATCCTGCAGCAGCAGCCGGCGCACCTGGATCACGGCCTCGCCGCTGCGCAGGCCCAGCGCGCGCGCCACTTCCGCACTGGCGCGCAGGCGCCGGCAGTCGAGCAGGCGCCGCTGCAGCCGGGCGGCGCCGGGGTCATCGGCCACGAGGCGCAGGAAGCGGTACTGCGTGCTCGCCTCGGCATGCGTGGCCACGAAGGTGCCCTTGCCCTGGCGCCGCACGAGCAGGTTTTCGGTGGCAAGCTCGTCCACGGCCTTGCGCACCGTGCCCTGGCTCACGCGGAAGCGCGCGGCCAGCTCCATCTCGCTGGGGATGGCCTCTCCGGGCTTCCACTCGCCGCCTTGCAGGCTGCGCGTGAGCAGCCCCTTGATCTGCTGGTACAGCGGGCTGAAGGAGGGGCCGGCGGGGCCCGGGGCGTCGGAAGCCTCGGCAGCGGCGGAGCCGGAGGGAATCGGCATGCCGGGATTGCAGCACACCGCCGACGCTCGGGCAAGATATCTTGTACAAGATATAAGACATATTCCCGGGTCAGCCTGCGGCAAGCCGGGGTCCGTACACTTGAGGGTGCATCGATGCGCGCGCGGCGCCTGCGAACGCCGCCGCGACCCCCATCCTTCCGAACGAGGAGTTCCGCATGTCCAAGAAGCCCGTCCGCGTGGCTGTCACGGGCGCCGCCGGCCAGATCGGCTACGCGCTGCTGTTTCGCATCGCCTCCGGCGAGATGCTCGGCAAGGACCAGCCCGTCATCCTGCAGCTGCTGGAGATTCCCGACGAGAAGGCCCAGAAGGCCCTCAAGGGCGTGATGATGGAGCTCGAGGACTGCGCCTTCCCGCTGCTGGCCGGCATGCAGGCCCACGGCGACCCCAACACCGCCTTCCGCGACGCCGACTACGCGCTGCTCGTGGGCGCGCGCCCGCGCGGCCCGGGCATGGAGCGCGCCGACCTGCTGGCGGCCAACGCCCAGATCTTCACCGCCCAGGGCAAGGCCCTCGATGCGGCAGCCAGCCGCGGCGTGAAGGTGCTCGTGGTGGGCAACCCGGCCAACACCAACGCCTGGATCGCGATGAAGAGCGCGCCCTCGCTGGCACGCGAGAACTTCACCGCGATGCTGCGCCTGGACCACAACCGTGCGCTGAGCCAGCTCGCCGCCAAGACCGGCAAGCCGGTGGCCAGCATCCGCAAGATGGCCGTGTGGGGCAACCACTCGCCCACGATGTACGCCGACTATCGCTTCGCCACCATCGAAGGCGCATCGGTGAAGGACATGATCAACGACCACGCCTGGAACAAGGACGTGTTCCTGCCCACCGTGGGCAAGCGCGGCGCGGCCATCATCGAGGCCCGGGGCCTGTCCTCGGCCGCGTCCGCCGCCAACGCCGCCATCGACCACATGCGCGACTGGGCACTGGGCACGAACGGTGAGTGGGTGACGATGGGCGTGCCGAGCAACGGCGAGTACGGCATCCCGCAGGATGTGATGTTCGGCTACCCCGTTACCTGCGAGGGCGGCAAGTACAAGATCATCGAAGGCCTGCCCATCGACGCCTTCAGCCAGGGCTGCATCGACAAGACGCTGGCCGAGCTGACGGGCGAGCAGGATGGCGTGAAGCACCTGCTCTGAGACCCGAGAAAGCATGAAAAAGGGCGCCTCGCGGCGCCCTTCCTTTTTCCGGCTTCCCGCCACGCGCCGGCCCGCCGAGGCGAGCCAGTCGTGCGTCAGCCGCGCCCGTGCTTGGCGATGAGCTGCTTGGCGCTGGCCAGCAGCTGCGCGCCCTTGAAGCCGCGCTTGTCCATGTCGGCCACCCACTCGTCGTCGATCTGGCTCGACAGCTTGATGAACTCGTCGCGCTGCGCCGCGGTGAACTGGTAGATCGTGTTGCCGCGGTCGGTGGCGCTCTTGCGCCCGGCCGGGTCGTTGCCCTGCTGCGTCTTGCCCAGCCAGCCCGAGGCAGCCATGCCCGAGTTGGCATCGATCACGCGCTTGAGGTCCGGCGCCAGCGAGTCGTACTTGGCCTTGTTCATGGCCATCACGAAGGTGGTGGTGTAGAGCGCGCCGCCCGTGTTGTCGAACTCGCTGTGGAACTTGGTGAGCTCGTGCACCTTCACCGAGGGCACCACCTCCCACGGGATCACGCAGGCGTCGATCGTCCCCTTGGACAGCGCGTCCGGGATCTGCGGCAGCGGCATGCCCACCGGCGTGGCGCCGACCGAGCCGAGCATCTTCGTCACCTGGCGCGTGGGGCCGCGCACCTTCATCCCGCGCAGGTCGGCCACCGAGCGGATCGGCTTGTTCGCGGAGTGGAACATGCCCGGGCCGTGCACGTGCAGCGCCAGCACCTGCGTCTCCTTGAACTCGTCCGGGCACTGCGTCTGGAAGTACTCCCAGTAGGCCTTGGAGGTGGCCTCGGCGTTGTTCATCATGAAGGGCAGCTCGAACACCTCGATGCGCGGGAAGCGCCCGGCCGTGTTGCCCGGCAGCGTCCAGACGATGTCCACCACACCGTCGCGGGCCTGGTCGTAGAGCTGCACCGGCGTGCCGCCGAGCTGCATCGCGGGGTAGCCCTCGAACTTGATGCGCCCGCCCGAGTCCTTCTCGACCTTCTCCATCCACGGCTTGTGCATGGTGAGCCAGACGTTGGACATCGGCGCCATGAAGGTGTGGAACTTCAGCGTCACGGACTGCTGGGCCAGGCCCGTGAGGTGGGGCACACCCAGGGCCGCTGCGGCGGCCGTGCCCTGCACGAATTGACGGCGCTTCATCGTCTTCTCTCCTGTTGAACGACCGTAGATGGTGCGTGACTGTACGGACCCGAAACGGGCCTGACGCCTACGGGGTTTCCCGCAGCACCCCGCGGGTGCCCGCAGGCCGCTCGGGCCGCGGCGCGGGCCAGCGCGTCAGGAGATGAGCTTGACCAGCGCCAGCGAGATCGGCGGGAACAGCAGCAGCAGCACCGTGCGCACGGTGTCGCTGATGAGGAAGGGCAGCACGCCACGGTAGCTCTCGGCGATGGGCACGTCGCGCGCCAGGCCGTTGACGATGTAGACGTTGAGCCCCACGGGCGGGGCCAGCAGCCCGAAGCCCACCGTCATCAGCACCATGATGCCGAACCACAGCGCCACGCTCTCCTTGGGCATGCCGAAGTCCAGGCCGATGACCACCGGGAAGAAGATCGGGATGGTCAGCAGGATCATCGAGAGCTCGTCCATCACCGAGCCCAGCACGACGTAGAAGAGCAGGATCGCCGCCACCACCGCCACGGGCGCCAGGCCCCAGCCCTGCACCACGCTGGCGAGCTGCCCCGGCACCTGCGTGAGCGCCAGCGCCGCATTCATGAGGTCGGCACCCAGGAAGATCATGAAGATCATGGCCGAGGCCTCGGCCGTGGCGTAGAAGCAGTGCTTGAACTTCTGCCAGGTGATCTCGCGCTTGAGCAGCGCCGCCACGAAGGTGGCGGCCGCCCCGACGCCGGCGCCTTCGGTGGGCGTGAACTTGCCGGTGTAGATGCCGCCGAAGACGATCAGGAAGATCGTGGCGATCGGCAGCACGCCCGACAACGACCGGGCCGTGACTGCCGGCGCCTCGTCATGCTCGGGCGCCTGCCCCGGCACGAGGCGCACGTAGATCGCGATCGCGATCATGTAGCCCAGCATCGCGATGAGGCCCGGCACCATCGCGGCAGCGAAGAGCTTGGCGATGTTCTGCTCGGTGAGGATGGCGTAGATGACCAGCGGCACGCTCGGCGGGATCAGGATGCCCAGCGTCCCGCCGGCAGCCAGGGTGCCCGTGGCCAGGCGCCCGGAGTAGCCGTGTCGCTTCATCTCGGGCAGCGCCACCTGGGTGATCGTGGCGGCCGTGGCCACCGACGAGCCGCAGATCGCGCCGAAGGCGGCGCAGGCCAGCACCGATGCCATCGCCAGGCCGCCCTTGAAGCGGCCCATCACGGCCGCCGCGAACTCGAACAGCGCCCGGCTGATCCCACCCTGAGTGGCGAAGTTGCCCATCAGGATGAACAGCGGGATCACCGACAGGTCGTAGCTCGCAAAGCGTGCGAACGCCTGCGTGTTCAGGAAGCTCGCCAGCGGCAGCCAGCCCGACTGCAGCACGTAGCCCACGGCGCCGGCGGCGAACATGGCGATCGCGATCGGCGTGCGCGCCGCCATCAGCACCAGCATGACGCCGAAGATCAGCAGGGTGAGCACGATCGGGGTCATTCGGACGGCCCCTCCACGCTGAATCCGCGCAGCGCCTGCACGAGGCCGATCAGCGCCGTCAGCACCAGCGGCGGCACCATGAAGGCGTAGACGACCCACTCGGGAAAGCCGAGCATCATGGAGCCCGAACCGCTCTTCCACGCGTTCAGGCCGCCGATGCCGGTGCGCCAGGCCAGCAGTGCCATGCATACGGCCAGCAGGAAGGCGCCGAGCCGGTCGAGCCGGGCGTTCGTCGACTCCGAGGCACGGGCCGTGAAGAAGTCGACGATGATGTTGCCGCGCCGCGCCTGGCACCAGGGCATGAAGAGCGCAATGGCAGCACCGGCGGCCGAGCCGGAGAGCTCGAAGTCGCCCACGATGGTCCAGCCCGTGGTGTTGCGGCCGATCAGGCTCACGCAGGTCATCAGCGTGATGACCGTGAGCAGCAAGCCGGCCAGCACCGCACAGGCCTTGGCGAGCGACTCCAGCAGTTTCATGGGCATTCCCCGGTGACGCCCGGCCGGCCCTTCGCGTTCGGGCTGGCCGAGCTTCAGTACTGGGACTCGGGCAGCCGCACGGTCAGCCCGTCCAGCGCCGATTGCAGCACGATCTGGCAGCTCAGTCGACTCTCCGGGCGCCGCGGCGAGGCCGTCATCTCGAGCATCGCGGCCTCGTCGTGCGTGACCTCGCCCACGCGAGCGGCCCAGTCGGGCTCCACGTAGACGTGGCAGGTGGCGCAGGTGAGCAGGCCGCCGCAGTCGGCGACGATGGACGACACGCCGGCGTCGGTGGCCACGCGCATCAGGGTCTGGCCGGGCTCGGCGCTCAGGCTCTGGCACGAGCCGTCGGGGTGGATGAGGTGGACGGTCAGGGGCATGGGAAGAAGGCAAGACGCAGGCGAATCCGGAAGCGTACCAGCACGCTGCCGCCCTACTGGATCCGTCGGGAGGTGGCGGCCGGGCGGCGCAACGGGGCCCGCCGCCTCGCCAGCGGGCCTGCCGAGGATGCGCCAGGCCAACGCCAGGCGCTCGAGGCCCTTCGCGGCACCGGCCAACCCGGGCATGATCCGTCCATGACGATGCGCATCTCCTTCCTGGGCGCGGCCGACACCGTCACCGGCTCGCGCCACCTCGTGGACTGGGGCGGCACGCGGGTGCTGCTCGACTGCGGCATGTTCCAGGGCTACAAGACCTTCCGCGAGCGCAACTGGGCGCCTGTGCCGCCCGAGCTGCACGGGCTGGACGCCGTCGTGCTCAGCCATGCGCACCTGGACCACTGCGGCTGGCTGCCGGTGCTCGCGCGCAGCGCCTTCCGCGGGCCGGTCTACGCCACACCCGCCACGGTCGACCTCGCGCGCGTGCTGCTGCTGGACGCCGCGCACCTGCAGGAGGAGGACGCCCGCCGCGCCAACCGCTACGGCTACTCGCGCCACGAGAAGGCGCTGCCCCTTTACACGCGTGCCGATGCCGAGCGCGCCATCGCGCGCATGGTGCCGCTGCGGCCAGGCGAGAGCCTGAAAGTGGGCGAGCTGCAGGTGCAGCTCACCCCTGTGGGCCACCTGCTGGGCGCCTGCGCCGTCACCCTCACCCGCGGGCGCGAGGTGCTCGGCTACTCGGGGGACGTCGGGCGCAGCGACGACCTGATGATGCCCGCCCCCGTCAAGCTCACGCGCGCCGATGTGCTGCTGTGCGAGGCCACCTACGGCAACCGCTGGCATGCGCAGGAGGACGCCCCGGCGCGGCTGGCCGAGCTCGTCACGCAGGCCATCGGGCGCGGCGGCTCGGTGCTGATGCCGAGTTTCGCCGTCGGGCGGGCGCAGGCGCTGCTGCTGGTGCTGCAGCGGCTGCGCCGAGAGGGCCGCATCCCGCGCACCTTGCCGATCTTCCTGGACAGCCCGATGGCCATCGAGGCCACCGCCCTGTACGGCCGCCACCGCGAGCTGCTGCGCGTGCCGCGCGAGGAGATTGCCGGGCTGCTGCAGGGCGTGCACGTGGTGGCCGGGGCCCCGGAGTCGGTGCGCCTGGCGCGCCACCGCTACCCCTGCGTGATCATCTCGGCCAGCGGCATGGCCACCGGCGGACGCGTGCTGCACCACCTCAAGGCCATGGCACCGGACCCTCGGCACGAGATCGTCTTTGCCGGCTTCCAGGTGGGGGGCAGCCGCGGCGCGGCGCTCGTGGCCGGCGCCACCGAGGTCAAGATCCACGGCGAATACGTGCCCGTTCGCGCACACGTGAGCCACCTGGAGGGCTTTTCCGGGCACGCCGACAGCGACGGGCTCATGGCCTGGATGCGGGGCATCCGCCGCGCGCCACGCCAGACCTGGGTCGTGCATGGCGACCCGCAGGCCAGCGACGCGCTGCGCGTGCGCATCCAGGACGAACTGGGCTGGAAGGTGGCCGTGCCGGCGCACGGCGCCACGCTGGAAGCCTGACGAGCCGAAGCCGCGCCAGGGCCTCGGGTCACCGGCGCGCGGGCTGCGCCTCAGCCGTTGGCAGGGGCCTTCCTGGCCGCCTTCTTCGCCTTCTTCTCCTTCTTGGCAGCCTTCTTCTTCTCGCCCTTCTTGCCCGCCTTCTTCTCACCCGCCTCGGGCGCTGCCGCGGGTGCGGGCGCAGGAGCCGGGGCGGCGGCCGGAGCCGGCGCAGGTGCCGGGGCCTGCGCGCCCGCCAGCGTGGACACGCCCGATATGGCCAGCATCGCAGCCAGCGTGATCAACTTCTTCATGACGGACCTCCTGCCTCTGTCCTACCGGAACACACCTTCGCGCAGCCACTT
>JBBAPJ010000090.1:0-9430 GCA_040400855.1 Rubrivivax sp.
GCGGCGGTGCTGATCTCGATGTTCGTGAGCTTCACGCTCGACCCGATGCTGAGCTCGGTGTGGCACGACCCGGCCATCGACCGCGAGGGCCGGCCCTTCGTGCCCAAGGGCCTGTACGACCACACGCTCGGGCGCGTGACCCACGCCTTCGACCGCTGGCAGCACCGGCTGGGTGAGGGCTACGTGGCGGTGCTGCGCGCCTCGCTCGCGCGGCCCTGGACGACGCTGGCCGTGGCGCTGGCCACCCTCGTGGCGAGCCTGGTGCTGGTGCGCTCCGTGGGCACCGAGTTCGTGCCCAAGGCCGACTACTCCGAGACGACGGTGAACTTCTACACCCCGGTGGGCTCGCCCATCGAGGTGACGGAGGCGCGCGCGCGGCAGGTCGACGCGATCCTGCGCGAGCTGCCCGAAGTGCGCTACACCCTGGCCACGATCAACACCGGGCAGGCCCTCGGGCGCAACTACGCGGCCGTCTACGTGCGCCTGGTGGACCGCAAGGACCGCAGCCGCAACGTCGACCAGCTCTCGGCCGTGCTGCGCGAGCGCCTGGCCTCGGTGCCGGGCATCGTCGTGACGCACGTGGGCCTGCTCGATGGGGTGAGCGGGGCCAAGCCCATATCGCTGTCGATCCAGGGGCCGGATCTCAAGGAGCTGCAGCGCCTGACCGACCAGCTCACGGCGCGCATGCGCGAAGTCGGCGGGCTGATCGACCTGGACACGAGCATGAAGCCGAGCAAGCCGGTGGTCAGCGTGGTCGTGAAGCGCGATGCGGCCGCCGACGCGGGGCTGTCGGTGGGTGCCGTGACGGGTGCGCTGCGCACGCTCGTGGCCGGCGACACCGTGGGCCAGTGGCGTGCCGGATCCGACCAGACGGCCGACATCCGCGTGCGGCTGCACCCGTCGAGCCGCGAGAACCTGGAAGACCTCGCCCGCCTGGGGCTGGCTGCCGGCACGAATCCCGACGGCAGCCCCCGCATCGTGCGCCTGCGCCAGGTGGCCACGCTCAGCCCCGGCTTCGGGCCGAACCAGATCAACCGGCGCGACCTGAACCGCGAGGTGGAGATCACGGCCAACACCGCCGGGCGCGCCCTGGGCGAGGTCTCGGCCGACATCCGCCGCATCCTGGAGGACACGCCCTTGCCGGCGGGCTACGGCTACCGCTTCGGCGGCTCCACGAAGGACATGCAGGAGAGCTTCGTCTACGCGCTGTCGGCGCTCACCCTGGCCGTGGTCTTCATCTACATGATCCTGGCCTCGCAGTTCAGGAGCTTCCTGCAGCCGGTGGCGTTGATGGCCTCGCTGCCGCTGACGCTCATCGGGGTGGTGGGGGCGCTGCTGATCTGGCGCAGCACGCTCAACATGTTCTCGATCATCGGCGTGATCATGCTCATGGGACTGGTGACGAAGAACGCCATCCTGCTCGTGGATTTCGCCAACCGCGCGCGCGAGCAGGGCATGGCGCGCGCCGAGGCGCTGATGGAGGCCGCGCGCGTGCGCCTGCGGCCGATCCTGATGACCACGCTGGCGATGATCTTCGGCATGGTGCCGCTGGCCTTCGCCCTGACCGAGGGCAGCGAGCAGCGCGCGCCGATGGGGCAGGCGGTGATCGGCGGCGTCATCACGTCGTCGGTGCTCACGCTCGTCGTCGTGCCCGTGATCTACGAACTCCTGGACGACCTCTCGGCCTGGGCCCGCCGGCGCCTGCGGTCGTCAGACGCCGGACAGGGGCCGGCCTAGAATCGGGTTTTCCCTTCCTCTTTCAGCCGTGACATGAACCTCGAGCAGGCCCGCTTCAACATGATCGAGCAGCAGATCCGCCCGTGGGACGTGCTCGACCCGGGCGTGCTCGCGCTGCTGGCGCGCGTGCGGCGCGAGGACTTCGTGCCCGCCGCGCACCGCGCGCTCGCCTTCGTGGACACGCAGGTGCCGCTGCTGGAGGGCGCGCAGCAGGGCGCCTGCATGCTCGAGCCGCGCGTGGAAGCCCGGCTGCTGCAGGAGCTGCGCGTTCAGCCGAACGAGCGCGTGCTCGAAGTGGGCTCGGGCTCGGGCTTCATGGCCTGCCTGCTCGGGCACCAGGCCTCGCATGTCGTCTCGCTGGAGATCCGCGCCGACCTGGCCGGGTTCGCCGCCGCCAACCTCGCCGCCTCGGGCCCGGGCAACGTGCAGGTGCGCCACGCCGACGGCTCGGCCGGCTTGCCGGGCGAGGCGCCCTTCGATGTGATCGTGCTGTCCGGTTCGGTGGCCCAGGTGCCGCGCGCGCTGCTCGAGCAGCTCAAGGTGGGCGGCCGGCTCATCGCCATCGTCGGCCACGAGCCGATCATGCGCGCACAGCTCACGACCCGCGTGGCCGAGCAGGCCTGGTCGGACACCGAGCTCTTCGACACCGTGGCGCCGCGCCTGCTGCACTTCCCCGAGCCGAGCCACTTCCGCTTCTGAGGCCTGGCCCTTCTGCCTCACCTGCGACCACGCCTGGAACCCTTTCCGCCCTGAGAGAACGCCCATGATCCGCACCCCCTTGGCCCTGGTGGCCCTCGCCTGCGCCGCCGCGCTTGCGACGCCAGCCGTGCGCGCCCAGACCCTGCAGGAGCTCTATGAGGCGGCACGCGCCTACGACGCGAGCTACCTGGCCGCACGCGCGCTCGCGCAGTCGGCCGAGTTCCGCGTGGCACAGGCCGAGGCGCTGGTGCGCCCCTCGGCGGTGCTCACGGCCAGCGCCACCACGGCGCTGTCGGATGCACCGCGCATCGGCACGGGCGACACCAACGGGCTGGCCACGACGCTTTCGGGGCGCTACCCGCTCTTCAACAAGGTCAGCGAGGCCACGATCGCCCAGGCTCGGCGTTCGCTCGAGGTGGCGCAGGCCGAGGTCGAGGCTGCCGAGCAGGAACTGATCGTGCGCCTGAGCGGGGCCTACTTCGACGTGCTGGCGGCCCAGGACGCGCTGGCTGCCTCGCGCGCCAACAAGACGGCCATCACCGAGCAGCTTGCCTCGGCGCGGCGCAACTTCGAGGTGGGCACCGCCACCATCACCGACACGCGCGAGGCACAGGCCCGATTCGACCTGGCCACCGCCCAGGAGATCGCGGCCGACAACGACCTGCGCACCAAGCGCATCGCGCTGGACCAGCTCGTGGGCCGCACCGGTGTCTCGCCGCGCGGCCTGGCCGTGCCGGTGGCCCTGCCGCCCACGCAGCCGGCCGATGCCGAAGCCTGGACGACCCAGGCCGATGCCCAGCACCCCTCGGTGCGCAGGGCGCGCGTGGCGCTCGAGATCGCCAGGCTCGAGACCGAGCGCGCACGCGCCGGCAAGCTGCCCACGCTGGAGGCCGTGGGCTCGGTGGGGCTGAACCGCTCCGCCGGCAGCTCCGCCACGCTGCCCGGGAACACGCGCAGCAGCTCGGTGGGCGTGCAGCTGAACTGGCCGCTGCACACCGGAGAGTCGGTGGAGAACCGCATCCGCGAGACCGTGCTGCTGGAGGAGAAGTCCCGCCACGACGTGGAGGCCGCACGGCGCGCCGTGGCGCAGGCCACGCGGCAGGCCTTCTTCGGCGTGCAGTCGGGCCAGGCGCAGGTGAAGGCGCTGGAGGCGGCAGAGTCCTCGACCAAGCTCGCACTGGAGGCCACGCAGCTGGGCTACCGGGTGGGTGTGCGCGTGAACCTCGATGTGCTCAATGCCCAGACCCAGCTCTTCCAGACCCAGCGCGACCTGGCCAAGGCGCGCTACGACGTGATCGTGGGCAGCCTGCGCCTGCGCCAGGCCTCGGGCCAGCTGCGCCCGCAGGATCTCCTGGCGATCAACGCGCTGCTGCAGCGCACGCCCTGAGGCAGCCGGCCGCCCGCTACAACTTTCTTCACATCGGCCTCATGGCCGAGCCACTTCTGCGGTGGCACACTGCTGGCATCCCCTCGCTCCTGGAGGTTCCGGCCATGGCCCGCTCCGCTGTCGACCCCGCACTGGGCGCCGCGATCGCTGCGCACCGCTTCGGGCTGGGCGAACCCTCGCTGCAGCCGCTGCGCACCGACCCCGCCGGCTGGCTCGCGGCGCAGATCGGCCCGGCCGATGCCGCGCGCGGCGAGAACCTCGCGACCTTCGGCGAAGGCCTCAGGAGCTACGCGCGCTTCCTGCAGGCACAGCGAAACGTCGCGCTCGCGGCGGCACCGGGCGCAGCAGCCATGGCCGGCGCCATGGCGGGGCCGGGCGGCCCGGCCGGGCCCGACTCGCCCGGGGGCGCGGCCATGGCGATGGCCGACGCACGCAGCGCCGAGCAGCGCCTGGTGGAGCACTTCCGCACCCTCGTGCAGTCCGACGTGCGCGCGCACCTGGCCACCGCTGCGACTTCGACGCGGCCCTTTGCCGAGCGGCTCGTGATGTTCTGGGCCAACCACTTCACGGTGTCGATCGCCAAGGGCTCCACACGCGGCCTGGCCGGCGCCTTCGAGCGCGAGGCGATCCGGCCGCATATCGCCGGCTCCTTCGAGGCCCTGCTCGGCCACGCCGTGCGCCACGGCGCGATGCTGCGCTACCTGGACAACGAGATCAGTGCCGGCCCGCAATCGGCCATCGTGCAGCGGCGCGCACGCCGGCCCGCGTTCGCCCAGGCGGCCAACGCGCCCCGCATCACCGGGCTGAACGAGAACCTCGCGCGCGAGGTGCTCGAGCTGCACACGCTCGGGGCCGCCAGCCACGCCTACACGCAGGCCGACGTGACGTCCTTCGCCGCGGTGCTCACGGGCTGGCGCGTGGGGGCCGGGCCGCTGGTGCGCGCCGGGCAGGCGCGCGAGGCGGCCTCCCACTTCGACCCCGACTGGCACGAGCCGGGCGACAAGACGGTGCTTGGCCGCTCCTACCCGGAAGGCCCGGAAGGGCTGGCGGCGGTCCTGCGCGACCTGGCGCGCCACCCGGCCACGCAACGCTTCGTCTCGATGAAGCTCGCACGCCACTTCGTGGCCGACGAACCACCGGCTGCGCTCGTGGACCGGCTGGTGGCCGCCTGGCAGCGCAGCGACGGCGACCTGCCCACCGTCTACCGCGCGCTCGTGGACGCACCCGAGGCCTGGGACGCGCAACCGGTCAAGCTCAAGACCCCTGCGGAGTTCGCGGTGTCGACCGCGCGCGTGCTGGGCCTGGGCGCGCAGGCCTTCGCCCGCATCCCTGATGCCGGCGTGGGCGGGATGGGCCAGCGCGTGCTGGCCGCACCGTCACCCGCGGGCTGGCCCGACCGTGCGCAGGAGTGGCTCGGGCCCGATGCGGTGTGGAAGCGCGTGGAATGGGCCACGCGCGTGGCCGACCGCATGGGCCGCACGGTGGATGCCCGAGTCGTGGCGCGCACGGCCCTTGGCCCGCTGCTGCAGGAAGGCACCGCGCGCGAGATCGAGCGCGCCGCCGACGGGCCACAGGCGCTGGCGCTGCTGCTGCTGGCGCCCGAGTTCCAGCGCCGCTGAAGCCCCGGCCCGCGACCCACCTGCCCTGCACCGCCCGTCGCCCCGAAAGGACCGCACGATGCTGCACCGCCGACACCTCCTCCGATCGCTGGCCGGACTGGCCGGCGCACCGCTGGCCGCCCTGACCCTTCCTGCCTTCGCCGCGCCCGCGAAGGGCGCGCACGCGGCCAACCGCTTCGTGCTCGTCGTGCTGCGCGGCGGGCTGGACGGGCTGGCGGCGGTGCCGGCGCCGGGTGACCCGACCTTCGAGCCGGCACGCGGGGTGCTCGCGCGCGAGGCCTCCTCCGCCCTGCCACTGGCCGGCCCCTTCGCGCTGCACCCGGCGATGACGCAGCTGCACGCGATGTACGGCCAGGGTGAGGCACTCGTCGTGCACGCAGCCGGCCTGCCCTACCGCGAGCGCTCGCACTTCGACGCGCAGCAGGTGCTCGAGTCCGGCGGGGTGCGCCCCTTCGAGATCGACACCGGGTGGCTGGCACGCGCGCTGGCTACCGATGCGCGCCGCGGCATCGCGCTCAACACCGCGGTGCCACTGGTGCTGCGCGGGCCGGGAGACGTCGACACCTGGGCGCCCTCGACCGGCCCGGAGCCCACGAGCGAGCTGCTCACCCGCCTGGAGCGCCTCTACCACGAGGACCGGGTGCTGGGTCCTGCCCTGGCCCGCGCGCGCGGGCTGCGCCAGGAGGCAGACATGCCCGTGGGGCCGATGGCCGCAGGAGCCCAGATGGCCGGCGGCGGCGCGATGGCGGGTGAGGCCGGCATGGCTGTGGCGGGCAACGCGCCGGCGGCCGCCGGCCGCCCGGCCGTGGCGCTGGCGCGGCGCGCAGCCGAGTTCCTGGCCCGGCCCGGCGGCCCGCAGGCTGCCGTGCTCGAGCTCGGCGGCTGGGACACCCACGCCAACCAGGCCGCGCCCAATGGCGCGCTGGCCAACGGGCTGCGCACGCTCGATGCATCACTGGCGGCAATGCGCGACGTGCTGCGCGCGCCCGAGGCCGACGGCGCCTGGGGCCGCACGGTGGTCGTCGTCGTCACGGAGTTCGGGCGCCAGGTGGCCGCCAACGGCACGATGGGCACCGACCACGGCAGCGGCGGCGCCGCCTTCGTGCTGGGCGGAGCGGTGCGCGGCGCGCGCGTGCTGGCCGACTGGCCGGGCCTGGCCGCGCGCGACCGCTACGAGGGCCGCGACCTGCGCACCACGACCGACCTGCGCGCGGTCTTCCGCAGCGTCCTGGGCGACCATCTCGGCGTGTCCACCGCCGCACTGGACCGCCAGGTCTTCCCCGGCACCACGTCCGCGCTGCGGCTGGACCTGCTGCGCGGCTGAGCCTGCGCGCAGCGCCGGCCTGTCAAGCCGGGCGCGGCGGCTGCAGCAGGGCGGCGATCGCGTCGGCCATGCGCGCAGCCGCACCCCGGTGGGCCTCGGCGAAGGCGCGTGCGCGCGCGCCGTCTTCCGCCCGCGCGGGCTCGGCCAGCCAGCCCAGGGCCGCCTGCACGCCTTCGTCGAGGCCGCGCACGCGCCGCGCCGCGCCCGCCTGCAGCGCGAGCTCGGCCGCCTCGGCGAAGTTGAAGGTGTGGGGCCCCATCACGACCGGGCAGCCGCAGGCGGCAGCCTCGATCAGGTTCTGCCCGCCCAGCGGCTCGAAGCTGCCCCCGAGCAGCGCCACGTCGGCCAGGCCGTAGTAGAGGGCCATCTCGCCCAGGGTGTCGCCCAGCCACACGGCGGCCGCGCGCGCGGGGGCGTCCGGTGCGGTGAAGGCGCTGCGGCGAACGAGGGGCAGGCCCGCGGACTGCACGAGCGCAGCGACCTCGTCGAAACGCTGCGGATGGCGCGGCACGATCACGAGCAGCGGCGCAGCAGCCGCTGCCCCCGCGGTATCGCCCTGCCCGCCCTGCCCGCCCTGCACGGCCTGCCAGGCACGCAGCAAGGCAGCCTCCTCGCCCTCGCGCGTCACGGCGGCCAGGACGACCGGGCGGGCCAGCTGCGCGCGCCAGCTGCGGCCCTGCGCGATGCAGGGCTCGTCCGGCGTGAGGTCGAACTTCAGGTTGCCGCAGACCTGCGGCGCAGGTGCGCCCATCGTGCGCAGGCGCCGAGCATCGGCCTCGGTCTGCGCCAGCACGAGCCGAAGCGACTCCACCGCCGGGCGCAGCAGGGTCGCGTGGCGCTCGCCCTGGCGCAGGCTCTTCGGGCTCAGCCTCGCGTTGGCCAGCACCATCGGCACGCCCGCGGCCTGCGCCTCGTGCAGCAGCACCGGCCACACCTCGGTCTCCATCAGCACGCCCGCCGCCGGCCGATGGCGGGCGAGGAAGCGGCGCACGGCCCCGGGGGTGTCGATGGGCAACCAGGCCTGTGCGTCACCGGGCTGCAGCAGCGCCCGCCCGGCCTCGCGCCCGGTGGCCGTGCCATGGGTGAGCAGCAGCCGCAGGCCCGGCACGCGCGCGCGCAGGGCCTGCACGAGCGCGGAGGCGGCCCGCGTCTCGCCCAGCGACACGGCGTGCACCCACAGGGCGCCCGTGGCCTGGGCGGCCGCACCGAAACCCAGCCTTTCAGCCAGGTGCGTGCGGTACAGCGGCTCGCGCGCCCCGCGCCACCACAGCCGCGCCAGCCACAGCGGCACGGCCAGCCGCAGCGCCGTGGCGTAGAGCCCGCGGGCGAAGGCCTGCCGCAGCGCAGCGCTCAATGCGCGGCGGCCTCGATGCGGGCGTCGGGCTTGACGGCCCTGAGCGCCGCCATGAAGTCGGCCTCGATGCGCTTGAGGGCCTTGCGCGTGTGGCCCTCGAAGCGCAGGACCAGCACGGGCGTGGTGTTGGAAGCGCGGCACAGGCCGAAGCCGTCGGGCCAATCGGCGCGCACGCCGTCGATGGTGTTGATCTCCGCGCCCGGGAAGTTCACCGCCTTTTGCATCGCCTCCACCACGCGCCGGGGTTCGCCCTCGGCGCAGGGCACGTTGAGCTCGGGCGTGGAGTGGCTGGTGGGCAGCGCGTTGAGCACCGCGCTCGGGTCGGCGCTGCGCGACAGGATCTCGAGCACGCGCGCGGCCGTGTAAGTGGCATCGTCGAAGCCGTACCAGCGCTCGCCGAAGAAGATGTGGCCGCTCATCTCGCCGGCGATCGGCGCGCCGATCTCCTTCATCTTCGCCTTGATCAGCGAGTGGCCGGTCTTGTACATCATGGGCACGCCACCGGCCTTGCGGATGGCCGGGGCCAGGCGCTGCGAGCACTTGACGTCGAAGATCACGGTGGCGCCGCGGTTGCGCGAGAGCACGTCGCGCGCCAGCAGCATCAGCTGGCGGTCCGGGTAGATGATCTGCCCGTCCTTCGTGACGATGCCCAGGCGGTCGCCGTCGCCGTCGAAGGCCAGGCCGAGCTCGGCATCCGTGCCCTTCACGCGCGCGATGAGCTCGGCCAGGTTCTCGGGCTTGCTCGGGTCGGGGTGGTGGTTCGGGAAGTCGCCGTCGACCTCCGAGTACATCTCGTCGACCGTGCAGCCCAGCGCCCGCAACACCGCCGGCGAGGAGGCGCCGGGGATGCCGTTGCCGGAGTCGACCACGATCTTCATCGGCCGCGCGAGCTTCGCGTCCGTGGCGATGCGGTGCGTGTACTCGGCCACGATGTCCATCCTCGCCGAGCGGCCACGCTTCTTCACGTAGTCCTCGGCCTCGATGCGCGCGCGCAGCTTCTGGATGTCCTCGCCGTAGATGGCGCGGCCGCCCAGCACCATCTTGAAGCCGTTGTAGTCCTTCGGGTTGTGGCTGCCCGTGACCTGGATGCCCGAGCGGCAGCCGTGCGCGCCGCGCGTGGCGGCCACGTAGTAGAGCATCGGCGTGGTGACGGGGCCGAGGTCGACCACGTCCAGCCCCGTGGAGGCCAGCCCGCGGATCAGTGCGGCCGCCAGGCCCGGGCCCGACACGCGCCCGTCGCGGCCCACGGCCACGGCGCGCTCGCCGGCGGCCACGGCCTGGCTGCCGAAGGCGCGGCCCAGGTGCTCGGC
>JBBAPJ010000091.1:0-9234 GCA_040400855.1 Rubrivivax sp.
CGCTGCGCGAGGTGGCGCCGGGCCACAAGGTGGCCTGCGTGCTCGAAGGGGGTGCCGCGTGAGCGAACCGCTGCTCAAGGTCAGCAACCTCGTCAAGCACTTCCCCGTGCGCGGCGGGCTGCTCAAGCGCGAGGTGGGCCGCGTGCACGCGGTGGACGGCGTGAGCTTCGACCTGCAATCGGGCGAGACGCTCGGGGTGGTGGGCGAATCGGGCTGCGGCAAGAGCACGATGGGGCGCTGCATCCTGCGGCTGATCGAGCCCACCGCGGGCGAGGTCTGGTTCGAGGGGCGCAACGTCACGGCCCTGGGTGCGGAGGAGCTGCGCGCGCTCGCACGCGACATGCAGATCATCTTCCAGGATCCGTATGCGTCGCTGAACCCGCGCATGACGGTGGGGTCCATCATCGGCGAGGCGCTGACCATCCACAAGCTCGCCCCGACGAAGGAGGCCTACGAGGCCCGCATCGTCGAGCTGCTCGAGACGGTGGGCCTGAACGCCGACCACATGCGGCGCTACCCGCACGAGTTCTCGGGCGGCCAGCGCCAGCGCATCGGCATCGCCCGCGCGCTGGCCGTGAGCCCGAAGCTCATCGTGTGCGACGAGGCGGTGTCGGCGCTGGATGTGTCGATCCAGGCCCAGGTGATCAACCTGCTGGAAGACCTGCAGGCCAAGTTCCACCTCACCTACGTCTTCATCGCGCACGACCTGTCGGTGGTGGAGCACACGAGCGACCGCGTGGCCGTGATGTACCTGGGGCGCATCGTCGAGCTCGCCTCCTCGCGCGACCTCTACACGAACCCGCTGCACCCCTACACGGAAGCGCTGCTGTCGGCCGTGCCGATCCCCGACCCCACGGTGCGGCGCAAGCGCATTCCGCTGCAAGGCGACGTGCCCAGCCCCATCAACCCGCCCAAGGGCTGCCACTTCCACACCCGCTGCCCGATTGCCCAGCACCCGCGTTGCTCCACCGAGCGGCCGGAGCTGCGCCAGACGAGCGACGGGCACTGGGTGTCCTGCCACCTGCGGGGCTGAACAGGCGCGCCTCAGGCGTCCGTGCGCTGCGCCCAGGCTGCAAACAGGCGGTGCAGCTGCTCCAGCCCGTCGGTCAGCGCTGCCGGCCCGGGCTGCAGGATGTCGCAGGACTTGATCTCGTGCAGCCAGCCGCCGCGCACGGCGGGCACCTCTGACCAGCCCTCGCGCGCGGCCACCTTCTCCGGCCGGAACTTCTTGCCACACCACGAGCCCACGATGAGGTCGGGCGCACGTCGAGCCGGCTCCAGCGGATCGGCGATCACGCGGTCGCGCCCCATCGAGGCCCGCGCCAGTTCCGGAAAGACATCCTCGCCGCCAGCCAGGTGCACGAGCTCCGACACCCAGCGGATGGCGCTGATCATCGGCTCGTCCCACTCCTCGAAGTAGACGCGCGGGCGGCGCGGCCAGGTGGCTGCCTGCGCGGCGATCTCGGCGTGGCGCGCCAGGCACGCCGAGATCCAGGCCTCGGCGCGGTGCTGCGCGCCCACGAGCGCGGCCACGAGCCGCATCGTGCGCAGGATCTCGGCCACGCTGCGCTGGTTCGTCACGAGCACGTCCAGACCGGCGCGGATGAGCTTGTCGGCCAGTGCCGCCTGCATGTCGGAAAAGCCCACCACGAGGTCAGGCTCGAGCGCGACGATGCGGTCCACCTTCCCGTCAAGGAAGGCGCTCACCCGGGGCTTTTCCAGACGGGCGCGTCGCGGGCGCACGGTGTAGCCGCTGATGCCCACGATGCGATGCTCCTCGCCCAGCAGGTAGAGCCACTCGGTGGTCTCCTCGGTGAGGCAGACGATGCGCTGCGGGCCGGTCATGGGGGCGATTGTTCCAGCAGCGCGACCCAGCGCGTGGCGCCGGGTGCGCCATCGCAGGAAACGGGCACCGCCTGCACACGCACCGCGTGGTCGAAGGCAGCCTCGAGGGCAGCGTGCAGCATCGGCTCGCCGGGCATGCCTTCGGCGCGCACGGTTCCCGCCTTCAGCACGACCACGCGGTCGGCCTGCAGCGCGAGCGTCAGGTCGTGCAGCACCGTGACCACGGTGTCGCCGGCGGCGGCCCGCGCACGCAGGTGCCGGGCCAGCCGCCGCACGTGCGGGGCGTCCAGGTGCGCCGTCGGCTCGTCGAGCAGCAGCACCTTCGCCTGCCCGGCGAAGGCACGCGCAAGGAGCACGCGCTGGCGCTCCCCGCCCGAGAGCGTGGACAGCGGCCGCCCGGCCAGCGCCTCGCAGTCGGCGAGCGCCATCGCCTCGCGGACGATCTGCGCGTCCCGCGCATCTGGCGCGCCGAAGAGGCCGTGGTGCGGCAGCCGCCCGAGCGCCACGACGTCGCGCACCGCCAGCTCGCCCTGGGCCTCGCCTTGCTGGGCCATCCAGGCCAGGCAACGCGCACGCTCGCGAAGTTGCCAGTCCCGCAAGGGCCGCTGCAGGAGGCGGATCTCTCCCGCCTCGGCGGGCAACAGGCCTGCCAGCGCCTGCAACAGCGTGCTCTTGCCCGCGCCGTTGGGGCCGACCAGCGCCGTCCAGGTGCCCGGCGCAAGCGACAGGCAGACATCCTGCAGCGCCAGGCGCCCGGCGCGCCGCACGTTCAGGCCCTGGGCTTGCAGGGCCCCGGCAGGCGCCCCGTTCATGTCCCTCTCCAGCCACGCCGCCGCAGCAGCACCAGCAGGTACACCCCGCCCACGAGTGCCGTCACGATGCCCACCGGCCACTCTCGCGGCGCCACGACGCTGCGCGCGAGCACGTCTGCGGCGAGCAGCAACGCGCCACCGGCCAGCGCCGACAGGGCCAGCAGCGGCGCATGCGTGAGGACGGCGAGTTGGCGCACCAGGTGCGGCGCGGCCAGCCCGACGAAGGCCACCAGGCCCACCTGTGCCACCGCGCTGCCGGTGCACATGGCCAGAAGTGCCACCAGCAGCAGCCGCAGCCGCGCCAGCGGCAGGCCCAGGCTGGCGGCCTGCGCCTCGCCCAGCACGAGGGCGTCCAGGGCCCGGGCGTGGCGCCACCCTGCGGCCAGCGCCACGACGAGCACCGCGCCCATCCAGGCCACGCCGTCCCAGCCGAGGAAGCCGGTGGTGCCGACCAGGAAGGCCTGGCGGCCGCGCAGCACCTCGGGTGCGGAGACGAGCACCAGATCCGCCAGCGCCGTCAGCACCACCCCCACGGCCACGCCCGCCAGCAGCAGCACGGTCGGGCGCGCGGCGCCACCAGCCAGCAGCAGCGCCAGGGCCACTCCCGCCAGTGCCCCGAGGAAGGCCGCCAGCACGACGCCCGCCTGTGCCAGCGCGCCAGCGGCCACGCCGAGCGTGCCGGCACCGGCCAGCGCCAGCACCACGCCCAGGCCCGCGCCGGCGGCCGAGCCCAGCAGGTACGGGTCGGCCAGCGGGTTGCGAAAGAGCCCCTGCGCGAGTGCGCCGGCCAGGCCCAGCAGGGCGCCCGCGAGCCAGGCCCCGAGGCTGCGCGGCGCGCGAATCTCTGTCACGAGCGTGCCATCGCGCACCCAGTCGACGGACCAGCCGTGCGCGCCCGCCGCCAGCCCGGCGAGCACGAGCAGGGCACCGGCCACGCCCAACGCAGCCGCCAGCGTCCCGGCTCGCATCGGCTTCATGGCGTGGGCCGGGTCACTGCGCCCGCCGCAGCGGGCTGCGCGGCGCCTGCGCGATCCTGCAGGCGCTGCAGGCACTCGGCCAGCGCCTGTGCCGCCTCGCCCAGGCGGGGCCCGGGTCGCACGAGCGCGTCCCAGGCCGCGGGCTCCAGGCCGCACGCGCGGCCCTGCCGCAGCGCCCGCAGCGCCGGCCAGCCCGGCCGTGACGGCATCCCTGCCAGCGCCTCACGCGTGGCAACGATGAGGTCGGGTTGCTCGCGCAGCACGAACTCGGGGCTGAGCTGCGGGAAGGGCCCGAGCGCCGCGGGGACGATGTTGCGCAGGCCCAGTCGTGCGAGCAACTCGCCGGCGAAGGACGCCTCCCCTGCCGCATAGGGCGTGGAAGCGACCTCCAGGTACGCACGCTGGCCGCGCCAGGCCGCGGGCACGCGCCCGGCTGCCTCGTCGATGCGCGCCTGTACCGCCTGCCACGTGGCAGCCGCGGCGACGGGCTCGCCCAGCAGCTGCGACACGAGCTCCAGGACGCGCCGCGTGTCACCCAGCGTGCGCGGCTCGAGTTGCGCCACCTTCAGGCCCAGCTGCTCCAGGCGCGCCACGGCGCGCACCGAGGCCGTGGCCAGCACGAGATCAGGCTGCAGTGCGACGATGCGCTCGACCTGGGCCTCCTCCAGCACGCCGAGCTTGGGCAGCGTGCGCACGGCATCGGGCCAGTTCGAGTGCCGGTCGGTGCCCACGAGCCGGGCGCAGGCACCCAGCGCGCACACGCTCTCCGTGAGTGCGGGTGCCAGCGTGACGATGCGCACAGGGGCACGTGGCAGTTCGATGCGGCGCCCGCGGTCATCGACGATGGTGGGCGCCACGGGAGGCGCTGCAACGGCTGTACCCGATCCCGACGCGGCGGCCGCAGCCGCCCAGGCACCCGCACCCGATGCCCACACCAGGCGTGCGAGCCACTGGGCGCAGGCGCGCACCACCGCCCGGACCGCCCGCCGCATCAGCGCGCCCCCTGCCCGCCGAGTTCGGTGCGCAGGCCGAGCCACGCCTGACGGCCGAGGCCCGTGTAGTCGCGGCCCGGTTCGGTACGGGCATCGGTGGCGTTGAGCAGCCGGGCCTGCAGCTGCCAGCGCGGGGCGAAGTTCCAGCGCGCGCCGAGGTCGAGCGTGGTCTCGGGCGCGAGCATCCGGCCCCCGTCGGGGCGGTCGCCCAGGTACAGCAGCGCGCCGTCGAGCGCCAGGGGCCCGGCCGTCCACGTGGCCTGCACGCTTGCCTGCTGCGACGCACGGCGTGGCAACCGGGCATCGGTGGCCTCGTCGCGCGCGCTGAGCCAGTCCGCGGTGGCCCGCAGCGCAACGGGGCCCAACGCCAGGCCCCCGGAGACCGTCAGGCCCTGCAGCCGGGCGCGGTTGACGTTGCGCGCGCAGCCGAAGTCGTACGCGGCGCCAGCCGGGCAGAAGCGCCGGTCGCTCTCGTAGCCGATCAGGTCGCTCACGCGGTTGCGGTAGAGCGTGGCGTCGACCCGGCCCGGCCCGGCCTGCCAGGCCAGGCCAAGCTCGGCGCTGCGGCCGCGCTCGGGCCGCAGCGTCGGCACGCCATAGCCCGGGTAGTGCAGGTCGTTGAAGCTGGGGGCGCGGAAGGTCGTGCCAGCCAGTGCGCGCAGGCGCCAGCCCTCGGCCACCCGCCAGGCCGCGCCGACGCGACCGGTGGTCACGCCCACGGTGTCGGAGGTCTCGTCGCGACGCAACTCGCCCTGCCAGGCCCAGCGGCCTGCCGCTGCGGCCAGTGCGGCCACGGCGGCGGACTGGCGTCGTTCGACGGGCGCCAGGTAGCTCGTGGACTCGCCACGCTCGGCCCCGTGCTCCAGTGCCAGCGTGAGGCGGCCGGCTGCGGCCGCATCCAGGCCGAGCTGCGCCGACACGCCCTCGCGTCGGGTTCGGAAGCGGTCCACCTGGCTGGCTCCGACACGCGCATCGTCCAGGCCACTGGTTGCGCGAACCAGGGCCTGCGCCGTGTGGCCCAGTGCCGCACGCCACTCGAAGCCCGCCAGGTCGGTGCGCACCCGGTTGCGAAAGTCCGGCGAGGGGTCAGGGGCGTAGGTGGGTGGGGAATACTCGGCCGAGTCGTACTGGGCGTCCAGGCGCGTGCGCAGCAGCGTCAGGACCAGGCGCTGCCCCGGGCGGGGCTGCCAGCCCAAGCGAGCGTGGGCAGACTCCAGCCGGAAGCCGTCCCGGTCGGGGTTGTAGCTGCCGAAGCGGTCGCCCGGGCGCAGCACCGACACGCCAGCGCTGCGCTCCTCGGAAACCGAGGCGGCCAGATCCCAGCCGCCGCGCGCCAGGCTGGCCGCGGCGGAGGCCTCGCGGCTGTCTTGGCCGCCCACGCGGGCCTGCAGCTCCAGGCTGGGCGCGCCGTCACCGCGGCGCGTGAAGACCTGCACCACGCCGCCGATCGCATCGGCACCGAAGAGCGTCGAACCCGGGCCACGCAGGACCTCGATGCGCTCGACCTGGGCCAGCCCGATCTGCTCGAGTGCGGCCAGCCCGAGCGTGGCCGAACCCACGCGCACCCCGTCTACCAGCACCACGGTCTGGCCTGCACCCGCGCCGCGCAGCAGCACGCCGGTGCCCTGCCCCGGCCCGCCCGCGCGCGAGAGCTGCACGCCGGCCTCGCGCCGCAGCAGGTCGCCCAGGGAGTCGGCCAGGGTGGCGCGAATCGTCTCCTCGTCGATCACGACGACGTCGCCGGCCACGCGCTCGGGCGCCAGCGGCTCGCGCGCACCCGTGATGACCACAGGTGGCTGTGCCGCCACGCCGGCGCCCTGCGCCCACAACGGCCCGAGGGCCCCGAAACTTCCCGCTGCCAACGCCCAGGCAGCGCGGTGCCAGGCGGCTCGATGGCCGCGGCGGCTTGTGCTCTTCATGCATCCCTCCTGCGTCCGCACACCCCGTGCGGTCCGGCCTCGCCCTGGCAGGCGGCGCAGGAGGTGTCGCGCAGGCGGGCGGTCGCCCCGTGGCAGGGGAGCCCGCACGCATGCGCTGCCCTCCGCAGCGCCAGCCACCCATGCGCCAGGCCGGTATCCGGGCTCGCGAGTGTCGGAAGGACCCATGGGGACCCTCCGAAGCGTGCGGCGCCTTCCCAGGTGGATCTCACCCAGTGGCTGCGTGCCGTTCGCTCCTCGCTGACCGTTGCGGGGGCAGCGCCGGATTCGGCGGGGACCAGGCCCCTTCCTCACCGGCTTCCCGTTTAACCCGCAGCCTTTGCAGGACTGCGGGCACCTGGTGCAAGCAAAGGGGATGGTATCGCAGCCAGGCCGCGCGGGTACCTCCACCCCCGCCGGTATACTTTGGCTTTCCCACGAGGCGACTTGCGCCGCCCCGCGCGGCGCGGGCCAGCCTGCAGCAATGACCAAGTTCGTCTTCGTCACCGGCGGTGTGGTTTCCTCCCTTGGCAAGGGAATCGCCGCCGCCTCCCTGGCCGCCATCCTCGAGTCGCGCGGCCTGAAGGTCACCCTCGTCAAGCTCGACCCGTATCTCAACGTGGATCCGGGCACGATGAGCCCGTTCCAGCACGGCGAGGTCTTCGTCACGGACGACGGCGCCGAGACCGACCTCGACCTCGGGCACTACGAACGCTTCATCACGACGCGGATGAAGCGCACGAACAACTTCACGACCGGCCAGATCTACAAGAGCGTGCTCGAGAAGGAGCGCCGCGGCGACTACCTGGGCAAGACGGTGCAGGTGATCCCGCACGTCACCAACGAGATCCAGGAGTTCGTCAAGCGCGGCGCCGTCGACGTGGACGTGGCCATCGTGGAGATCGGCGGGACGGTGGGCGACATCGAGTCCCTGCCCTTCCTGGAAGCCGTGCGCCAGATGAGCCTGCGCCTGGGGCCCAGCCACAGCGCCTTCGTGCACCTCACCTACGTGCCGTGGATCGCCGCGGCCGGCGAGCTCAAGACCAAGCCCACCCAGCACACGGTGCAGAAGCTGCGCGAGATCGGCATCCAGCCCGATGCGCTGCTGTGCCGCGCCGACCGCTACATCCCCGACGACGAGCGCGAGAAGATCAGCCTCTTCACGAACGTGTCGCTGCATGGCGTGATCTCGATGCCCGACGTGGACACGATCTACAAGGTGCCCCGCGTGCTGCACGAGCAGGGGCTGGACGAGCTCATCTGCATGCGGCTGCAGCTGCTCACGCGCCCGGCCGACCTCAAGCGCTGGGATGCGCTCGTGCACGAGGTGGAGCACCCGCAGCGCGAGGTGCGCATCGCGATGTGCGGCAAGTACACCGACCTGTCGGATTCGTACAAGTCGCTCAACGAGGCGCTGCGCCACGCCGGCATCCACAACCACGCGCGCGTGCACATCGACTACATCGACGCCGAGACCCTCACGCCCGAGAACGTCTCGCAGCTCCAGCGCTTCGACGGCATCCTCGTGCCCGGCGGCTTCGGCAAGCGCGGCATCGAGGGCAAGATCTGCGCCGTGCGCCATGCCCGCGAGCACGGCGTGCCCTACCTCGGCATCTGCCTGGGCATGCAGGTGGCCACGATCGAGTTCGCGCGCCACGTGGCCGGCCTCGCGCAGGCCAACTCCACCGAGTTCGAGCCCGAGACCCCGCATCCGGTGATCGCCCTCATCGAGGAGTGGCAGGACCGTGACGGCACGATCCAGAAACGCCATGCCGGCTCCGACCTGGGCGGCACGATGCGCCTGGGTGCGCAGAGCTCGGACATCAAGCCCGGCACGCTGGCGCACAGCATCTACGGGCCGGTGGTCACCGAGCGCCACCGCCACCGCTACGAGGCCAACGTGCACTACCTCGAGCGGCTGCAGCAGGCGGGCCTCGTGATCTCCGCGCTCACGCAGCGCGAGCAGCTCACCGAGATGATCGAGCTGCCGCATGAGGTGCACCCCTGGTTCGTGGGCGTGCAGTTCCACCCCGAGTTCAAGAGCACCCCCTGGGGCGGGCACCCGCTCTTCACGAGCTTCGTGAAGGCCGCGCTCGAGCACCAGCGCAGGCACGAGAGTTCCGTGCAGCAACAGGCGGCCTGAGATGAAGCTGTGCGGATTCGAAGTCGGCCTGGACCGACCCTTCTTCCTCATCGCCGGGCCGTGCGTGGTCGAGAGCGAGGCGCTGCAGCTGGAGGTGGCTGGGCACCTGCGGGAGATCACCCGCGAGCTCGGCATCCCCTTCATCTTCAAGAGCAGCTACGACAAGGCCAACCGCTCCAGCGGCACGTCCTTTCGCGGCCCGGGGCGCGAGCGCGGCCTGCAGATCCTGGCCGAGGTGCGGCGCCAGCTGGACGTGCCCGTGCTGACCGACGTGCACACCGAGGACGAAGTGCCCGAAGTGGCCGCCGTCGTCGACGTGCTGCAGACGCCGGCCTTCCTGTGCCGCCAGACCGACTTCATCCGCGCGGTGGCGCAAAGCGGCAAGCCCGTGAACATCAAGAAGGGGCAGTTCCTGGCGCCACACGACATGAAGAACGTCATCGACAAGGCCCGTGCCGCCGCGCGCGAGAAGGGCCTGCCCGAGGACGTGTTCATGGCCTGCGAGCGCGGCGTGAGCTTCGGCTACAACAACCTCGTCTCCGACATGCG
>JBBAPJ010000092.1:0-9096 GCA_040400855.1 Rubrivivax sp.
GGCTGCCGCAGGCAGGCGCCGGGGGACATGAGCGGAGGGGGGTACCCCACCCGCCCGATCCCGCGAGCGGCAGGCACGTCAGTTCGGCTTCCAGCCGAAGACCAGCCGCCCGAAAGGCGTTACTTCAAATCACCCGCCAAGCTCGCCAACGTATCCGCCGCAATCGTCACATGCGCCGGATAGTTCGTGTGATCGCACCCGAGCTTCACCAGGGCCCCAGCCAGGATCGCCTCGCGCGCAGCCTGCCCGAACTCGAAGCGCACGAAGTGCACCGAGGACGTCTTCTCGTCGTTCTCGCGGTCCAGGTCCTCGTCGGCGATGGCGTACGAGCGGCCATGGCCCTCGACCTCGACGAACATGCGGTCCTCCACGCCGATGAGGCGCGCGAGCTCGCGCTTGCGCTCGTTCGGGTCCGGGTACTCGATGAGCATCGTGGCCTTCCAGTTCGTGCCGTCCGGCACCAGCGGGCCGTAGGCGTCGATCTCGCTCTGGATGCCTTCCTCGTCGAAGATCTTCTCGATGTGCAGCATCTCCTGGATCTGCCGGCGGATGGTGTGCTCGTCCTCGAACTGCAGCGTGATGTGCTCGCCCAGCTGCACGCTGCGCAGCTTGCGGTGCGCGATGGCGTCGGCGCGGCTCGTCTTGCGGATCTTCGAGTAGGCCTCCAGCGTCAGGAGGCTGTCGCGGGTGATGGCGGTCATGGCAGTCTCTCGTTTCGGGAATCGGAAGGGGGAAGTCGGGGGGTCAGGCCAGCCCGTAGGCCATGCGCATCAGGCTCAGCGGGTGCTGCAGCGCCTTGGCCGGCGTGCCGGCCTGCTGCATGCCCTGGGCGATGTGGTGGCCGGCCAGCGCGCAGTCGCTGCTGATGTAATCGGGCTCGTCCCTGGCCATGGCCTTGAAGACGGGCTTGCCGATCTTCATGGCCACCGGGTGGTAGGCCTTTTTCACGCCGTAGGTGCCGGCGTGGCCGGAGCAGCGCTCCACCGTGTTGAGCTTGACCTCCACCGACTGGCCGATGAGCTTGAACATCTCCTCGGTCTTCTTGCCGATGTTCTGCACCCGGCCGTGGCAGGGGATGTGGTAGCTGACTTTGCCCAGCGCCTGCTTGAAGTCGGTCTTGAGCAGGCCGTCCTTGTTGCGCGCCACCAGGTACTCGAAGGGGTCGAACATCGCCTTCTTCACCGCCTGCGTGTCGGCGCAGCCGGGGAACATCAGCGGCAGCTCCTGCTTGAACATCAGCGTGCAGCTGGGCACGGCGCTCAGGATCGCGTAGCCCTCGCGCGCGTACTTCGCGAGCACGGGCATGTTGGCTTCCTTCTGCGCGGCCACCGAGTCCAGGTCGCCGAGCTCGAGCTTGGGCATGCCGCAGCAGCTCTCCTTGTCGACGATCACGTAGGGGATGTCGTTGTGCGCGAGCACCTTGAGCAGGTCATGCCCGATGCCCGGCTCGTTGTAGTTGACGTAGCAGGTGGAGAAGATCGCCACCTTGCCCGGCGTGCGCTGGCCGTTGGTGACGACGGTGGACTTCGACTTCTCGGCGCTCCAGCGGAAGCGCTTCGTCGCGAGCTCGGGCATCCACGCATCGGGGTGCACGCCCAGCGCGCTGTCCATCAGCTTGCGCGCCGTCTTCGTGCGGTTCACGGCGTTGACGGCCTGCACCACGATCGGGATGCCGGCGAAGCTGCCGTGGGTGTCGGTGGAGGCGAGGAACTTCTCGCTCGCACGCACCTCGCCCTTCCTGAACTTGATCGCCTTGGCGCGCAGCATCAGGTGAGGGAAGTCCAGGTTCCACTCGTGCGGCGGCGTGTACGGGCACTTGGTCATGTAGCACAGGTCGCACAGGTAGCACTGGTCGACGACCTTCCAGTACGCCTCCTTCTTGACGCCGTGTACTTCGCCATCCTCGGTTTCGTCAACCAGGTCAAACAGCGTGGGAAAGCTCTGGCACAGGCTCACGCAGCGGCGGCAGCCGTGGCAGATGTCGAACACCCGCTCCATCTCCTTCATCGCGGAGCCTTCGTCGTAGAACTCGGGGTTCTTCCAGTCCAGCGGGTGGCGGGTCGGGGCTTCGAGGTTGCCTTCACGCATGGCGGGTTCTCGCTTCAGGAGTCGTCCGGGCATGGGAGTGCCCGCGAACGAGGGTGTCCGAAAGTGACAAGGGGCACGAAAGGCCCCTTGTCGAGTCAGGTGCGACACGCCCGCCACGGGCGGGTGCGTCGCAGGTGGCACGCGTGGGTCAGTCGACCAGCGCGTCCAGGGCCTTCTGGTAGCGGTTGGCGTGCGAGCGCTCGGCCTTGGCCAGCGTCTCGAACCAGTCGGCGATCTCGTCGAAGCCTTCGTCGCGTGCCGTCTTGGCCATGCCCGGGTACATGTCGGTGTACTCGTGCGTCTCGCCAGCCACGGCGGCCATCAGGTTCTGGCGGCTCGAGCCGATCGGCAGGCCGGTGGCGGGGTCGCCCGAGCCGTTCTCCAGGAACTCGAGGTGGCCGTGCGCGTGGCCGGTCTCACCTTCGGCGGTGGAGCGGAACAGCGCCGCGACGTCGTTCTGGCCTTCCACGTCGGCCTTGTTTGCGAAGTAGAGGTAACGGCGGTTGGCCTGGGATTCGCCGGCGAAGGCGTCCTTCAGGTTCTGCTCGGTCTTGGAACCTTTCAAACCCATGGTCTGCTCCTGGTAAGTGGGACAAGCGGTGCGTGATACGGAGGGTCTCCGTCACCACGAACACCCTGCACGGTACCAGAGGCCCCTGAGGCCCGCCAATGAAATGCGTCAATCCGACCCATAGGCCGGGGCAATGCCCGGCGCGATCACCATAGTGGCAACTCGGGGCGTGGAAGGTGTTGCCTCAGCTCAGTGGAGCGTCGCCCGCAGCCTGGGAGCCGCCGGCGGCCGCGAGCCGCTCGAGCACGCGCCGTCCGGCGGCGCTCTTGATCTCAGGGGAGTAGAAGGCGGTGTCTCCCCCGTCCTCGAGCTGGCGCACCTGCGTGACGGACAACGCGCAGCGCCGGGCGAGCCCGGGCAGATCCCAGCCCAGCGCCTCGCGCAGCGCCTTCAGCCGCGAGCCATCGGAGTCCGTCCAGGTGCGGGAACCGAGCATGTGCGCGTACAGTCGGGTTGCCTCCCTGGCCTCGAGAGCCCCATGGCAAACCACGTCCAGCCCGCCCGTGCATCTGTCGTGCTTGCGGTGCGCAGCCAGAACTCCTCACGGTAGCACGCAGGCCATCGGCCCGAGATCATGGTTGCCCCGCATCCGCCCGACCTGACCCGGCGCCGCCTGACGGCCGTGCTGGGCTGCCTGGCAGCCGCGCAGGCACTGCCGCGGCGCGCCTGGGCCGCAGCGCGGTTCGCGCACGATCCCTTCGCACTGGGCGTGGCCAGCGGCTCACCCACACACGATTCGGTCGTGCTGTGGACGCGGCTGATGGGGCCTCGCGGCCCCTTCGGCGGCCTGCACGCGCTCGACGGCGGGCCCGTGGCCGTGGGCTGGGAGGTGGCCGAGGATGAGCGCTTCGCGCGCATCGTGGCCCGCGGGCAGGCGCTCGCGCACCCTGACTCGGGCCATGCCGTACACGCCGAGGTGCAGGGGCTGCCGCCGCAGCGCTGGCTGCACTACCGCTTCGTCGCGGGCGATGCCACCAGCCCCGTGGGCCGCACCCGCACCCTCCCTGAGCCGGGGGCGAACGTCGCCCGGCTGCGCCTGGCCTACGCCAGCTGCCAGCGCTGGGAGCACGGTCACTTTGCCGCCTGGCGCCACCTGAGCGAGGAGCAGCCCGACGCGGTGCTGTTCCTGGGCGACTACATCTACGAGTACCCCGGCGCCGCACGTGCCGTGCGCCACGTCGACGGCAACTGGGTGCTGTCGCTGGACGACTACCGTCGCCGCTACGCCCTCTACCGCAGCGACCCGGCGCTGCAGGCCGCGCACGCCGCCTGCCCGTGGTGGCTCACGTGGGACGACCACGAGGTGCACAACGACTACGCCGGCGAGCAGCCTGGCGACAGCGGCCCGCCCGTGGCGGACTTTGCGGCACGCCGCGCCGCCGCCTACCAGGCCTGGTACGAGCACATGCCGGTGCGCGCAGCCACGCTGGGGCGGGCGCTGGCTGGCCTGAGCGCGGGTCCGCAAGCGGCAGCCGGGCGTGCGGGGCTGAAGGCCGGCGACCCGGTGCGCATCTACCAGCGCGTGGACATCGGTCGCCTGGCAAGCCTCGTGCTGCTGGACCCGCGCCAGCACCGTGACCCGCAGGCCTGCGGGCCCGCGGGCCGGCTCGGTTCGTCGACCTTCGACCCTGATGCCTGCCCCGCCTGGGCCGACCCGGCGCGCACCCTGCTGGGCGCGGCGCAGGAACGCTGGCTCGACGACACGCTGGCCCGCCAGCCGGGCACCTGGACGGTGCTGGGCCAGTCCACCCTCTTCGGCCTGCGCGACAACCTCGCCGGCCCCGGCCGGCGCCTGTGGAACGACGGCTGGGACGGCTACCCCGCCTCCCGGCGCCGCCTCACCGACGCGCTGCAGCGCCACGCCGTGGCCAACCCGGTGGTGCTCGGCGGCGACGTGCACGAGAACTGGGTCGGCCACGTGCTGCCCGACTACGAGCGGCCCGAAGCGAAGCCCATAGGCGTGGAGTTCTGCGGCACGAGCATCAGCTCGCGCTCGGGGGGCAACACCCGCACAGCGCAGCGCCTGGCGGAGAACCCGCACTTCGTCTTCGCGGAGGCCGAGCGCAAGGGCTACGGCCTGTGCGAGTTCACGCCCGGGCGGCTCATGACGACGCTGCGCGTGGTGGACGACGTGCAGCGTGCCGACTCGGGCATCCAGACCCTGGCCCGCTTCAGCGTGGAAGCCGGGCGCGCGCGCATCGAGCGCGACTGAAGGCGCCTCAGGCCAGGCCCAGCAGCCCCAGCGCCAGCCCGTGCAGGCGGTGTGCAGGGTCGGCCAGCGCCGTCATCACCGTGAAGTGGTCCAGCCCTGGCAAGGCCTCGCACACCGGCACCGTCGTCGGGCCCCAGGCGTCGCGGATGAGCTGGTTCTGGCGCAGGAACTCCTCGCTTTCCAGCCCCCCCACCACCGCCTGCAGGCGCCCCTGGCGTGGGCGCGGGAAGAAGGCAGGGCTGAGCCGGCGCACCGCTGCCGGGGTGAGTGCGAGATCCTTCTGCAGCGAGGGCACGCGCCGCACCGGCTCGAGGTCGTAGAGGCCCGAGATGGCCAGCGCCCCGGCCAGGGGTTGCACCGGCAGGTCCGGGTCGACATCGCGCCAGCGGCAGGCCAGCAGCATGGCCGCCAGGTGCCCGCCCGCCGAGTGCCCGACCACGACGATGCGCCCGGCATCGCCGCCGAAACCGGCCGCGTGGCGCACCGTCCACGCCACCGCCTGCACCATCTGCATCGTGATGTGCTCGATGCTCACCTGCGGGCACAGGGCGTACTCCGGCACCACCACGGCGGCGCCAGCGGCGTTGAAGCCCGGCGCGAGGAAGGAGAAGTCGTCCTTCGAAAGCGAGCGCCAGTAGCCGCCGTGGATGAAGAGCAGCACCGGTGCCCCGGCCGCCGCTGCGGGGGCCGGGGCGGCCGGGAAGACGTCAAGCACGCCCCCGCCACCCGGGGCGTAGCGCAGGTTCAGCCGAGCGCGGGGCGAGCCGGCGCGCGCAGCCTGCGAGGCCGGCGCCCACGCGGCGATGCGCTGCGCGGAATCGGGAAAACGGGCGCGGTTGTTGTACTGGGCTTCGAGCCAGGCAGGGTCGTCGTGGCGGGACATGTTCGGGTTGAGAGGCGAGCGTGAAGCAACGCGGATCGTAGCGGCAGGCGCACCCGCGGACGACGGGCTGCCAAGTGGGCCTCAGGCGCCCGGTGCTACACTTGAGGGCTCACGTGGGGACGTAGCTCAGCTGGGAGAGCGTCGCGTTCGCAATGCGAAGGTCGGGAGTTCGATCCTCCTCGTCTCCACCACCGTGACCAGGGCCCGCCAGGATGACGGGCCCTTCGTATTTCTGGCGCCGATTTGGTAGTGAAACTACAGCGCTGCAGCGGCCCGACCGGGTCTCATGGCGATGCGCGGCTCCCGCCGAGAGTCGCCTCTTGATGCGCGCCAAGTGTAGGCAGACTACGAATTCACGGAGTCACGCAAGTCAGGTGTCGCCCGGACGGCGGGCTTGCGCCGGCAACGCTATAGTGCGGTTTTCGGCGGCCTGCGGGTCGGAGGATCGGAATTGGACTTTGGCCAGCAACGCAACCCCAGCAAGCACGCGGTGGGCATCGGCGTCGTGCTCGGCCTGCACCTGCTGCTCGGCTGGGCCCTCGTCTCGGGCCTGGCACAGCGCATGGTCGAGGTCATCAAGGCTCCGATCGAGACCAAGCTGATCGAGGAGGTCAAGCCTCCGCCGCCCCCGCCACCCGAGAACCTGCCGCCGCCGCCGAAGTTCGCGCCGCCGCCGCCGAGCTACATCCCGCCTCCGGAGGTGGTGGTGCAGCGGCCACCCACGCCCGCGCCCGTGATCACCACCACGACGGTGGCGCCACCGCCCACCACCGTCACGGTGGCCCCGGCACCCGCGCCCGTGGCGGCCCCGCCCGCTCCGCCGGCGCCGCCGCCCCCACCGCGCCGTGCCGCCCAACCCGCCATCGCCAACGTGGCCGCCTGCGCCCCCAAGAGCGAGGACTACCCGCCGGCTGCGCTGCGCGCCGAGGCCACCGGCACCACCCGCGTGCGCTTCGAGGTGGATGCCAGCGGCAAGCTCGCCAAGTCCGACGTCGTCAAGCCCTCGGGCACCTCGCGCGAGCACAGGCTGCTGGACCGCGTGGCGCTCACCAAGCTCAGTGAGTGCTCCTTCCGCGCCGGCAACGACGAGACCGGCAAGGCGGTCGGTGGCGTCTTCGAGGTCGAGTATGTCTGGAAGATCGAGTAGCCCTGCCCGGCCTGACCTCGCACCCCACGTTCACAACCAGCAGTTCCCGGTGCCACGAAGCGGCACCCCATCCCCCGGAGGCCCCATGTCCCTGTTTTCTGTCCTGCGCACGACGATCGCCGCGGCGCTGATTGCCACCGTGGCGCTGGCCGCGACGGTGCCCACCCCCGCCCAGGCCCAAGGTGCTTCCGCGCCGGCGGCAGCGGCCCCGGCGCCCGCGGCACCCGCCGCCAAGGTGACGGAGGAGGCCGTGGACAACCCCTACGGCCTGAAGGCCCTGTGGCAGCAGGGCGACTGGGTGGCCAAGGGCACGCTCGTCATCATGGTGATCATGTCGATGGGCAGCTGGTACATCATCTTCACGAAGCTGTGGGAGCAGAAGCAGATGCTGCGTGCCGCCCGCGAGGAACCGGAAGCCTTCTGGAAGTCCGCCACCATCAAGGCCGGTGCGGAGGGCCTCAAGGAAGGCTCGCCCTTCCGCTACATCGCCGACCAGGGCATCCGCGCGGCCGACCACCACGAAGGCACGATGGTCGAGGCCATCGACAAGCCCACCTGGATCGGCATGACCGTGGACCGCGCCGTGGGCAGCATCCAGAGTCGCCTGCAGGACGGCCTGGCCTTCCTGGCCACCGTGGGCTCCACCGCTCCCTTCGTGGGCCTCTTCGGCACCGTCTGGGGCATCTACAACGCCCTGGTGAAGATCGGCATCTCCGGCCAGGCGTCGATCGACAAGGTGGCCGGCCCGGTGGGCGAGGCGCTGATCATGACCGCCATCGGCCTGGCCGTCGCGGTGCCCGCGGTGATGGGCTACAACTGGCTGATCCGCCGCAACAAGTCCGTGATGGACGCCACGCGCGCCTTCGCCGGCGACCTGCAGAACGTGCTGCTCGCGGGCAAGCGCTGAATACCGCGCAGGTCACCCGAGCCGGAGAGCCGCCATGGCGATGAACGTAGGATCCGCGTCCGAGGACGGCGAGGACCAGCTCAACAACACCATCAACACCACGCCGCTGGTGGACGTGATGCTGGTGCTGCTGATCATCTTCCTGATCACGATCCCCGTGGTCACGCAGTCGGTCAAGCTCGAGCTCCCCAAGGAGCGCAACGTCCCGACGCAGACCAAGCCGGAGAACGTGGTGATTGCCGTCAACCGCGACGGCGAGATCTACTGGGGCCTGGAGCGCATCCCGGACATCGAGAGCCTGGTGAACCGGCTCAAGGCCGAGGCCGTGAAGGACCCGCAGCCGGAGGTCCACATCCGTGCGGACTCCGACGTGCGCTGGGAGCCGGTGGGCCGTGTGAACGTGGCCTGCATGCGCGCGGGCATCCTGAAGGTGGGCTTCATCACCGAGCCGCCGGCGGGCAGCGGCTCGCGCATGTGAGGAGGACGACGACATGGGCATGAACGTAGGGTCCTCCTCGGGCGACGACGACGGCGAGGTGATGGTGGACATCAACACCACGCCGCTGATCGACGTGATGCTGGTGCTGCTGATCATGTTCATCATCACCATCCCGATCCAGACGCACGCGGTGAAGATGAACACGCCGATCCCGAACAACGCGGCGCCGCCTCCCAAGCCGCCGACGATCATCCGCGTGGACATCGACTTCGACGGCACGATGGGCTGGAACGGCGAGGTCATCCAGCCGGGCGACCGTGCAGCCATCGAGGCCAAGCTGCAGGCTGCTGCAGCCGAGGCCGACCAGCCCGAGATCCACATCCGCCCGAACAAGCTCGCCGCCTACAAGCACGTGGCGATGGTTCTGGCCGGCGCGCAGCGCCTGGGCCTGACCAAGATCGGCATCGTCGGCAACGAACAGTTCCAGTGACCCCATGAAGCGCCTGTCCCCCCTGCTGCTTGGCCTGATTGCGGCCGCCTGCATCGGCACCGCCCACGCACAGGGCGTGCGCGAGGAGATCGGCAAGCCGCTTCAGCAGGCAGGCGAACTGCTGCGTGCCGGCAAAGGCCGCGAGGCCCTGGCCAAGGCACGCGAGGCCGATGCGGTGTCCAACAAGACGCCGGCCGAGCAGCTCACGATCGACCGCATGAAGGGGGCGGCCGCGCAGCGCGCGGGCGACCACGCCACCACGATCCAGGCCTTCGAGGCCGTGATGGCCAGCGGCAAGGTGGCCGGCGCCGAGGGTGCGCAGATCGCCGAGAGCCTGGCCTTCGCCTACTCGCAGCAGA
>JBBAPJ010000093.1:0-5164 GCA_040400855.1 Rubrivivax sp.
CGCTTCAAGGACTACATCGCCATCCCCAAGGCCAACGGCTACCAGAGCCTGCACACCACGCTCGTGAGCCCGCTGGGCACGCCGGTGGAGTTCCAGATCCGCACCGAGGCCATGCATGCGGTGGCCGAGAAGGGCATCGCCGCGCACTGGATGTACAAGCTCGACCCGAAGGAGCCCGCCTCGGGCACGGGTGGCTCGGAGGCGCAGCGCCTGGGCGCGATCTGGATGCAGTCGCTGCTGGACATCCAGGACGAGACGCGCGACTCGGCCGAGTTCCTCGAGCACGTCAAGGTCGACCTCTTCCCCGACGCGGTCTACGTCTTCACGCCGCGCAGCAAGATCCTGGCGCTGCCGCGCGGGGCCACCCCGGTGGACTTCGCGTACGCCATCCACTCCGGCGTGGGCGACCGCTGCGTGGCGGCCAAGGTCAACGGCGAGTCGGTGCCGCTGCGCACCGAGCTGCGCAACGGCGACGTGGTGGAGATCGTCACGGCGCCGGGCGCGCGCCCCAACCCGGCCTGGCTCAACCACGTGCGCACCGGGCGCGCGCGCGCGAAGATCCGCCACTACCTCAAGACACTCGAGCAGGAGGAGGCGCAGGCGCTGGGCGAACAGATGCTGGCGCAGGCGCTGCGCGCCGAAGGCCTCTCGCTGCCCTCGGCCGACACCGAGGACGACAAGGCCGTCGCGCTGTGGCAGCAGCTGGCGCGCTGGGGCGGCAACCGCCACCGCGTCGAGCTGCTGACCGATATCGGCATGGGGCGCAAGATCGCCGTCATCGTGGCCAAGCGCCTGGCGCAGCTGATGGCCGAGCGCGGCACGCGCCCGGACACCATCTCGCTGACCCTGGGCCACTTCGGCGCAGAAGAAGGCGCCGGGCTGCGCCAGACGGTGGTGTTCGTGGACGGCCGCCAGGGCGCGACGGTGCAGTTCGCCACCTGCTGCCGCCCCGTACCGGGCGACGACATCACGGGCTACCTCGGCCGCGGGGAGGGGCTGCTCGTGCACACGGCCGAGTGCCACGTGGGCAGGCGGCTCTTCGAGCGCGACCGCGAGCGCTGGATCCACGTCGAGTGGGCCGAGGACGTGGGCCGCCCCTTCGAGGCCGCCATCGACCTGGAGGTGAGCAACGGCAAGGGCGTGCTGGCGCAGGTGGCACAGGCCATCTCCAACGCCGAGGCCGACATCACGCACATCGACATGGGCGAGGAGCGCGCCACCGATCACGCGCGCATGCGCATGCTCATCAACGTGCGTGACCGGCTGCAACTCGCCGAGGTGCTGCGCGCGCTGCACCGCACGCCCACCGTGCTGCGCGCCGCGCGCGTCAAGCCTTGAGCGGCGCCGGGTAGCGCACCTCGACGATCTCGATCGTCTCCACACCCGCCGGCGTCACCAGCCGCACCTCGTCGCCTTCGCGTGCCTTGAGCAGCGCGCGCGCCACGGGCGACACCCAGCTCACCTCGCCGGCCAGGCTGTCGGCCTCGTCGATGCCCTTGATGGTGACGGTGCGTTCGTCCCCGCGCGCGTTCGCGTAGGTGACGGTGGCGCCGAAGTAGACCTGGTCGCTGCCGTGGTGCACGGCCGGGTCGACCACCTCGGCGATGTCCAGGCGCCGCGTGAGGAAGCGGATGCGCCGGTCGATCTCGCGCAGCCGCTTCTTGCCGTAGAGGTAGTCGCCGTTTTCCGAGCGGTCGCCGTTCTTGGCCGCCCACGACACCGTCTCCACCACCTTGGGGCGCTCCACGTCCAGGAGGGCGTGCAGCTCATCGCGCAGCCGCGCCCAGCCAGCAGGGGTCATGTAGTTGCGGGCGCCTGCCGGCAGCGGCGGCAGCGAGGCGTCCTCGTCCTCGTCGCCGGGGGCGGCGGCGTCGTTCTCGCGCGTGAAGGCCTTGCTCATGGTGCGCCGGGGATTGTGCCGTGCGACCATAGGGGCTTGCGTCTGCCAGCTTGCCCCACCATGCCGAACTTCGCCGCCAACCTCACCATGCTCTTCAACGAGGCGCCCTTCCTCGAGCGCTTCGAGCGGGCCGCGCGAGCGGGCTTTCGCGCCGTGGAGTTCCTCTTCCCCTACGAGCACGACCCGCGCGAGCTGCGCCGGCGCCTGGACGACAACGGCCTGAAGCTCGTGCTGCACAACCTGCCCCCGGGCAACTGGGAAGGCGGCGAGCGCGGGATCGGCTGCCACCCCGATCGCGTGGCCGAGTTCCGCGCCGGGGTGCAGCGCGGCCTGGAGTACGCCACGATCCTCGGCGCACCGCAGCTCAACTGCCTGGCCGGCAAGGCGCCGCCGGGCGTGCCGCGCGAGCAGCTGCGCGACACCTACGCGTCCAACATCGCCTGGGCAGCCGCCGAGTTCAAGCGCGCCGGGCTGAAGCTCGTGATCGAGCCCATCAACTTCCACGACATCCCGGGCTTCTTCCTCAACCGCACCGAGCAGGCCATCGAGATCCTGGACCTCGCCGGCTCCGACAACGCCTTCGTGCAGTACGACATCTACCACGCGCAGCGCATGGAAGGTGAGCTGGCCGCCACCATCGAGCGGCACCTGCCGCGCATCGCCCACATGCAGCTGGCCGACAACCCCGGGCGTCACGAGCCGGGCACAGGCGAGATCCATTACCCCTTCCTCTTCGCCCACCTCGACCGCATCGGCTACACCGGCTGGATAGGCTGCGAGTACCGGCCGGCCACCACCACCGAGGCGGGCCTGGGCTGGCTCGCCCCCTGGGGCATCGGCCAGGCCGCGCCCTGATGCGCCTGCCTGACTGGCTCGCCACGCGGCGCGGGCGGCTCGCCGCCTTCTTCTTCCTCTACGTCACCGAAGGCATCCCGCTGGGCTTTGCGGCCACTGCCGTGGCCACGCAGCTGCGCCGCCAGGACGTGGGGCCTGCGGAAATCGGCGCCTTCGTCGGATCCTTCTACCTGCCCTGGGCCTTCAAGTGGGCCTTCGGGCCGCTGATCGATGTCTTTGCCAGCGACCGACTCGGGCGCCGGCGCGGCTGGATCCTGCTCACGCAGGCGATGATGGTGGTCACGCTCCTGGCCTGCACGGGCCTGGAGCTGCCCGCGCAGCTCGGGCTGCTCACGGCCATCCTGCTCGTGCACAACAGCTTCGGCGCGATGCAGGACGTGGCCATCGATGCGCTGGCCGTCAACACGCTGCGCGAGGACGAGCGGGGCCTGGCCAATGGAATCATGTTCGCCGGTGCCTCGGTCGGCGCGGCCCTGGGCGGCAGCGGCGTGCTCTTCATGATCCCGTGGCTCGGGGTGGCGGGGGGCTTCGTCTTCGTGGCGGCCTGCATCGCCTGCGTGACGGTGTTCGTCGTGCTGCCCCTGCGCGAACCGGCCGATCCGTCGCGCGTGGCGCGCGCACCGGGCCTGGCTTCGGCCGGGCGCGAGGTGGCACGCTTCGGCACCGAAGCCTTCAGGAGCTTCCTGGGTACGCGCGGAGCCTTCGCCGGGCTGGCCTTCGCGCTGCTGCCCGCCGGGGCGATGGGACTGGGCCTGGCGCTGCAATCCAACCTCGCGGTGGAGCTGGGCCTGAGCGACGCCAGCGTGGCCTGGCTGAGCCTGTGGACGCAGGTGTTGTCGGCCGCGTTCATGGTCGCAGGCGGCTGGCTCTCGGACCGCCTCGGCCGCCGCCGCACGCTCGCGGTGTACCTGCTGCTGATGAGCCCGCCGGTGCTGTGGCTGGCCTGGATGCTGTGGCAGCAGGGCTGGATCTTCCCGGTGCCGGCGGCCGAGCGCGCCGGCCGCGCCGTGCCGGCCGTGCTCGTGACCGCACTGTGGGTGGCCACCCTCGCCTACGCCGTGGCGCAGGGCCTCATGTACGGCACCCGGTCGGCCATCTTCATGGACGTGACGAACCCGAAGGTGGCCGCCACGCAGTTCACCGCCTACATGGCGATGATGAACCTGGCCATTGCCTACTCGGCCACCTGGCAGGGCATCGCGGTGGAGGCGCTGGGCTACCCGGTCACGCTCGCCATCGACGCCGTCTTCGGCCTGGCCTGCCTGCTCTTCCTGCCCTTCATCCGGCCCTCGCGGCGGCCCGAGGGAGATGGTGGCGCGCCTGTGCGGGCGCGGTGGGTTGCGGCCCTGCTGGCCTTCGGCTGCCTGGCCTGGGTGCCCTACCGGCTTGGCCTGTGGCCCGCCGGCGCTGCCGCGCCGATCCTGGAAACCCTCTTCACGCTCGTCTTCGTGGCCTCGGCCGTGTTCCTGGCTGCCGGCGGCGCCACGCTCGGCACGCGCCTGGGCCGCGCCGGGCTGTGGCTCGCGCCGCTGCTGCTGGCCATGCACGCGCGGCACGGCTTTCCCGCCGCGGGCCTCGCCTACGTGGCCGTGCCGATGGTGGCGGCGGGCCTGCTGGCGTGGCAGTCGCGGCTGAGCTGGCAGGTACTTTCGCCAATGCCGCAGCGCCCACGATCCTAGGGTTGCACCGCCCCCGGGCCGACGCCGGTGGCAGGTCGGGCTGGTGTACGCTGCGGTCACAGGACGTCATCAACAGGCAATGGACGACAGCCCCATGCGCGCCACCCCCGTCGCCCTCGCGCGGGCCGGCACCTCCGGCTTCTCCTGCGGACGGCCCCTGCTCACGATGTGCAGCCCCGAGCGAGACTGACAGTCAGTGGGCCTTTCCTCCTCCCCGCGCATCGCCAGCCTGCAGGTCGTGCCCGTGGCCGGGCGCGACGGCATGTTGCTGAACCTGTCGGGCGCGCATGCGCCCTTCTTCACGCGCAACCTCGTCATCGCCCGCGACAGCGCTGGCCACACCGGCATGGGGGAGGTGCCTGGGGGCGAGTCGATCCGCCAGACGCTGGAAGACGCGCGGCCGCTGGTGGAGGGCCGCGGCATCGGCGAGCTGCAGGCGATCCTGGCCGACATCCGCACCCGCTTCGCCGACCGCGACGCGCTCGGGCGCGGCCAGCAGACCTTCGACCTGCGCACCACCATCCACGCGCTGGCCGCCGTCGAGTCGGCGCTGCTGGACCTGCAGGGCCAGCACCTGGGCGTGCCTGTGGCAGCGCTGCTGGGCGAGGGCCAGCAGCGCGCCCAGGTGCGCATGCTCGGCTACCTCTTCTTCGTCGGCGACCGGCGCCACACGCCACTGCCCTACATCGACCCCGCCAGTGAGCCCGACAGCGACGACGGCTGGCTGCGC
>JBBAPJ010000093.1:5264-9084 GCA_040400855.1 Rubrivivax sp.
CGCGCCACGGGCCTGCCCACGGCCACCAACATGGTGGCCACCGACTGGCGCCAGCTCGTGCACGCGCTGGCGCTGCAGGCGGTGGACATCCCGCTGGCCGACCCGCACTTCTGGACCCTCTCCGGCGCGGTGCGCGTGGCCCAGACCTGCCGCGACTGGAACCTCACCTGGGGCTCGCACTCCAACAACCACTTCGACGTGTCGCTGGCGATGTTCACGCACGTGGCCGCCGCGGCGCCGGGCCGGGTCACGGCCATCGACACGCACTGGATCTGGCAGGACGGCCAGCGCCTCACGCGCGAGCCGCTCCAGATCGTCGAGGGCTGCGTGCAAGTGCCCCAGGCCCCGGGCCTGGGCATCGAGCTCGACATGCACGAGGTGGAGAAGGCGCACGCCCTGTACCGCGAACATGGCCTGGGTGCGCGCGACGACGCGCTGGCGATGCAATACCTGATCCCGGGCTGGCGCTTCGACCCGAAGCGGCCCTGCCTGGTGCGCTGAGTGCGCGGCGCCGAGACGGTAGCCATGACCGCGCCCGAGACCGTCCCCGTGACCGTGCGCATGCACGAGGCCGACAACGTGGCCATCGTCGGCAACGAAGGCGGCCTGCCGGCGGGCACCGCGCTGCCGGGCGGCCCGGTGCTGCGACAGGCCGTGCCGCAGGCCCACAAGGTGGCGCTGGTGGACATCGCCGCGGGCGAGCCGGTCATCCGCTACGGTGTCGTGATCGGCCGAGCGCGCGCCGCGATCGCCGCCGGCAGTTGGGTGCACGAGCGGCTGCTCGAGATGCCCGCCGCGCGCGAGCTGGCCGACCTGCCGATGGCCACCGTGCAGCCGCCTGCTCTGCCGCCCCTGGAGGGCTTCACGTTCCAGGGCTATCGCAACGCCGATGGCAGCGTGGGCACGCGCAACCTGCTGGCCATCACGCAAACCGTGCAGTGCGTGGCCGGCGTCGTCGAGGTGGCCGCCGAGCGCATCCGGCGCGAGCTGTTGCCGCAGTTTCCGAACGTCGACGGCGTCGTCGCACTCGAACACGGCTACGGCTGCGGCGTGGCCATCGACGCTCCGGGTGCCGAGATCCCGATCCGCACACTGCGCCACCTCGCGCGCAACCCCAACTTCGGCGGCGAGGTGCTGGTGGTGAGCCTGGGCTGCGAGAAGCTGCAGCCCGCCCGGCTGCTGCCCCCGGGCAGCATCCCGCTGGCCGCGGGCGAGGAGACCGCCGACGTGGTGTGCCTGCAGGACGCGCAGCACGTGGGCTTCGAGTCGATGGTGCGCAGCATCGTCGACCGCGCCCGCGTGCACCTGGAGCGCCTGAACGCGCGCCGGCGCGAGACGGTGCCCGCCAGCGAGCTCGTGGTGGGCGTGCAGTGCGGGGGCAGCGACGCCTTCTCGGGTGTCACCGCCAACCCGGCGGTGGGCGTGTGCGCCGACCTGCTCGTGCGCGCCGGCGCCACCGTGATGTTCTCCGAGACCACCGAGGTGCGAGACGGCGTGGCACAGCTCACCGCGCGCGCCGCCAGCCCCGAGGTGGCGCAGGCCATCGTGCGCGAGATGGCGTGGTACGACGACTACCTGCAGCGCGGCGGCGTGGACCGCAGCGCCAACACCACGCCGGGCAACAAGGCCGGGGGCCTGTCCAACATCGTCGAGAAGGCGATGGGCTCGATCGTGAAATCGGGAAGCGCCCCGATCGCCGGCGTCGTGCCCCCGGGTGAGCGGGCCACGCAGCGCGGCCTGCTCTACGCCGCCACGCCGGCCAGCGACTTCATCTGCGGCACGCTGCAGCTGGCAGCAGGCATGAACCTGCACGTCTTCACCACCGGCCGCGGCACGCCCTACGGCCTGGCCGCCTGCCCCGTGGTGAAGGTGGCCACGCGCAGCGAGCTCGCCCGGCGCTGGCACGACCTGATGGATCTCGACGCCGGCCGCATCGCCAGTGGCGAGGCCACCGTGCAGGAGATGGGCTGGGCGCTCTTTCACCTCCTGCTGGAGGTGGCCAGCGGCCGGCGCTCCTGCGCCGAGCACTGGAAGCTCGAGAACCCGCTCGTGCTCTTCAACCCGGCTCCCATCACCTGAGGGCACATCCCGATGTTCAAGCTTCCCCTGCGCGCGAGCCTGCGGCTGGGCCTGGCCTGGTTCGCCCTGTGCGGCTCGGCCCAGGCCACGGACAACCGCATCGATGCCGTGCGGCCCGACGCCCCGGAGCTGGCGGCCTACGGCCCGTCGCCCATCGGCGTGCGCACGCTGAGGCTGGTGCACCGCGGGCAGATGGACATCCTGAAGGCCCGGCCCGGCGAACCGATCCCGGTGTACGACCGGCCCCTCACCGTGGAAGTCTGGTACCCCTCGCTGCCACACCCCGCGCAGGGAGCCCAATCGGCCGACGGCCTGGAGCCGGGACAGTACCGCACCGTCACACGCGACCCCCGCCTCACCGTGGTCATCCGCGGCAAGGCGCTGCGTGACGCGGCACCCGCCGCCCAGGCGGGCCCCTACCCGCTCGTCATCATCTCCCACGGCTACCCCGGCAACCGCTACCTGCTGAGCCCGCTGGCCGAGAACCTGGCCAGCAAGGGCTACGTCGTGGCCTCCATCGACCACACCGACAGCACCTACAGCGACCAGGCTGCCTTTGCGAGCACGCTGCTGAACCGGCCGCTTGACCAGCTCTTCGTGCTCAACGAGATGGAGCGGCTGAATGCCGGCGACGCTTCCGATGCGGCGGGCGGCGCGCTCAAGGGGATGGTCCGTGCGAGCACGACGGCGCTGATCGGCTACTCGATGGGCGGCTATGGCGTGGTCAACGCGGTCGGTGGCGGCTTCTCGGCTGCTTCCACCCGGCTGCCCATCGCGCCGCCCAACGGTGTGCTGGCCCGCCGACAGGCCGGCACACCCGAGTACCTTGCCTCACTCGACCCGCGCATCAAGGCCGCGATCGCCATCGCGCCTTGGGGATGGAACGCGGGCTTCTGGGATGCCGCTGGCCTGGCCGGCATCCGCACGCCGATCCTCTACATCGCCGGCAGCGTAGACGACGTATCCGGCTATTCACCCGGCGTGCGCAACCTCTTCGAGGCCAGCGTCAACGCCCCTCGACACCTGCTCACCTTCGAGAACGCCAACCACAACGCCGGTGCGCCGATGCCCGCGCCGGCGGAGACCTGGGCCCGCGTGCCGCACATGCCCACGCCGGCGGCGATGCACTACATGGACCCCGTGTGGGACAGCGTGCGCATGAACAACATCACCCAGCACTTCGCCACCGCCTTCCTGGGCCGCCACCTGCGCAACGACGCGGCGATGGAGGCCTACCTCAAGCTCGTGGAGTACGCGCGCGACGGCAAGTGGTCGGCCGAGCCCAACGGCGCGCTCAAGCCCGACCACACCTTCTGGAAGGGCTTCCAGCGCCGCCAGGCGGCGGGTCTTCGGCTCGAGTTCAGGGCGCCCGCGCCCTGAGGCGGCAGGCGGCCCGCCGCCCTCACTTCACTGCTCCACGCTGCCGCAACGCCCGCGCGCCGATGGCGGCATAGGCCGCGATATTGACCCCCAGCACCGCGGCACCGAGCGACCACTGCCACGCACGCGTCAAGCCTTCGGGGTAGATCACAGCCGTGAGGTAGTGGTCGATGAAGCCGCCCTGCCCGGGGACCTGGCCCGCCCACTCCCGCAGCCGCCACTCCAGCGGCGTGAGCGGGCAGATCGCCCCGCTCCACTGGACGGCCACGCCCCAGACGGCGCAGGGAAGGTGCAGCCAGGCGAGCCAGCGATGGCGCCACACGGCCAGCGGCCCGAGCACGACCCAGGCAATGAACAGGCC
>JBBAPJ010000094.1:0-8950 GCA_040400855.1 Rubrivivax sp.
CCGTAGCTGCGGATCGGCTGGCCGATCTTCATCTCGGTGAGCTTGCGGATCACCCACGGGCCGAAGGCCAGGCCGATGACGAGTGCCGTCATGGCGGCCATCACGGCACGAAAGGTCAGGTACTGGAACACCCGCAGGAAGCTCAGCTCCTCCGGAAAGAGCACCATCAGCCACTGGCTCAGGCTAAGCAGCATCGCGCCCCTCCAGTGGCTCGCGCGCGCGCAGCGCCGCCACGACCTTCTCCATGCCCATGAACCGCGAGCCCTTGACGAGCACGCTCGACGCCGCCGGCGCCTCGCCCAGCGCAGCCACCACGGCAGCCGTGTCCGTCAGGTGGCGCGCGCCGGGCCCGTAAGCGCGCGCGGCGTGCGCCGACAACTCGCCGGCGCACCACAGGTGTTCGAGCCCGCGTGCGCGGGCGTGCGCGCCCACCTCCTCGTGGAAGGCTGGACCCTGTGCACCAACCTCCCCCATGTCGCCCAGCACGAGCCAGCGCGGCGCGGGCATGGCTGCCAAGGTGTCGATCGCGGCCAGGACCGAGTCGGGGTTGGCGTTGTAGCTGTCGTCCACGAGGGCGGCCGGACGGCCGTGCAGCACCAATGCGCCCGGCTGCGAGCGGCCCGCCACGGGGCGGAAATCCTGCAGGCCTTGCGCCAGTGAGGCCAGCGGCGCGCCAGCCGCCAGCGCGCAGGCCGCTGCCGCCACGGCGTTGCAGGCGTTGTGGATCCCCGGCGCGGCCAGCCACGCCTGAATCGGACCTGCGGGCGTGTGGACCGTGAGCGCCCAAGCCCCTTCGGCGGGAACCGGCGGCCAGCCGGCCGGTGCGCTGAGGGATCCTGGTGCGCACCAGACGGCGCGCCCCGCGAAGTCAGCGTGGCGAGCAGCCCCAGCCTCGGACCCGAGCGCGAAGGTCCATGTCCGGCACGAACCCGCCTGCGCGCGCCACAGCGCCTCGTGCCCGTCGCCGGCCGGGAACACGGCCGTGCCGCTGGCCGGCAGCGCCTCGAAGACGGCTCCGTTCTCGCGCGCGACCGCCTCGAGCCCGTGCAGGAACTCCTGGTGCTCGCGCTGGGCGTTGTTGACGAGCGCCACGGTGGGCGCAGCCAGGCGCGCGAGGGGCGCGATCTCGCCGGGATGGTTGGTGCCCAGCTCGAGCACGGCAGCGCGGTGCCAGACCGCGTCGTCCTGGCGCAGGCGCAGCAGCGTCAGCGGCACCCCGATGTGGTTGTTCAGGTTCCCCTCGGTAGCCAGCGCACCCGTGCCGAGCCAGGCACGCAGGATCGCCGCCACCATCTGCGTCACTGTCGTCTTGCCGTTGCTGCCCGTCACGGCCACGAGCGGCAGGTGCAGGTGGCGCCGCCAGGCGCCGGCCAGCACCTGCAAGGCGGCCAGCGTGTCGGCCACCCTCAGGCCCGGCAGGCCCGCCTCGACCAGGCCGTGTTCGGCCAGCGCAGCCGCCGCCCCGGCGGCACGTGCCTGGGGAAGGAAGCCGTGGGCATCGAAGCGCTCACCACGCAGGGCGACGAAGAGGTCTCCCGCACGCAGCGTGCGCGTGTCGGCGTGCACGCGGTTGAAGAGCGTGCCCGGGTCGCCCACGAGCTGCGAGCCAGGCACGAGCGCGTGGGCCTGCGCCAGCGTCATCAGCGTCATGCCGCGACCCCCTGGCGTGGCATGGATCCGGCCATCGACCGGACGAGGGTGGCGCGCTGCGCCAGCGCCCGCTGCGCCTGCTCCACGTCGGAGAAGGGCAGCCGCTGCCCGGCCAGCTCCTGCCAGGTCTCGTGCCCCTTGCCGGCCACCAGCACCACGTCGGCCTCGGCCGCCTGCGACACGGCCCATCCGATCGCCTCGCCGCGATCGAGCCGGACCTCGCGCACGCGGCCCGGGCCGGTCTCGGCCGGCATGCCGGCCACCACCTGCGCCACGATGGACGCAGGATCCTCACCCCGTGGGTTGTCGCTGGTCACCACCACGTGCCGCGCCAGGCGCGCCGCGATCGCACCCATCGGCGCGCGCTTGGTCGCATCGCGGTCGCCGCCGCACCCGAACACACACCACAGCTCGCCGCCGCGCGCGGCTGCCAGCGGCCGCAGCGCCTGCAGCACCTTTTCCAGCGCATCCGGCGTGTGGGCGTAGTCCACGATCACCTCGGGGCCGCTGCCAGGGGCCTGGGCGGGCATCGGCACACGCTGCAAGCGCCCGGGTACCGGACCCAGATGCTGCACGGCTGCAGCGGCATCGGCCAGGCACAGGCCCGAGGCGCGCAGCGCGGCGACGACACCGAGCAGGTTGTGCACGTTGAAGTCCCCGATGAGCGCCGTGCGCACGCTCGCGCGCGCTCCCGCCTCGTGCAATTCGAAGGCCAGGCCGCCGTCCTCCATGCGCGCCTGGCGGGCGACCAGGCGTGCATCGCCACGCGCCGATACGGTCCAGCATGACACTGGCGAGCCAGCGAGCTCGGCCGCCAGGCGCGCACCCATCGGGTCGTCGACGTTGATGACGGCCGCGCGCAGTCCCGGCCAGTCGAAGAGCCTGCGCTTGGCGGCCCAGTAGGCCTGCATCGTGCCGTGGTAGTCGAGGTGGTCGCGCGTGAAGTTGGTGAAGAGGGCAACGTCGATTCGGGTGCCCGCCAGTCGCCCCTCCTGCAGGCCGATCGAGGAGGCCTCCAGGGCACATGCCACCAAGCCCCGCGCCACGAAGCCGGCCAGCGCCTGCTGCAGGGCCAGGGGGTCCGGCGTGGTCAGGCCGGTGGCCGCGAGGGCCTGCGCGGGCGTGCCCGCGGGCGCGGGTTCACCCACGCCCAGGGTACCGACGACGCCGCAGCCACGCCCGGCTGCACGCAGGGCCTGCGCGCACCACCATGCGGTGGAGGTCTTGCCGTTGGTGCCCGTCACGGCGAGCACCTGCAGGCGATGGCTGGGATGCCCGAGCACGGCGGACGCCACCTCACCGATGGCCGACTTCAGGTCTGCCAGGGCGGCGATGCGCGGGTCGTCGAAGCCGAAGGCCTGCACGCCCGCAGCCTCCACGAGACAGGCTGACGCACCGGCGGCCAGCGCCTGCGCCACGTGGGCGCGCGCGTCGTGGGCACGACCTGGCCAGGCGATGAAGGCGTCTCCTGGCTGGACGGTGCGGCTGTCTGCGCAAAGCCGCCCGCGGCAGCGTGCGGCGAGCCATGCCGCGGCCTCGACCGGATCGCGCAGAGTGGCGACCGTCATCAGAAGCTCTCCTGCTCGGCCGCGCCGGGCTTGACGACGACCTGGGGCTTGACCTCGATGTCGGGCGGCACGTTCATCATGCGCAGCGTCTGCTGAACCACCTGCGAGAACACGGGCGCGGCAACGTCGCCACCGTAGAACACGCCCTTGCTCGGCTCGTCGACCATCACCGCCACGACGATGCGTGGCGCACTCACGGGCGCCAGACCGACGAACCAGGCGCGGTAACGGCTCGAGGAGTAGCCCTTGCCCTCCTGCTTGCGGGCGGTGCCGGTCTTGCCGCCCACCGAGTAGCCGATGGCCTGCGCCTTGGGCGCCGTGCCGCCCGGGGCGGCGGCGAGCTGCAGCATCTGCCGCACCTGCTGCGCCACCTGCGGCGACAGCACGCGCACGCCAGGCACGGTCGAGGCCGCCGCAGCACGGCCGGGTGCCGCGCCGGCTGCGCCGTCATCGCGGCGCAGCATCGTCACGGGCACCAAGTCGCCATCTCGCGCAAACACGGTGTAGGAATGCGCAAGCTGGAACAGCGAGGCCGACAACCCGTAGCCGTAGCTCATGGTCGCCTGCTCGATCGGGCGCCATGTCTTGTAGGGACGCAGCCTCCCGGTGACCGCCCCCGGGAACTCGAGCTGCGGCTTGCGACCGAAACCAGCCTGCGAGTAGAGCTCCCACATCTCGCGCGAGCTCATCGACATCGCCAGCTTGACGGTGCCGACATTGCTCGACTTCTGCACCACCTGCGACACCGACAGCACCCCGTGCGGGTGCGCGTCCTTGATGGTCGAGCCTGTGATGGTGATCGAGCCCGGCGCGGTCTGGATCGGGGTGTCGGGCGTGACACGGCCGCTCTCCAGCGCCCAGGCGATGACGAAGGGCTTCATCGTCGAGCCTGGCTCGAAGATGTCGGTGAGGGCGCGGTTGCGCAGCTGCGAGCCGCTGAGCGCCTGGCGCCTGGAAGGGTCGAAGCTCGGGTAGTTGGCCAGCGCGAGGACCTCTCCCGTGAGTGCATCCAGGACGACGCAGCTGCCGCCCTTGGCGTTGTGTTGGAGCACCGCATCGCGCACCCGCTGCCAGGCGAAGAACTGGACCTTGCTGTCGATGGACAGCGTCACGTCGCGGCCATGCACGGGCTCCAGGCGTTCGCCCTGGTCCTCGATCACGCGCCCCAGCCGGTCGATGATGACGGTTCGCGATCCGGGCTTGCCGTCGAGCGTGTTCTGGAAGGCCAGCTCGATGCCCTCCTGCCCGTTCTCCTCGATATCGGTGAAGCCCACGATGTGCGCGGCCGCCTCACCCTCGGGGTAGCTGCGCCGGAACTCGGGCTGCTGGTGCACGCCCCGGATGCCCAGCGCCTTGACCTGCTCCCAGGTGGCGGTGTCCACCTGTCGACGCAGCCAGGCAAACTCGCCCTCCCCGTCGGTGCGCGCCTGCAGCTCGTTAGGACTCAGGTCGAGCAGCCGCGACAGCGCCTTGCGCTGCTCCACGTCGGCCTGGAAGGTGCGTGGAACCGCCCACACCGAAGGCGCAGGCACGCTGGTGGCCAGAACGATGCCCTGCCGATCGAGGATGCGGCCGCGGCTGGCAGGCAGCTGCAGCGTCTTGGTGTAGCGCTTCTCCCCTTGCATCAGGTAGAAGTCGTTGTCGAGCACCTGGATCTGGACGGCACGCCCGATGAGCACGAGGAAGGCCAGTGCCAGCAGCGCCACGACGAAGCGCGACCGCCACGGCGGCGTCTTGCTCGCCAGCAGCGGGCTGGTGGCGTAGTTGACGCCACGCACGCCTGCGCGCATGCCCTTCATCGCGCCTCCCGCGAGCCGCCCGGGGCGGGCGGCTCGGCACGGGGCGTCGCGGCCTCCTGTGCAGGGCGGGCTGGGGTGCCAGAGGTGGTCGACGCCTCGGGCGTGTAATGCGTCAGCGCCGCGGTGGCGTTGCGCATCTGCAGCTTTTCCCGCGCCACGCGCTCCACGCGCAGGTGCGTGGCCTGCACGCGGCGTTCGGCGTCCAGCCGCTGGAACTCGGCCTCCAGCGTGCGCTCCTGGCTGCGTGCACGATCGATCTCGGTGAAGAGCCGCCGCGCGTCGTAGCTCGTGCGCACCAGCAGCAGGGCGCTGAGCACGAGCAGCACCAGCAGCAGCGCGTTCGTGCGCGTCATGCCGCAGCCTCTCCTGTGCGCTCGGCCACGCGCAGGATGGCCGAGCGCGCGCGCGGATTGGCCGCGACTTCCGCGGGGCCGGGGCGAACTCGGGCGATCGCGCGCAGCCGCAGCGCCGGTGGCGGCGCGAACGGCGCCCGCCGGTCGAACACCTCACGGCTCTCGCGCGCGATGAACTGCTTGACCAGGCGATCCTCCAGGGAGTGGAAGCTGATCACGGCGAGCCGGCCTCCCGGAGCCAGGCGCCCGACGGCCGCCCGAAGGCCCTGCTCGAGCGCCTCGAGCTCGCCATTGACGTGGATGCGCAGGGCCTGGAAGGTGCGCGTGGACGGGTCCTGGCCGGGCTCGCGGGTGCGCACCGCACGGGCCACGACCTCGGCCAGCTCACGCGTGCGCACCAGGGGGCGCCCGCCTTCGCGACGCGCGACCACCGCCTTTGCAATCGGGTGAGCAAACCGCTCCTCGCCGTACTCACGGATGACCCTGGCGATCTCGTGCTCATCGGCCTGCTCGAGGAACTGCGCCGCGGTCAGGCCACGGGTGGTATCCATCCGCATGTCCAGCGGTGCATCGTGACGGAAGCTGAAGCCACGCGCCGGGTCGTCGAGCTGGGGACTGCTCACCCCCAGGTCGAGCAGCACGCCGTCCACCGCATCGAGGCCCAGGCCCGAGAGCACCTCGGCCAGATCCGCGAAGCTCGCATGACACACGGTCAGTCGCGCATCCATGATCGACTGCGCAGCCGCCACCGCCTGGGGGTCGCGGTCCAGCGCGACCAGCCGCCCGTGGGGCCCGAGCCGCTCCAGGATCGCCCGAGCGTGGCCTCCACGCCCGAAGGTGCCATCCACGTAGCGCCCCGATGGGCGCAACTGCAAGGCCTGCACGGCCTCCTGGAGCAGCACGGGGACGTGCGACCACGCCTCCTGGGGGTGTTCCTGGGAGCTCTTGTCCGACCATGGGGCGGGCCCGTCGCTCATCCGATGAAGAGATCCGACAGCTGAGCAGCCATGTCCTGCTCCAGCACCTGGGCCTCGTGCGCGTCGTAGCGCGCCTTGTCCCAGAGCTCGAAGCGGTTGCCCATGCCCATGAAGACGACCTCACGCGCCAGGCCGGCCCAGTCTCGCAACTCGGGCGGCAGGAGCACGCGCGAGCCGCTGTCGATCGACACCTCCGTGGCGCTGCCGATGTACAGGCGCCGCAGGCCGTCGGCCGAAGCCGGAAGGGCCAGCAGGCGCGTCTCGAATTGGTCCCACACGGGCCGTGGAAAGAGGGACAGGCAGCGAACGTGGCTCTTGCTGACCATCATCTGGCCGCCTACGGTCGACATCAGGAGCTCGCGATAGCGGGCCGGGACGGTGACACGCCCCTTGCCGTCCAGCGTCAGGACTGGACCACCCTTGAATGCAAAGACCGACACAAAAACCCACTTTCCGACACGAGAAGCCACTTTAGCGGAGTTTCGCGCATCGGGTCAATGCAACTGGGCGTAAAAATTCAACGAAATCAATTACTTAGGGTAAGTTCCAAAGTGTGCCCGGCGAAAAAACAATTGCCGAAACAAGCACTTGCGGGGCAGTCTCAAACTCCTTTGTGAGCATCCCGGGTGCGCCATGCCCGCGCCTGCACGGCGCCCGCGGCACGGTGGCATCATCTCCCGGAAGTCAGCGCCACCCGGCCAGGTACCGGCACGGCCTGCCCCATGAGCCCTGGACCCGCCCCGTATCCGTGATCCACGACAACGACCCCCTGTGGAAGTTGCGCCACGCGCTCGCCGGCGTCGCGCTGGCGCTGCTGGCAGCCGTCCTGTCATCGGCCGTGCTTGGGCGTTTGCTGGGGGACCTCCTGGGCGGCACCTATGCCTGGCGTGTGGGGATCTACGCCGCAATCCTGCTTTACGTGGTCGTTGGTGCGATGGTGCTGTTCGCCAAGGTTGCCCGGCACGAGACGAAGCCGCTTGGAGCGGGTCGCGTCGTGCTCTGGTACGTCAGCCTGTGGCTTTGGCCCTTGCTGCTGGCGCGCGCGAAACGCCCGGACCTGCCGCCAGGCGGGCGCTGAACCGACGCCCGAGGCCCTTACAGCAGCGCCGCCGGCACGTGCCTGCGAACGGCCATCCAGGCCACCAGCCCCACCGCCATCAGGGCGGCGGAGGCCCACGCCAGCGCGCCCGTCGCGTGCATCACGAGCGGCACCACGGCGCCCGCGACGATCGCGTTGGCCAAGGAACCCAGGAAGGCTTGAAGCGACGAGGCCATGCCGCGCCGCTGCGGCACGAGGTCCAGCAGGATCAGCGTGACCACGGGCACCACGAGCGCCCAGCCGATGGAGTACAGGCCCACCGGGAACATCGCGGCAAGCGGGTGCGTGAAACCCGCGGCATGGCAGCCCAGGTTCAGCATCGTGGCAGCCACCATCACCCCCCAGCCCAGCGCGATCTGCCGAGCTCGGCGGACATGGCCGGCCAGGCGGCCGCTGAGCCAGGCACCCAGCATGATCCCGCCCACGGAGATGCAGAAGAACCAGAAAAACTGGGTGGGGGCCAGGCCCAGGTGGTCGCCCAGCCAGGCCGGGGAGGCCAGCACGTAGAGGAACATGCCATTGAAAGGCACGCCGCTGGACAGCGCAAGCGCAAGAAAGCGCGGGCTCGCGCCCAGCTGCCAGTAGCCGCGCAGCAGGTGCACCGGATGCAGCGACTGGCGCTGGCTCGGGTGCAGCGACTCCGGAAGGGTTCGCCACATCAGCACCAGCAGCAGGGCCGCGAGCGCGGCCATGAACCAGAAGATCGCCTGCCAGTCGATCCACACGAGCAGCCATCCGCCGATGAGCGGCGCCACGGCCGGCGCGATGCCGAACCAGATCGTCACCTGCGACATCACGCGCTGCGCGTCATGCGGCGCAAAGAGATCGCGGATGACTGCCCGCCCGACGACCATTCCGCCGCCGGCCGACATCCCTTGCAGGGCGCGGAATGCCAGCAGTTCCGTGATCCCGGGCGCCATCGCGCAGCCCACCGAGGCGGCACTGAACACCCCCATGGCCGCCAGCACCACAGGCCGCCTGCCCAGGCTGTCGGAGATCGCCCCATGGAAGAGGTTCATGATCGCAAAGCCGGCCAGGTACGCGGCCAGCGTCTGCTGCATCTGCACGGGTGTGGCGCCCACGTCGGCCGCGATGGCCGAGAAGGCGGGCAGGTAGGTGTCGATCGCGAACGGGCCGAGGGCGCTCAGCGCGGCCAGCAGCAGTGCCAGCGCCCAGCGCGGGCCGCGCCACAACTTGTCCGCATCAGGGTGCATCGCTCGGACTCCGCGCCATGCGCAGACAGTGTGAAGCAAGCCGATAGGCCGGATTCTGTGCGGCCTTCCTCCTTGCGGAGGGCAGCCGTGACCGCCATTCCTCTGGGCCGGGGGTTGCCCACCCGGCTCGGTGCCACCTACCCGCCGGCTCCGCGGGCCGCATCATCGCCGGCCTACTTGGTGTTGCTGCGCGCAGAGATTGCCCGTTTCACCCTGCGCAGGGGGGTGCCCCGCACAGACTCGTCTCTGTTGCTCTGATCCTCACCTCGCGGTGGAGAGCCGTTAGCTCC
>JBBAPJ010000095.1:0-5805 GCA_040400855.1 Rubrivivax sp.
CACCCCTCCAACACATCCAACGCCCGATCCATCTCCCCCACCGTCGTCACCAACGGTGGTGTCAACGTGATCGTGCTGCCCATCGTCGTCTTGAACGACAGCCCGCGCGACAGCGCGCGGTAGAGCACCCGATCCGCGGCCTCGGCGGCCGGCGCCTTGCTCGCGCGGTCGCTCACGAGTTCGATACCCAGCAGCAGGCCGCGGCCGCGCACGTCGCCGATCAGTGGCAGCCGTCGCTTCATCTCGTGCAGCCGCTCGAGCGCGTGCGCGCCCACGCGCGCGGCGTTGTCCACCAGGCCCTCGCGCTCGATCACCTCGAGCGTGGCCAGGGCCGCAGCCGCGGTGACGGGGTTTTTCTCGTGCGTGTAGTGGCCGAAGGCGTAGTCGCGCGCCACGTTGAGCTCGGTGCGGGCCACGCAGGCGGCGATGGGCAGCACGCCGCCGCCCAGGGCCTTGCCGAGCACGACGATGTCGGGCTTGGCGCCATCGTGCTCGGCGGCGAAGAAGCGCCCGGTCTTGCCCAGGCCGGTGGGGATCTCGTCGAAGATGAGGAGGGTGCCGTGCGCGCGGCAGGCCTCGGCCACGGCCTGCCAGTAGCCCGGCGGGGGAATGAAGGGCACGGCGCGCGCGGGCTCGGCCACGACGGCCGCCACGTCGCCCTCGCGCTCGAGCACGTAGCGCACCATCGAGGCACAGGCCAGGCGGCATTGGTCGAGCCGGGGCTGGCCGTGCTCGTCCACCGGGTGCCCGTAGGCGCAGCGGTAGCAGCCGAAGGGCGCCACGTGCTCGCTGCCGGGCATCAGCGGGCCCACGGCCCGCCCGCTGCGAAAGAGCGACTCGCCCCCCACGCTCGCGCTGCCCATGCCCGCGCCGTGGAAGGCGTCCCAGAAGCTCAGCGTCTTGAAGCGGCCGGTGGCGGCGCGTGCGAGCTTGATGGCGACCTCCACGGCGTCGCTGCCACCCGTGGTGAAGAGCACGCGGCCGGGCACGCCGGTGAGGCCCTGGAAGCGCGCGGACAGCGCCTCGGCGAGCTCGACGGCGCGCTCGCTGGCGTAGCGGCGCGGCGCGAAGCTCAGCTCGTCGAGCTGCGCGCGGATCGCGCCCAGCACGTGCGGGTGGGCATAGCCCACGTGGTGCACGTTGTTGCCGTGGAAGTCCATGTAGCGCCGCCCGGCCATGTCCTCGATCCAGATGCCCTCGGCGCGGCGGATCGCGTTCAGGCAGGGCGTGGAGACGGACTGGTGCAGGAAGGCCTCTGAGTCGCGCGCCAGCAGCGCCCGCGTCGCGTCATCCAGGTGCTCGCGTTGCCACACGGCGCGGCGCGGGGAGGCGTTGACGTCGCCTTCACTCTCGGCGGGTTGTCCGAGCTTGGGGGTGGGGGCATTCATCGGGCCTGCACCTCTCCTTCAAGGTGTGCTCAACGCCACCGCATCACCTCCCAACCTCGCTCGGCGGCGAGTGCGGCCAGGCGAGGGTCGGGGTCCACGGCCACCGCGCGGCGCGCGGCGCCGAGCAGCGGCGCGTCGTTGATCGAGTCACTGTAGGCCACGCTGTCGAGCGTGGCGAGGTCAAGGCCCTGCGCGTCGAGCCAGGCCTGCAGGCGCACGAGCTTGCCCTCGCGCATGTTGGGCTCGCCGGCGATACGCCCTGTGCAGCTGCCGTCGGGGCCGAACTCGCACTCGGTGGCAATGAGGTGCTCGAAGCCCAGGTGCTCGGCCGTGAGCTCGGTGAGCACGCGGTTGGTGGCGGTGGTCATCACCAGCAGGTGGCCAGCGGTCTGATGCTGGCGCACCTGCGCGCGTGCGGGCTCGGGGATGCGCGGCACGATCTGCTCGGCCAGGAAGCGCTGGCGCAGCGGCTCCCACTGCGCCAGGCTGCGCCCGGCGAGCGTGGAGACGTAGAAGCCGCAGAACTCCTGCGCGCTCACGGTGCCGGCCCGGTAGCGGGCCTCCATCTCGGCGTTGCGCGCCTCGAAGCTCGCGCGCTCGAGCAGGCCCTCGCGCATGAGCCACTCGCACCACAGCACATCGCTGTCACCGCTGAGCAGCGTGTGGTCGAGGTCGAAGAGGGCGAGCGTGACCAAGGTGGCGTGGCCCTCAGGCTGGCTGGCGCAGGTGCCAGGCCTTGGGCCGGGTGAAGGCCTGGATGCCGTAGGTGGAGAGCGTCAGGCCGATGCCCGAATCGCCCACGCCCGACCACGGCAGGCGCGGGCTCACGCGGTCGCAGCAGTTCCAGTAGACGCTGCCTGCGTTCACGCGCGCCAGCAGCGCGCGCGCGGCGGCTTCGTCGCGCGTGTAGACGCCTGCGGTCAGGCCGTAGCGCGTGTCGTTCATCAGTGCGATCGCTTCCTCGTCGCCGCTGGCGCGCTGGATGCCCACGATCGGGCCGAAGCTCTCCTCGCGCATCACCTCCATCGTGTGGTTCACGTTCGTGAGCACGGTGGGCTCGAAGCCGTAGCCGGGGCCAGGCAGCCGGTGGCCGCCGCAGGCGAGGATGGCGCCCTTGGCCAGGGCATCGGCCACCTGTGCCTCGAGAACTGCGATCTGCGGCGCGCGCGTGATGGCGCCGATGTACGTGGCGGGGTCGGCGGGGTCGCCTCGCTTCATGCCCTGAACGGTGCGCACGAAGTGCTCGACGAAGGCGTCGTGGATGCGTTCGTGCACATAGATGCGCTCCACCGAGCAGCAGCCCTGGCCGGTGTTGTACATGGCCCCGTCGGCCAGGCTCTCGGCGGCGGCCTGCACGTCCACGTCGTCGCGCACCCAGATGGGATCCTTGCCGCCGAGCTCGAGCTGCACCTTCACCAGGCGTGTGGCCAGGGCCGCGGCGATGCGCTGGCCGGTGGCGTGGCTGCCGGTGAAGAAGAGCCCGTCGATGCGCTGCTCCAGCAGCGCGCGGCCCACCTCGCCGGCCCCGACGAGGCAGACCATCACGGCTTCGGGCACGCCGCTTTGGTGCAGCAGCCGCGCGATGTGGCGGCCCGTGAGCGCGGCGTATTCGCTGGGCTTGTAGAGCACCGCATTGCCGGTGAGCAGCGCCGGCACGATCACGTTGCAGCCGACGAACCAGGGGTAGTTCCAGGCCGAGATGTTGGCCACCACACCCAGCGGCGCATGGCTGATCTGCTCGTGCATGCCTCCGCCGTCGAACACATGCTCGTCGCGCACCGCGCCTTCGGCCTGCTCGAGGAAGAAATCGAGCCGCGGCAGCAGCCCGCCCAGCTCATTGCGCGACAGCGTGATGGGCTTGCCGGTCTCGGCCGTCATGGTGGCGGCCAGCGTCTCGAGCTCTTCGACGATCGCCGCCCGAAAGCGCGCAATCGTGGCCAGGCGCTCGGCCATCGGGCGCGCGGCCCAGGCCGGTTGCGCCGCACGCGCGGCGGCTGCCCGGGCGGCGACGCTCGCGGCGTCGTCTGCGGCGATCTCGTCGATCGGCTGGCCGGTGGCGGGGTTGGTGATCTTCAGGGTGGGCATGATCGAGGTGAGGGAAGTGGGTGGGGCAGGCTCAGCGCCTGGCGGCCTTCACGGCCCGCGCCGCAGCCAGGAAGTCCTGCAGCATCGCCGTGTCGTCGAAGTTGTCCGGGCTGCCCGGCTGGTGGAACTCGGGGTGCCACTGCACGGCCGCCACGTAGGCGCCCTCGCCGTTGCGGCGGATGGCTTCCACGGTGCCGTCTTCCGGGCAGCGTGCCTCGACGACGAAGCCGGGTGCGACCGTCTTCACGCCCTGGTGGTGGATGCTGTTGGTGACAGCCCGGCTCACGCCCGGGTAGAGCTCGGCCAGCCGGGTGCCCGGCACGATCTCGATGGGGTGGTAGTGCTGCTCGTAGCGCTCCAGGCGCCTGTGCTCGCTCGAGCCGGGCACCTGCGTCTCGATGTCCTGGTAGAGCGAGCCGCCGTACATCACGTTGATGAGCTGGAAGCCGCGGCAGATGCCGAAGACGGGCTTGCCGGCGCGCACGAAGGCCTCGATGAGCTCCATCTCGTAGCGGTCGCGCACGGGGTCGCCGGCCCAGGCGGGCTGGAGCGGCTCCTCGCCGTAGGCCTGCGGGGCGATGTCGTTGCCGCCTTGCAGCACGAGGCCGTCGAGCGCCTGTGCATAGTCGTCCAGGTCGAGCTCGCTGCGCGTGACGATGCTGTCCTTCGTCACCGCCGGCACCATCACGGCCATCGCGTGGCCCGACAGCACCCAGTGCGCCACCGACTGCTCCAGGAAGTGCAGCGTCTTCGTGAAGACGCGCGGCAGGCCCTCGTGATCGAGCGGGTAGTGGATGCGGGCCGAGACGCCGATCATCAGGGGGGAGTCGCTCATCGTGGCCGCCCTCACATGGCCTGCAGGAACAGCCGCTCGTAGTCGGCCTCGGTGGCCGGGCGCGGGTTGGTGCCGCCGGTGAAGTCCTTCGCCGCCAGCGGCACCAGGCGCGGCAGCATCTCGGCCGCGACGCCGCGCGCAGCCAGCCCACCCGTGATGCCGATGCGCGACTTGAGCTGGCGCAGCCACCCCACGAAGGCGAAGCCGCCTCCGGCCACGCCGGCCACGTGCGCGAGCTCGTCGAACTTGCGCGGCACGGCCTCGTAGTTCCAGGCGAGCACGGTGTCGATCATCAGCGCGTTGGCCAGGCCGTGGTGCATGTCGCACACGGCGCCCAGCGCATGCGCGCAGGCGTGCACCGAGCCGAGGTCCTTCTGGAAGGCGATCGCCCCCATCATCGAGCTCATCATCATGTCTGCGCGCGCCTGCAGGTTGCCGGGCTCGGCCACGGCGGTGGCCAGCGCCGCCGCACCGATGCGCAGGCCCTCCAGCGCGATGCCGTCGCACAGTGGGTGGTAGGCCGGCGAGAGGTAGCTCTCGATGTTGTGGGTCAGCGCATCCATCCCGGTGGCAGCGGTGACGGAGGCGGGCAGCGCCAGGGTGAGTTCGGGGTCGGCGAAGACAGCCTGGGCCAGGATCTTCGGGCTGAAGACGGTGCGCTTGTGGTGCGTGTCGTTCTCGGAGACGACCGCCGAGCGTCCCACCTCCGAGCCCGTGCCCGAGGTGGTGGGCAGCGCCACGTAGTGCGGGAGCTCACGGACGATCGGGCGCACCTGCGGGTGGTCCCACACGTACTCGAGGATGTCGCCCTCGTGCGTGGCGGCCAGCCCCACCACCTTGGAGACGTCCAGCGCCGCGCCGCCGCCAAAGCCGATCACGGCGTCGGCCCCGTGGGCGCGAAAGGCGTCCGCGCCGGCCATCACCTGCGCGCAGGTGGGGTTGCCGAAGACGCCGTCGTAGACGGCGACCTCCAGGCCCTTGAGGTGCGACAGGAACTCCTGCATCACCGGCAGCCGGGCCAGTGCCCGGTCGGTGACCACGAGCGGCCGGCGCAGGCCGCGCTCGAGCAGGTGGGGCGCCACGAGGGCGCGCGCGCCGGCTCCGAAGTGGATCGTGGTGGGGAAGGCGAAGCGGGTGATGCTCATGGGGGTCTCATGCGGGACACACGGGATCGCGCAGCGCGGCCAGGGGCCTTGCGCGGGCGCAGGCTCAAGATTACGCCGGTTCCACGCACAATCCGCGCCCGTTGCGTGAAGGAGCGTGTGTTGACCCCGAGCCGAACCTTGTCCGAGCAGGCCGCGCGCTGGACCCTGCGGGTGTGCGTGGTGGCGAGCACCGCCGGCGCGCTGGTCGCGTCCGTACCCGCCTGGTCGCAGGCTGCCGCATCGGCGCCTGCCGCGCCGGCGCAGACGCCACCGCTGCGTGAAGTGGCGGGCGTGCCGATGCCGGTGGCCTGGCCCCCCGGCCAGGAGGCCGACACCCACTGGGGCGTGCGCG
>JBBAPJ010000095.1:5905-8777 GCA_040400855.1 Rubrivivax sp.
ATGCCGGTGGCCTGGCCCCCCGGCCAGGAGGCCGACACCCACTGGGGCGTGCGCGTGCCCGACCCCTACCGCGCCCTGGAGAACGTGGCCGACGAGCGTGTGCAGCGCTGGATGCGCGCGCACGCCGACGCAGCCAGCCAGGTGCTCGCACGCTTGCCGGGCCGGGCCGAACTGCTGGCGCGCATCCAGGCCATCGATGCGCAGGCGGGCGGCGTCGTCGGCACCGTGCTGCGCCAGCCCGGCGGGCGGCTCTTCCACACGCGGCGCGAGCCCGGCGAGCAGCAGCTCAAGCTCGTGCTCCGCTCCGGCCCCGACAGCGCCGAGCGCGTGCTCGTGGACCCGGACGCCCTCTCGCGCGCGGCTGGCCGGCCCGTGGCGCTGCAGGGCTTCTCGCCTTCGCCCGACGGACGGTTGCTCGCCTACGGGCTGCAGGCCGGCGGCGCGGAGATCGGCGAGCTGCACGTGGTGGAGGTGGCCACCGGCCGCCCCGTGATGCCGCCCATCGACCGCATCCGCGGCGCCAGCGTCTCGTGGCTGGAAGACGGCAGCGGCTTCTTCTATTCGCGGCTGCGCGAGGGCTACGACCGCGGCCCGCGCGGCGAGCGCTTCAACGACACCTCGCGCCACTTGCGCACGCTCGACGGCACCGACCGCATCGTCTTCAGCGCCAGCCGCGAGCCGGCGTTGGCCCTGCCGGTGTTTGCCACGGGATGGGTGTTCGAGATCCCCGGCACGCGGCAGGCCGGCATGTGGGTGTCGCTCGGCGTGGAGCGCAACGGCCTGTTCTTCGTGGCCGACCTGGAGGACGTCAAGGCCGCTCGGGCGAAGTGGCGCAAGGTCTTCGGTGCCGAGGACGAGGTGCGCAGCCTGGTGATGGCGGCCGATGCCTTCTACCTCCTCAGCGCCAAGGGTGCGCCGCGCTTCCGGGTGCTGCGCCTGCCGGCGCGTGATCCGGAGCTGGCGCGTGCCGAAGTGGTGGTGCCGCAGGGCGAGGGCGCGATCGCCGAGATCGCGGCGGCGGCCGATGCCCTGTACTTCACGCGCCGCGACGGTGTGAACACGCGCCTGTACCGCGTGCCGCATGCCGATGTGGCGGCGGCCCGCGCCGCAATCGAGGAAGCCACGCTGCCGATGGCCGGCAGCGTGGACATCCTCGGCACCGACCGGCGCGTGCCGGGCGTGCTGCTGCGCCAGGGCAGCTGGACGCGCGTGAGCCGCACGATGAGCTGGGAGCCCGGGCGCGGCGCGCAGGCGCTGCAGCTGGCGCGCGAAGGCGCCTTCGACGCGCCAGCCGGCCTCACGGTGCGCGAGGTGATGGTCGCGAGCCACGACGGCGTGCGCGTGCCGCTCACGGTGATCGCGCGCGAGGGCCTCAAGCTCGACGGACGCAACCCCACGATCCTGTACGGATACGGCGCCTACGGCAACGTGCAGGACCCCTCCTTCGGCCCGCGCCTGCTGGCCTGGCTCGAGCGCGGCGGCGTCTACGCGATTGCGCACGTGCGCGGCGGCGGCATCTTCGGCCGCGAGTGGCACGAGGCCGGCCGCAAGACCACCAAGCCCAACACCTGGAAGGACGCCATCGCCGCAGGCGATTGGCTGGTGCGCGAGGGCTACGCCTCGCCCGGGACGCTGGGCCTGTCAGGAGGCAGCGCGGGGGGCATCCTCGTGGGCCGTGCCCTCACCGAGCGGCCCGACCTCTTCGCCGCGGCGCTGCCCTCGGTGCCCGTGCTGGACACCGTGCGCTCGGAGACGCGCGCCAACGGCGTGGCCAACATCCCCGAGTACGGCACGGTGAAGAAGGAAGACGAGTTCCGCGGGCTGCTGGCCATGAGCAGCTACCAGGCCGTGCGCGAGGGCACGCGCTACCCGGGCGTGCTGCTGCTGCACGGCGTCAACGACGCGCGCGTGGACGTCTGGCAGAGCTCGAAGTTCTATGCCCGGCTGTCGGCGGCGCAGGCAGGCAACCGGCCCGTGCTGATGCGGCTGGACTACGAGGCCGGGCACGGCAGCGGCAGCTCGCGCGAGCAGGCCCAACTGCGCCAGGCCGACGCGTGGGCCTTCCTGCTGTGGCAGTTCGGGGTGCCGGCCTTTCAGCCCCCCGCCGCGGTCAGATGATCTCGAAGTAGCGCTTGAGCTCCCAGTCGGTCACCGCGTCCTGCCACTGGCGCCACTCCCACTCGCGCGTGGCGGCGAAGTGCTCGACGAAGGTGTCGCCGAGCCAGTCGCGCGCAATCGCGCTGTCGCGGAAGATGCGCGTGGTCTCGATGAGCGAACGCGGCGCGCGCGGGATGTTCTCGGCGCCCTGGTTCGTGCCGGTGATGGGCGGGGAGGTGAGCTTCAGGCCCTTTTCCACGCCGTGCAGGCCGGCGGCGATCACGGCGGCCATGGCCAGGTAGGGGTTCACGTCGGCGCCGGGACAGCGCGTCTCCAGGCGCGTGCTCTTGGGGCTGCCGGCGATCACGCGAAAGCTCGCCGTGCGGTTGTCCAGGCCCCAGGTGGGTTTCACGGGGGCCCAGAAGCCATCGACCAGCCGCTTGTAGCTGTTGATGGTGGGCCAGAACATCGGCGCGAACTCCATCAGGCAGGCCACCTGCCCGGCCAGGTAGCTCTCGAAGAGCTTGCTCATCGAGCGTGAGGACTTCGCATCGAAGAAGAGGTTCTTCTTGCCGTCCGACAGGCTCTGGTGGATGTGGCCGGAGCAGCCGGGGTACTGCTGCGCCCACTTGGCCATGAAGCTGGGCATGATGCCGAAGCGCTTGCCGATCTCCTTCGTGCCGGTCTTGAAGAGGATGGCGCGGTCGGCCGCCTCCAGCGCCCCGGAGAAGGTGATGGCCGCCTCGTACACGCCCGGCCCGGTCTCGGTGTGCAG
>JBBAPJ010000096.1:0-8628 GCA_040400855.1 Rubrivivax sp.
AAGAGGATCACGTCGCGGATGCTCGGGCTGTCGGTGAGCAGCATCACGAGCCGGTCGATGCCGATGCCGCAGCCGCCCGTGGGCGGCATGCCCACCTCGAGCGCGCGGATGAAGTCGGCGTCGTAGTACATCGCCTCCTCGTCGCCGGCTTCCTTGTTGCGCGCCTGCATGGCAAAGCGTGCGGCCTGGTCTTCCGCATCGTTGAGCTCGGAGAAACCGTTGGCGATCTCGCGCCCGGTCATGAAGAGCTCGAAGCGCTCGGTGACGGAGGGGTCCTTGTCGGAGGCGCGCGCCAGCGGCGAGACCTCCACCGGGTAGTCGACGATGAAGGTGGGCTGCCACAGCTGGTGCTCCACCGCCGCCTCGAAGAGGCCGAACTGCAGCTCCGCCAGTGTCCAGTGCGCAGGCGGCTCCTCGCCCAGGGCCTTCAGGCGCGCATGCAGCGTGGCCGCGTCGCGCGCCTCCTCGGGCGTGAGGCCGGCGTGGCGGATGAGCGCATCGGTCACGGTCAGCCGCGCAAAGGGCTGTTCCAGGTCCACCTCGCGCCCGCCGTAGCTCAGGCGGGCCGAGCCGGTGGCCTGGCGCGCCGCCTGGCGCAGCACCTGCTCGGTGAAGTCCATCAGGTCGTGGTGGTTCCAGTAGGCCGCATAGAACTCCATCATCGTGAATTCCGGGTTGTGCCGGACCGAGATGCCTTCGTTGCGGAAGTTGCGGTTGATCTCGAACACGCGCTCGAAGCCGCCCACCACCAGGCGCTTGAGGTAGAGCTCGGGCGCGATGCGCAGGAACATCTCCTGGTCCAGCGCGTTGTGGTGCGTGACGAAGGGCTTGGCGTTGGCGCCCCCGGGGATCGGGTGCAGCATCGGCGTTTCCACCTCGAGGAAGCCGTGCTCGACCATGAACTGGCGGATGGCGCTCACGGCCTTGCTGCGCGCCACGAAGCGCGTGCGCGCGTGCTCGTCGGTGATGAGGTCGACGTAGCGCTGGCGGTACTTCTGCTCCTGGTCGGCCATGCCGTGGAACTTGTCGGGCAGCGGGCGCAGGCTCTTGGTGAGCAGCCGCACGCGCGTGGCCTTCACGCTGAGCTCGCCCGTGCGCGTGCGAAACAGCGTGCCCTCGCAGCCGAGGATGTCGCCCAGGTCGCCGTGCTTGAAGGCGTCCAGCGCCTCCTGGCCGATGGCGTCCTGCGTGAGGTAGAGCTGGATGCGGCCCGATGTGTCCTGCAGCGTGCCGAAGCAGGCCTTGCCCATCACGCGCTTGAGCATCAGGCGCCCGGCCACGGCCACGGCGATGGCCTGCGGCTCGAGCTCCTCGTTGGGCACCTGGCCGTGGCGGTGGTGCAGGTCGGCCGCGGCGTGCGTGGGCTTGAAGTCGTTCGGGAAGGCCGCCTCGCCGCGCTCCCGGGCGCGCGCCCGGATCGCCGCGAGTTTCTCGCGCCGCTCCGCGATCAGCGGGTTGTCGTCGGCGGGCGCGGGGGTCGGGGTGGGGGGCGGGGCGGGGGTCGACATGGGCGGGATTCTAGGTCGCCTCCTTACAATCGATGCCGCATGTTCCCCATCACCGACCGCCCGATCCGCTTCGCGCTCGTGGGTTGCGGCCGCATCAGCGCCAACCACTTCGACGCCTTGCGCCAGCACGCGGGCCGCGCCGAGCTCGTGGCGGTGTGCGACACGAACCCTGCCGCGCTCGAGGCCGCCGTGGCCAAGACGGGTGCGGCGGGCTACTCCTCGCTGCAGGCTCTGCTGGCGGACAGCGACGCCGATGTCGTCATCCTCTCCACCCCCAGCGGCCTGCACCCGCAACAGGCCATCGCCGCCGCGCGCGCCGGGCGCCATGTCGTCACGGAAAAGCCGATGGCCACGAAGTGGGAGGAGGGCGTGGAGATGGTGCGCGCCTGCCGCGATGCGGGCGTGAAGCTCTTCGTGGTCAAGCAAAACCGCCTGAATGCCACGGTGCAGCGCCTGAAGCGCGCGATCGACGCGCGCCGCTTCGGCCGCATCCACCTCGTCACCGTCAACGTCTTCTGGACGCGCCCGCAGAGCTACTACGACGATGCCCCCTGGCGCGGCCGCTGGGACCTGGACGGCGGCGCCTTCATGAACCAGGCCAGCCACTACGTGGACATGGTGGACTGGCTCGTGGGCCCGGTGGACAACGTGCACGCCTACACCGCCACGCAGCTGCGCGACATCGAGGCCGAGGACAGCGGTGTGATGAGCCTGAGGCTGCGCGGCGGCGGCATGGCCTCGATCAACGTGACGATGCTCACCCACGGGCGCAACTTCGAGGGCAGCATCACGGTGCTGGGCGAGCACGGCACGGTGCGCGTGGGCGGTGTGGCCGTCAACCGCATCGAGCACTGGGAGTTTGCCAAGGCCCAGCCCGATGACGCAACCGCGCTGGAGGCAAGCTACGCGCCGCCTTCGGTCTACGGCCTCGGCCACCCGCTGTACTACGCCAACGTCATCGACACGCTGCGCGGCCAGGCGCACGCCGAGGTCGACGGCTACGAGGGGCTGCGGTCGCTGGAGGTGATCATCGCCGCCTACCGCAGCGCCCGCGACGGCGTGCGCGTGGGTCTGCCGCTGGTGTTCTGAACGCCGCCCCTAAACACCTCCAAGAGGCCACTGCCCGCATGACCGCCTGGATCCACCCCAGCGCCATCGTCGACGAAGGCGCGCAACTCGGCGAGGGCACGCGCGTGTGGCACTTCTCGCACGTGTGCGCCGGCGCACGCGTCGGCGCGGGCTGCTCGCTCGGGCAGGGCGTGTTCGTGGGCAACGACGTCGTGATCGGCCGCAACGTCAAGATCCAGAACAACGTCTCGGTGTACGACGCGGTGACGCTCGAGGACGACGTCTTCTGCGGCCCGAGCATGGTCTTCACCAACGTCTACAACCCGCGAGCTGCGGTCGTTCGCAAGCACGACTACCGCCGCACGCTCGTGCAGCGCGGCGCCACGCTCGGGGCCAATTGCACGGTGGTGTGCGGCTGCACGGTGGGCCCCTACGCTTTCGTCGGTGCCGGCGCGGTGGTGACGGCCGATGTGCCAGCCCATGCGCTGATGGTGGGCGTGCCGGCGCGCCAGATCGGCTGGATGAGTGCGCATGGCGAGCGCCTGGCGCTGCCTGTGCAGGCGCCGCCCGGCGAGGTGCTGCGCGCGGCCTGCCCGGGCACCGGGCAGGTGTACGAGTTGCGCGGCTGCGTCCTGTCTGTTGCCGACGAAAGCCCCTGAGATGCAGTTCACCGACCTGAAGGCCCAGTACACCGCGCTCAAGCCCGACATCGACGCGCGCATCCAGCGCGTGCTCGACCACGGCCAGTACATCATGGGCCCGGAGGTGGCCGAGCTCGAACAGGCCCTGGCCGCCTTCACCGGCAGCCGGCACTGCGTGACGGTGGCCAGCGGCACCGAGGCGCTGCTGATCGCGCTCATGGCGTTGGGCATCGGGCCGGGCGACGAGGTGGTCACGAGCCCCTTCACCTTCGCCGCCACGGGCGAGGTGATCGTGCTCGTGGGCGCCAAGCCCGTGTTCGTGGATGTGGAGCCCGACACCTGCAACCTCGATGCGCGCCAGCTCGAAGCCGCCATCACGCCCCGCACGAAGGCGATCATGCCCGTGAGCCTGTACGGGCAGGTCGCCGACATGGCCGAGATCAACGCGATCGCCGCACGCCACGGGCTGCCCGTGATCGAGGACGCGGCGCAGAGCTTCGGCGCCACCTACCAGGGGCGGCGCTCGTGCGCGCTGTCCACCATCGGCTGCACCAGCTTCTTCCCGAGCAAGCCGCTGGGCTGCTACGGGGACGGTGGCGCACTCTTCACCGACGACGACGCGCTCGCGCAGGCTGCCCGCGAGATCCGCGTGCACGGCCAGAGCGGTCGCTACCACCACACGCGCATCGGCGTGGGCGGGCGCATGGACACGCTGCAGTGCGCGATCGTGCTGGGCAAGCTGCCGCGCTTCGAATGGGAACTCCAGCGGCGCCGCGCGCTCGGGGCGCGCTACGCGCAGCTGCTGCAGGGCATCCCGGGCCTGCGCCTGCTCGCGGTGCGCCCGGACCGAGACTGCGTCTGGGGCCAGTACACCGTCTTCGTGGAGGACCGCCCGGCCGTGCAGGCGGCGCTCAAGGATGCGGGCATCCCCACGGCCGTGCACTATCCGAAGCCCCTGCATCACCAGCCGGCCTATGCGGCCCACTGCTGCCCGGAGTGCTGCACCGTGAGCGCGCGGGTGGCGCAGCAGGTGATGAGCCTGCCGATGAGCGCGGACCTCGCCGAGGCGGACCAGGACCGGGTGGCCCAGGCACTGCGGGCTGCCTGCGGCTGAGCCGGGCGCGCCGCCCCGAGCCTGATGGGCCACGCCTTGCGCTCGAGCGGCTTCCTGGCCAGCGTCTTCACGGTGGCGGGTGGCACGGCGGTGGCCCAGGCCATCGCCTTCGCCGCGCTGCCGGCCCTCACGCGGCTGTACCCGCCCGAGTCCTACGGGGCCTTCGTGGTGTTCCTCGCCTGGGGCGGCTTCGTGCTGCCGCTCGTGTGCGCGCGCTTCGAGGTGGCGGTGGCGCTGCCGCGGCGCGCAGCAAGTGCCTCGGCCATCGTCGTGGGCAGCCTCTCGGTGGCTGCGGCCGTGACGGTCGTGTGCGCAGCCGTGGTGGCCGCGGCGCTGAGCTGGCGGCCCGAGCTGGCCCGCTACGGCCTGGCCTGGCTGCCGCCGTACGTCCTGCTGGGCGGGGCCGTACAGGTGCTCGGCAACTGGGCTGCGCGCGTGCACGACTTCCGGCGCCTGGCGCTGTCGCGCGTGCTGCAGGCGGCGGTGGCGGCGCTCCTGTCGATCGGCGGGGCGCTCGCGGCAGGGGCGACGCCGATCGTGCTCGTGGTGGCCACGGTGGTCGCGCAGGTGCTCGCGCTGGCGGTGCTTGCCCCGGGCTTGGCAGGCACGGGCTTCAAGGCTCGTGTTCCGTGGCGACGCGTGCGGCGGCTGCTGCGGCACTTCCGGCCCCTGGCTGCCTACAACGGCCCGCACGTGCTGTCGGACGCCGCGCAGGCTTCCGGCCTGCCGCTGCTGCTCACGAGCCTCTTCGGGCCCCAGGCGGCGGCCTACTACGCCTTCACGAGCCGGCTGCTGAAGGCACCGCTGGGCCTGGTGAGTGGCGCCATCTCCCAGGTCTACTACCCGCGCGCGGCCCAGCAGCGCGGCGACGATGCGCGGCTGCGCACCGAGGCGCTGCGCATCCTGCGCGTCTCGAGCCTGGTGGCGCTGGCGCTGCTGCCGGTGCTGGTGCTCCTGCCCGACTCCCTCTACGGGTGGGCTTTCGGCGCGGCCTGGCAGGACGTGGGCGGCTTCGTGCGCGCGCTCGCACCCTGGGTGCTGTCGTCCTTCGTCGCAGCACCGCTGAGCGTGCTCTACCTCGTCAAGGAACGCTTCGGCCTGGACTTCGCGCTCAGCCTGGGGGCCACCGTGCTGGCCTTCGCGCTGCTGGGCGCGGCCGTCCTCGCGGGCCTGGAGCTGGTCGCGGCGATGTGGGTGCTGTCGCTGGGCATGACGGCCTACATCATCGGCTCGACCGTCTTCGAGTTCACCGTGGTCATCGCGCGGCCCGGGGCGGCAGCGGCGCGGGGGCGGTGAGGCCTGGCCATGGCAGGAGCCACCCCGGCAGCCGCGCTTCCCGACGATCCGCTGCAGGATCCCGCGCTGCGCGCTGCCTTCGCCGAGCCCCTCGGGCTGCGCGAGGTGAGGTTCGAGGCGGGCGGGCGCCTGCTCGTCGCCTTCGAGCGCCGCCGCTTCGGGCTGCGCCAGTTCGAGCTTGCGCCGCTGGGCCTGTGCGTCCCGGCTTGCGCCGATGAAGCGGCCGCCCAGGCGCTGGGCATCTTCCTGCGCGAGGCCCCGCAGCGCGCGGTGCGCGTGCGCGTCAACCTGAGTCCTTTCGAGCCCCATGCCGAGGCGCTCCTGAGCGCAGCCCGCGCGGCTGGCTACCGCGTCGAGCCCCTGCAGACCCACGTGCTCGAGCTGCGCCGGCCGCTGGAGGAGATCCGCGCCGGCTACCACGCCACCAAGCGCAGCCAGGTGCGCCGAGCACCCGCAGCCGACTGCGTCATCGCCTGCACGCGAGAGCCATCGGTGCTGCACGACTACTTCGCCGTCTACGCCGCCTCGGCCGAGCGTTGGGGCCGCGGGGCGCCACCCTATCCCCGTGCGCTCTTCGAGGCTCTGCTGAAGAGTCCCTGCACGCAACTGTGGACGCACCACGTCGCCGGGCGCCTGGCCTGCGCGATGGTGGTGCTCGCTGGCCGCCGCCACGCGCTCTACTGGCAGGGTGTCTCGCGCATCGAGCCCGACCAGAAGGCGGCGCACCCGATGGCGCGGCTCTTCGACGCGGTGGTGCAGCAGCTGCACGAGCAGGGCGTGGAGCACTTCAACCTGGGCGCGAGCCAGGGCCTGCCCAATGTGCAGCGCTTCAAGGAGGAGTTCGGCGCCCGGCCAGCGGGCTACGCCAGCCTGGTGCACGAGTCGCGCCTGTGGCGCAGCCTCAAGGTTCTGCAGCGCCTGCGCGGCGCGCGCCACGCCGGGTCGGGTACCGGCGGATAATCCTCACGTGAACGCCACTCACCGCCATGGCTGAAGTCGACTGGGACGAGCGTGCCCGTCAGGGCACGGGATGGCAGTCGGTCATCGACCCGGGCGACCGCGACGGCCTGAAGAACGGCCTCATCGATCGCATCCAGTGGAACGCCATCGAGCCCTGGCTGCGGGGGCGCAGCCGGCTGCTCGACTACGGCTGCGGTGTCGGCCGCTTCGCCCGTCGCGTGCTCGAGGCGGGCCTGGCCTACACGGGGGTGGATGCCTCGGCCGCGATGATCGAGGCGGCGGTGCGCGGCCACGAGGCCCTGCCGGCGCCGCTGCCATCCCCGCGCTTCCTGCACGCCCCGCAGCTGCCGCTGCCGCTGGCCGACGCGAGCTTCGACGCCGTGCTCTCCGTGGGCGTGCTGCAGTGCCTGCAGACGAGCGAGGGCTCGCAGCTGCGCGAGGCGGTGGCCGACCTCGCCCGCGTGCTTGAGCCCGGGGGTGAGCTGCTGATGATCGAGCAGGCCAGCACGAGCGGCCGCCATTCCGGCTCGGTGTCGGCCAGCACCTCGGAACAGGATTACCTCGATGCGCTCGCGCCCCACTTCGACGTGGTGCAGACGCGCCGCGTGAGGCTCGGCTCGCTGTCGCGCTATGCCGGCTTCTATTTCCGGCACGGCAAGTGGCTGCCGGCGCGCGCGCTCACGCAGGCCCTGGTGGCGCGCCACGAGACGGCGCGCGCCACGCGCGCCTTCGGCGCGCAGCTGTCGGTGCAGGTGTACTTCGACGTGGCCATCCAGGCCGTGCGCCGGCCGACCCAGGCGTGAACGCTCCCGTGCTCGTGGTGGGCACCGCCTCGGTCCACGTGCGCCGATTCGTGGCCGGGCTGTGCGAGGCCGGGCAGCGTGTGGTGCTCGTCACCGGCACGGCCGATCCGCTTGTGCGGCACCCGCTCGTGCTGGCCCAGGAGCCGGTCGACTTCTCCGTGTCGAGCCTGCGCACGCCTTCGCGCATCCGCGCTGCCGTGCGGCGCTGGCAACCGGCCGTCGTGCACGTGCACCAGGCCAACAGCGTGGCCTGGCACACCGCGCGCGCGCTGCGCGGCACGGGCGTGCCGATGGTGCTCACGCTGTGGGGCTCAGACGTGCTGACGCTGCCCAAGCGCGGGCCGCTGCACCGCGCGATGGTGCGCCACGCGCTGCGCGCCGCCTCGGCCTGGACGGCCGATGCGCGTACCGTGCTCGATGCGGCGCGCGGCGTGGTCGGGCCCGGGCAGGGGCCACCGCAGGCGCTGCGCGCATGGATCCCCCTGGGCATCGACGAGCCACCGCCAGAGCAGGCTGCCGAGCTTGCCACGGTCGTGCGCGAGAAGCGGCTGCTGTCGTGCCGGCTGCACAAGCCCCTCTACCGCGTCGACGCCATCGTGCGGGCCTTCGCCGAGGTGGCGCAGCAGTGCCCGGGCTGGGTGCTCGAGGTGGCCGCCTCCGGCGAGCAGACCGACGCGCTGAAGCGCCAGGCCGACGCGCTCGGCCTGGGCCCGCGCGTGGTCTTCAGCGGCATGCTCGATGCGCGCGCGCTGGCTCGCGCCTACCGACGCAGCGCCGTCTTCATCAGCGTGCCCGAGAGCGATGGCACCTCGGTGAGCCTGCTCGAGGCCATGGGAGCAGGGTGCCTGCCGGTGCTCAGCGACCTGCCGGCCAACCGCGAGTGGGTGCGCGAGGGCGACAACGGGCTGCTGGTGGCCGATCCGGCCCGGCTCGGCGAGGCCCTGCGGCGCGCCATCGCCTGGTTCGAGTCCGGGGCCTGGGCCCGGGAGGGTGCGCCTGCCAACGCGAAGCTGATTGCCGAGCGCGCCACGCTGCGCGCCAACGTGCGGCAGTTCCTCGCGCTGCACGATCAGCTGCGCGCGCCGCTCGCCGCGAACGCGAGAGGTGGCACGTGAGCACGCCTGCCCGCCCGCGCATCGTGCACCTCACCACCGTGCACCCGCGCCACGACATCCGCATCTTTCGCAAGGAGTGCGTCTCGCTGGCCGCTGCCGGCTACGACGTGTTGCAGGTGGTGG
>JBBAPJ010000097.1:0-8224 GCA_040400855.1 Rubrivivax sp.
GCGCCCCTGGCGAAGAAGCCGGCCCCGCCTCGCGTGAAGCCCGCCCCGGCGCCGGCTCCCGAGCGCCAACCCCGCCCCGCGCGCGGCGCCGCGCGCCCGCCGGAGCGTGCCAAGGGCCCTCCCAAGCTCTTCGTGCTGGACACCAACGTGCTGATGCACGACCCGATGAGCCTGTTCCGGTTCGCCGAGCACGACGTCTTCCTCCCGATGATCACGCTGGAGGAGCTCGACAACCACAAGAAGGGCATGAGCGAGGTGGCGCGCAACGCGCGCCAGGTCAGCCGCGACCTCGACACCCTGGCTTCGGGCTCGGTGCTCGACACGAAGTCGGGCATCCCGCTGGCGAAGTCCGGCCACCGCGAGGCCACCGGGCGCCTGTTCTTCCAGACCACGCACTTCGACATCCGCCTGCCGCAGGGGCTGCCCCAGGGCAAGGCCGACAACCAGATCCTCGGAGTCGTGCAGACCCTTTGCGAGGAGAACCCGGGCCGCGAAGTCGTGCTGGTGTCCAAGGACATCAACATGCGCGTCAAGGCGCGCGCGCTCGGGCTGCCAGCCGAGGACTACTTCAACGACAAGACCCTCGAGGACGGCGACCTCCTCTACACCGGCGTGCTGCCGCTGCCGGCCGACTTCTGGGACCACCACGGCAAGACGGTGGAGAGCTGGACGCAGGGCGGCCTCACCTACTACCGCATCAGCGGGCCCCTCGTCCCGAGCCTGCACGTCAACCAGTTCGTCTACCTCGAGCCGCCGGGCGCACCGGCGCTGCATGCGCGCGTGGCCGAGATCACGGGCGCGACGGCCGTGCTGCGCACGCTGCGCGACTACTCCAGCCCGCGCCACGCCGTGTGGGGCGTGAACGCGCGCAACCGGGAGCAGAACTTCGCGCTGAACCTGCTGATGGACCCGGAATGCGACTTCATCACCCTCACCGGCACCGCCGGCACGGGCAAGACGCTGATGACGCTGGCCGCCGCGCTCACGCAGGTGCTCGATGACCGCCGCTACAGCGAGATCATCGTCACCCGCGTGACGGTGCCGGTGGGCGAGGACATCGGCTTCCTGCCCGGCACCGAGGAAGAGAAGATGGGGCCCTGGATGGGGGCACTCGACGACAACCTCGAGGTGCTGGCGCGCACCGACTCCGGTGCCGGCGAGTGGGGCCGCGCCGCCACGAACGAGCTGGTGCGCAGCAAGGTGCGCATCAAGAGCCTGAACTTCATGCGCGGGCGCACGTTCCTGAACAAGTTCGTCATCATCGACGAGGCGCAGAACCTCACGCCCAAGCAGATGAAGACGCTCATCACGCGCGCCGGCCCGGGCACGAAGATCGTGTGCCTGGGCAACCTCGCCCAGATCGACACGCCCTACCTCACCGAGGGCTCCTCGGGGCTGACCTACGCGGTGGACCGCTTCAAGGGCTGGCCGCACGGCGGCCACGTGATGCTCGCACGCGGCGAGCGCTCGCGCCTGGCGGACTTCGCTTCCGAGGCGCTGTAGCGCCTCAGGTGCGGGCCTCCGACGACGAGGAGGCGAACAGCAGCTCGGGCACCTTCTCGGGCAGCATCGGCCGCGCCAGCAGATAGCCCTGGCCGGTGTGGATCTGCATCTCGCGCAGCTGCTCGAGCTGCTCGGCAGTCTCGATCCCCTCGGCCACCACCTTCTTGCCCAGCGCCTGGCCAAGCCGGTTCACGGCACGCACGATCTCGACGTTGTGCAGCCCGCGGTCCATCCCGTTGATGAAGGAGCGGTCGATCTTCAGGCCGTCGATGGGCAGGCTGCTGAGGTAGGCCAGCGACGAGTATCCGGTGCCGAAGTCGTCGATCGCGAAGTGCACCCCGTGGTCGCGCAGGCCCTGCATCACGTCCAGGGCCGTGTCCATGCGGTGCATCAGGGAGGTCTCGGTGATCTCCAGGGTCAGGTTGGGAGCGGGCAGCTGCGCCTCGGCCAGGGCGTCCTTGACGACCTGCGCGAAGTTCTGCAGCGCCAGGTCGCGGCCCGACACGTTCACGTTCACCGTGAGGTGTGCCAGGTGCGGGGCCATGCGGCGCCAGGAGGCCAGCTGCTGCACCGCGGTGCGGATGACCCAGGGCGTGAGCGAGGCCACGAGCCCCGACTCCTCGGCCAGCTGGATGAAGTGGCTCGGCGGAATCGGGCCGCGCTCGGGATGCACCCACCGGCACAGTGCCTCGAAGCCCGTGAGCCGGTAGGGCTGCAGCTGGAACAGCGGCTGGAACACCAGCGACAGCTTGCTTTCCTGGATGGCCTGCGAGAGGTCGGCCTCCAGCCGCATCCGGTCGGCGATGTGGTGGTGCATCGACGAGTCGTACACCGCCACGCGGCCACGCCCTGCGCTCTTGGCCTCGTACATGGCCAGGTCGGCGTCGCGCATCATCTCGTCGGCGGTGCGGTAGCCCAGGTCGCTGAGCGTCACGCCCAGGCTCGCACGCACCACCACCTCGTTGCTCATGATGCGCATCGGCTCGGCCAGCATCTCGATGATGCGCTCGGACACGCGCTTGGCCTCGTCGATCGAGGTCACCGACCGCAGCAGCAGCGCGAACTCGTCGCCCCCCAGGCGCGCGACCAGATCGCTCGGCCGCACGCAGGCCTTCAGCCGCTTTGCCACCTCCACCAGCAGCAGGTTGCCCGCCGCGTGGCCCAGGCTGTCGTTGATGATCTTGAAGCGGTCCAGGTCCAGCATCACCACCGCGAAGCGGCTGCCTGTATCCAGCGTGCAGCCCTCCACCGCCTCCGAGAGCTGCTTGTCGAACCAGGCCCGGTTCGCCACGTCGGTGAGGCTGTCGTGGTAGGCGATGTGCGCCAGCTTGCCCTCGGCCTCGCGCCGGGACGTGATGTCGTGCATCTGGTAGATCAGGCAGGTGCCGCCGTCGGCCGGGTCGTCGAAGGAGCTGCAGTGCACCGAGACCCAGGTCTCGCGCGCCGTGACGGAGCGCAGCCGCACCTCCATCGACACGGCCGCCACGCGGCTGTGCTCGATTTCGCGCAGTGCCTCGCGGTGCGGCGCCAGGTCGTCGGCCTCGAAGAGCGACTCGAGGTGCTCGCCCAGGAGCTGGTCCTCGTTGCGCCGCAGCAGCTGGCACACCGACTGGTTCACCCGAAGCGTCGTCCCGTTCGTCTTCGTGATGGCCATGCCGATGGCGGCGTGCGTGAACGAGGCCATGAAGCGCTGGTAGTTCATCTCCGCTTCGCGCCGGGCGTCGGCGATGCGCGTCTCCTGCTCGAGCCGCTCGGCCTCGTTGCGCTCCATCGTCATGCGCAGCAGCACGATCACGCCGGCTGCCACGGTGGCGATCACGACGACGGTGGCCACCCCGAAGAGCTTGCCCACCATGATCCCGAGCCCGGCCATCGTGGCCGCGCCCATCTGGAGTGCGGCGATCCAGCTCGTGCTGCGCAGCCAGTCCCAGCTGAAGTCCTCGCTCCTCTTGACGCAGGCCATGAGGGTGAACCAACCGGTGGTGACGAAGTACTGCAGCACCCCGGCCACGCACAGCGCCGCCACGGTCGCCGCCTCCACCGGCAGGCCGGCCTTCATGGCCCCGATCTTCAGCAGCGTGAAGAGGGCGCCGACGATGGCCATGGAGGACATCGCGATCGAGGGGGTGAGCAGCCGGCTGCTCATGCGCTTGGAGGTACGCGCCGCACCGAGCCAACCTTCGATGCCGGCTGCCAGAACGGCAGCGGGGGTGCCCACACCGGCCAGCAGGGCGAAGATGACGACATCGGCCAGGCTCACCGACAGCGTCGTGCGCGGAATCTTGATCGTGGCGATGGCGGTCACGACCGTGGCCGCCAGGCCCAGCAGCGACACGGCCGTGCTCCACGGGTCGGACGACAGCTGCACCACGGCCCACGACACCGACAGCAGGCCGAGGACGCAGTTCACCACCCAGAAGCGCAGGGCCACTGGCGAGTAGTCGTACAGATGCTGGCGGCGGATCCGTTCGAGGAATCCGCTTGCGCTCAGCTTTTCACGAGTGTGTCCCACGATGTTGCTGACGGGCCAGGAGGTCCTCCCGAAAGGAATTCGGGGGTACCGGAAGAACCCGATACCCCCTTTTCGGCTCCGACGGCAGCCGACTTGAGCGGCCCGTCGTTCAGCGCGCCGGGAACGGCTAGAGCTCTCCCCGGATCGACTCGCTGAAGATCACGCCCTCGCTGAAGATCACGCCTTCGCTGAAGATCACACCCTCGCTGAAGATCACGCCCTCGCTGAAGATCACGCCTTCGCTGAAGATCACGCCTTCGCTGAAGATGACGCCTTCGCTGAAGATCACGCCCTCGCTGAAGATCACGCCCTGGGAGTAGACCGTGCCGCTGGCCAGGATCTGGCTGTCGGCAAAGTGCCGGCCCGAGGCATCGAAGCCCGCGCCCGTGGTCAGCGCCACGCCGGCCCCCCTGTCAGCCAGGGCCACGAGTGTGGCGACGGGCGTTTGCAGCATCCTGTCCGGGCCGCCCACCGACGTGGCAAGCGAATCCAGCACCCGGACCCCGGCACCGATGAGCGTGACACCCACCTGATGGCTCTCCACGATGGAACTCGGAACCGTGTTCGCCGGGATGCCCAGGGTGGTATTGGCTGCGCGCCAGGCAACGTTGCCGCGCGTGAGGGAGCGACGCACCCACGTGAGCCGGTGATCCCACGCGGGCTGGTACTTGGTGAAGAGCACGTCGCCACGCACGAGGTGCGAGCCTCCGACCACGGCCATGCGCGCCGTGGTCTGCGTCACTCCGGCGATCACGGCGTTCTGCAGGTTGGGCAGCGCCGCGCCGCTGCGCAGCATCGAGGCGCCCGGCGCGATCGTGCCGGCCTCGATGACGGTACGCAGGTCGGTGCGCAGCGCCCGGGCCACGGCAAGCGCGCCTTGCACGTTGAGTTCACCCGTACCCTGCTGCAGCAGGTTGTCGCCGGTGGGTGCTCCGCCCGCCGCCGAAGGCGCCCGCAGGCTCGTCGGCGTGGCCGTGTACTGCAGGATCGCCTTGATCAGCGGCGGCGTGAGCCCCGGGTTGGCCTCCAGCATCAGGGCGACCGCGCCCGCCACCACCGGTGCGGCCACCGAGGTGCCGCTCAGGGCCATCAGCTCGCGCGTCGTCACCTGGGTGGCGCCCTGTGCCCGGGCATCATCCGGCAGCGAGGGGTTGTCCTTGGCCAGGCGGTTCCAGCCTGCAGCGGCGTCGGTGTTGTCGGAGCCCAGCGGCGCGACGATCCGGTTGCCCGGTGCGACCAGGTCAGGCTTGAACAGGTTGTCGACCCAGATCTTTCCCGTGTTGTTGCTGTTGCCCGTGTAGACGCGGCCGCGGGTCGGGCCCTTGGAGCTGAAGCCGGTCACGGCGTCGTCGTTGCGCCGCGCCGTGTGGAACATGTTCACGGCGCCCACCGTGATCACGGAGGGGTCGTGGCCGGGCGACATCACCGAGCCGTAGACCAGGTTGCCGTTCGCGTCCTTGCCGAGGTTGCCAGCCGCCGCCACCACCGTGATGCCGAGGGCCACCGCGCTGCGCGCGGCCCGGGCCAGCGGATCGACGTGGTAGGAGTCCGTCGAGCTCATGCCCAGGCTCAGGTTCATCACGCGGATGTTGTAGGCGCTGTGGCGCGCGCGCAGAAGCACCCAGTCGATGCCGGCCAGCACGTCGCCGACCTCACCCTTGCCGAGCTCGTCGAGCACGCGCACGTCGTAGAGCTTGGCGCGCGTGGCCAGGCCCGCCGAGCTCACGCCGTTGACCACGTTCGAACCGGCGGCGGCCGCTGCAACGTGCGTGCCGTGGCCATAGGGATCGGGGTTCGCCACGGCCAGGTTCGGGTTGTTTTTCGGGGCGAGCGAGGTGGGAGACTTGAAGTCGATCGAGGAGATGTCCAGGCGGCTGCGCAGGGCGGCGGACAGGTCCTGGCCGACCGTCCAGCCATCACCCGTGATCGTGCTGCGGCGCATCCCGACGATGTCCACGCGCCCGGCCACCTTCCGCCCGCTGGCGGAGTTGGCGATGTCGGGCAGGCCGGCATGGCGGAAGTCGATGCCCGAGTCGAGCACGGCGATGCCCACGCCCAGCCCGGTGAGCCCGGTGTTGGCCGTGCCTGCGTCGATCCGGCCCGTGGCACGGCCAATCGACTCGTAGGTCAGCGCGCTGCGGTGCGACATCCGGTTGGGGATCACGTGCTTGACACCGGGTTGCTGCGTGAGCGCCTTCAACCGGTTCAGCGGCAGCATCACCGACATCGCCGGGAACGAGAGGTAGCGGTAGTGGACCGAGCCACGCTGGTTCTCCGGCAGCTTGCTGTCCGTGATCCAGGTCCGCACCGCCGTGAAGTTCGGGTCGTTCGGCGCGTGCATCCACACGATCGCCTTCACGTACTTCTGGCCCGCCTGGTCCTTCAGGAAGCTCAGGTCGGGCGCTCCGCCGTGGGAAGGCTGCTGGGGCACCCCTCCCGGGCGCACGAGGACGCGCAGGTCCGAGGCCAGCATCATCTCGGCCGGGTCCGCCGGCGGCACCTGCTGCGTCTGCCGAGGCATGGAGGTACCCTGGGCCCAGGCGCCGGTAGCCAAAGCGAAGGCGGCGGCCGCCATCAGGCTGGCCAGGCGGGCTTGGGAACCCCATGCCGTGAGGCTTCGAATCTCGATCATGTCCGCTTCCTTTCCCGAACCGCCGGCCCACATGCCTGCGCATGGCTGGCCGGCGCGCAATCCCCAAGACATGGGGGAACCCCCTCGCTCGGTGGCGGGATGATCGGCGAATCCCCCGGCTGGGGGGTGGGGTCGGCCCGGACGAACTACCGGCGGACGTGACCCAGTTCACACCTGAAACAACTTTTCGGAAGCTCCAGGTAACGCGGCAGCAACGGTCGGCCCGCTCAGGCCACCCGCAGGCCCTGGGGCTGCAGCCCGGCCATGAGTTCGGCAGCCGGCAGGGGCCGGCTGAAGAGATAGCCCTGCCCCGACTCGACGCCGATGTCCCGCAGGGCGGCCATGTTGTCGTGCGTCTCCACACCCTCGGCGATGACGTGCATGTGCAGCGTCTGGCCCAGGCGCAGGATGGCGCGCACGATCTCCACGTTCTGCGGGCCACGGTCCATGCCCAGCACGAACGAGCGGTCGATCTTCAGGCTCTCGATGGGCAACGCGCTCAGGTAGGACAGCGACGAATACCCGGTGCCGAAGTCGTCGATCGAGAACCCCACCCCGATGCGGCGCAGGCTCTCCATCACCGGCAGGGCGTGCTCCATGCTGCGCATGAGCGAGGTCTCGGTGATCTCCAGCGTCAGCGCGTGGCCGGATAGCCGCGCCCGCGCCAGCGCGGTGGCCACTGCCGAGGTGAAGCCGGCAAGCTCCAGGTCGCGCGCCGAGATGTTGACGTGCATCTTCAGGCGCTCGCCGCCGGGAATCTCGCGCTGCCAGGCGGCCATCTGCAGCGCCGCCATCTCGATCACCCAGGGCGTGAGTTGGGCGATGAAGCCCGACTCCTCCGCCAGGGCAATGAACTTGGGCACGTCGACCAGGCCCAGCTCCGGGTGCCGCCAGCGCGCCAGCGCCTCGAAGCCCAGCAGGCGGCGGTCCTCGAGCCTGAGGATCGGCTGGTAGGCCAGCGTGATCTGCCCGGCGCTGATCGCCCGGCGCAGCTCGGCCTCCATGTGGAGGCGGTCGGCCACGTAGTCGTGCATCGGCGTGTCGAACACCGAAATGCGCCCGCGCCCCCTGCCCTTGGCGTCGTACATCGCGATGTCGGCATCGCGGATCATCTCGTCGGCCGTGCGGTGACCCAGGTCGCTGAGCGTCAGGCCGATGCTGCACTGCACCGTGAACTCGCTGCCGGCGATGTGCAGGGGCTGCGCGATCGCCTCCGCCACCCGTTGCCCCAGGCGCACCGCCTCCTCCTGCGAGCTGATGCGGTCGAACATCAGCCCGAACTCGTCTCCACCCAGCCGCGCCACGAAGTCGCCCGGCCGCACGCTCTGGCCCAGGCGCCGGGCGACCTCGACGAGCAGATCGTTGCCGGCGGCATGCCCGAGGCTGTCGTTGACCATCTTGAAGCGGTCCAGGTCGAGCAGCAGCACCGCGAAGGTGGCCGAAGGGTCGGCCTTGCTGCGGTCGATGGCGGCCTGCAGGCTTTGCAGGAAAGAGAGGCGGTTGGGCAGGCTGGTCAGACCGTCGTGGTAGGCGGCGAATTGCAGCTGTTCCTGGGCGGCACGGCGGTCGGAGATGTC
>JBBAPJ010000098.1:0-7910 GCA_040400855.1 Rubrivivax sp.
TGGAGATCGTGCAGGAGCGCCTGGAGCGCGAGTTCGACCAGGACCTGATCACCACGGCCCCGAGCGTGATCTACCAGGTGGAGCTCGGCGACGGCGTGGTCATCGAGGTGGAGAACCCGAGCAAGCTGCCCGACGCCGGGCGCATCCGCGAGATCCGCGAGCCCATCGTGACCGTGCACCTGTACATGCCGCAGGACTACGTGGGCCCGGTGATGACGCTGGCCAACCAGAAGCGCGGCGTGCAGATCAACATGGCCTACCACGGCCGCCAGGTCATGCTCACCTACGAGCTGCCGCTGGCCGAGATCGTGCTCGACTTCTTCGACAAGCTGAAGTCCGTCTCGCGCGGCTACGCCTCGATGGACTACGAGTTCAAGGAGTACCGCGCCGCCGACGTGGTCAAGGTGGACATGCTCATCAACGGGGACCGCATCGACGCCCTGTCGGTCATCGTCCACAGGAGCCAGGCTGCACCACGCGGACGCCAGATCGCCGCCAAGATGCGCGAGATCATCCCGCGCCAGATGTACGATGTGGCGATCCAGGCAGCCATCGGCGCGAACATCATCGCGCGCGAGAACATCAAGGCGCTGCGCAAGAACGTGCTCGCCAAGTGCTACGGCGGGGACATCACGCGCAAGCGCAAGCTCCTCGAGAAACAGAAGGCAGGCAAGAAGCGCATGAAGCAGATCGGATCGGTCGAGGTTCCGCAGGAGGCGTTCCTCGCCATCCTGCAGGTCGAAGATTGAGCTGCGCATGGCTGGCTCCATGAGCGCTCTCACTGCCGCGCTGATCGGTGCGCTCGTCGTCTATGGCGGCGGCTGGTTCATGGGCATGTGGATCGGCAACTTCTCGCTGCTGCTGCTGATCCTGACATTCGTCACCTTCGGGTACTGGCTGGCCGAGCGGCTGTACTTCCGGCCGGCGCGCCTGGCTGCCGCCGCGGAGCTCGAGCGCCAGGACGCCGCGCGGCGCGAGCAGCTGCAGCGCCAGGGCATCGCGCGCGTGGACGGCGACCTCGACGAGGCTCGCAGCAGGCTCCTGATGGAGCCCTGGTGGGTCGAGTGGACGGCTGGCCTCTTCCCGGTGATCGCCATCGTCTTCGTGCTGCGCTCGTTCCTGTTCGAGCCCTTCAAGATCCCCTCGGGCTCGATGGTGCCTACGCTCCTGGTGGGGGACCTCATCCTGGTGAACAAGTTCACCTACGGCGTGCGCCTGCCGGTGCTCAACGTTAAGGTCATCCCCAACAACGACCCGCAGCGCGGGGACGTGGTCGTCTTCCGCTACCCGCCCGACCCGCGGCTGGACTACATCAAGCGTGTCGTCGGCGTGCCCGGCGACGAGGTCGAGTGGATCAACCAGCGGCTGAGCGTCAACGGCCAGCCGGTGGCGCTGCAGGCACTGGGCGAGTACTACGACGAGGACAGCCTGCGCTACGCGCCGCAGTTCTCGGAAAAGCTCGGCGCGGTGGACCATCGCATTCTCGTGGACCCCCGGCGCAGCTCCTTCACCGCCGGGTCCGACAAGAGCTTTCCCTTCCACCAGAACTGCCGCCACACCGCCGAAGGCGTGCGCTGCAAGGTGCCCGAGGGCCACTATTTCGTGATGGGCGACAACCGCGACAATTCGCAGGACTCGCGCTACTGGGGCTTCGTGCCGGACCGCAACCTGGTGGGCAAGGCCTTCATGATCTGGATGAATTTCGGCGACTTCTCCCGCATCGGCTCCTTCCGCTGAGCCCATTCCTGCCGCATCGCGCCATGCTGACTTCTCCCCTCGCACCTTCGCACGCCACCCGCCAGACCCGCCCAGGCCCGCGTTCACCGCGCCGGCAGTCGGGCGTGACCTTCGCCGGCCTGCTGGTCTACGCGCTGCTCGTGGCCGCAGGCGTCTTCCTGGTGATGAAGGTGCTCCCCTCGGTCACCGAGTTCCAGGCTGTCAAGGCGACGATCCGCAAGGTCGCACAGGCCAACCCGCCCACCGTCGAGGACGCACGGCGCATGTTCGACCGCCAGCGCGATGTCGACCCTTCGATCCAGTCCATCACGGGCAATGACCTGATCGTGACGAAGGAGGGCGGCCGTGTCGTGGTCGGCGTGAAGTACGAGAAGGAGCTGCACATGGCAGGCCCCGTCTCGCTGCTGATCCGCTACGAGGCCAGCAGCGACTGAGACGGCGCAGGCGTGATGGAGCCCACCCTCGACGCGCTGCAGCAGCGCCTCGGGCATCGCTTTTCGGACGTCGGCCTGCTGCAGCGTGCGCTGACGCACCGCTCCTATGGGTCCCCGCACAACGAGAGGCTGGAGTTCCTCGGCGACGCTGCGCTGAACCTGGCGGTCTCGGTGCTGCTGGTGCGCCGTTTCGCACAGGCCGACGAGGGCGAGCTCACGCGCATGCGTGCCCACCTGGTGCGCGAGGAGAGCCTGCACCGGCTGGCCACCGGGCTGGGCCTGGCGGCGCTGCTGCGACTGTCCGACGGTGAACACCGCGGGGGCGGCGCGCAGCGCGCCTCGATCCTGGCCGATGCGCTCGAGGCGCTGATCGGTGCGGTGACGCTGGACGCGGGCTTCGAGGCGGCACAGGGCGTGGTGGAGCGACTGTTCGGGCAGGGCATCGCCACCTCCGAGATCGGCCAGTACCGCAAGGACGCCAAGACCGAGCTGCAGGAATGGCTGCAGGCACGCCGGCTGGCGGTGCCCGTCTACCGCATCGTGGCCACGACGGGCCAGGCGCACGAACAGACCTTCGAAGTGGCCTGCGAGGTACCGGCCTGGGGCCTCTCGGGCGTGGGCAAGGGGCGTTCGCGCCGTGTGGCCGAACAGGAAGCCGCTCGGCTGGTGCTCGAGCGGGTCAAGGAGATGGCAGCGTGACGATTCCCGAGCTTGCGCAGGCTGCGCCCGAAGAGGGCCCGGCCGCGGGACCGCCGACCGCGAAGCGTCGCTGCGGGCTCGTGGCCATCGTCGGCCGGCCCAACGTGGGCAAGAGCACGCTGCTCAATGCGCTGGTTGGCCAGAAGGTGAGCATCACCTCGCGGCGCGCGCAGACCACGCGCCACCGCATCACCGGCATCCGAACGACCGGAGCAAGCCAGTTCGTCTTCGTCGACACGCCGGGGTTCCAGACTCGACACGCCACGGCCCTGAACCGCACGCTCAACCGCACGGTGCTTGCGAGCCTGGGCGACGTGGATGCCGTGCTCTTCGTCGTGGAGGCCGGCCGCTTCGGGCTGGACGATGCCAAGGTGCTGGCGCTGCTGCCCGCCCACAAGCCCGTGATCCTGGTGGCCAACAAGCTCGACACCGTGGGCCGGCGCCAGGAGCTGCTGCCGTGGCTCAAGTCCATGCAGGAGCGGCATGCCTTTGCCCAGTACGTGCCGATGTCGGCACGCAAGGAGGCCGATGTGCAGCGGCTGCTGGCCATCGTGGAGCCCTATCTTCCCGAGCAGGATTGGCTGCACGAGGAGGACACGGTGAGCGACCGCAGCGAGCGCTTCCTCGCGGGCGAGATCATCCGCGAGAAGCTCTTCCGGCTGTGCGGCGACGAGCTGCCCTACACCTCCACCGTCGTCATCGAGCGCTTCGAGGAGGAGCCCGGGCGCATGGCGCAGCGCATGGTGCGCGTGGCGGCCACGATCGTCGTGGAGCGCGATGCACACAAGGGGATCGTCATCGGCGAGGGCGGCGAGCGGCTCAAGCGCATCGGCACGCAGGCGCGGCAGGACCTGGAGCGGCTGCTCGACGGCAAGGTCTTCCTCGAGCTGTGGGTGAAGGTGCGCAGCGGCTGGGCCGACGACGACGCGCACCTGCGCACCTACGGCTACGGCGACGGGCCCTGAGGCGTTATCCGTGCGTCGGGCTGCGCCGCTGCTGCAGGCCTTCGTGCTGCACCGCTACGACTGGAGCGAGTCGAGCCTGATCCTGGACGTGCTCACGCGCGAGCGGGGGCGCCTGGCGGTGGCGGCCAAGGGCGCGCGCCGACCCTACTCGCAGCTGCGTCCGGTGCTGCTGCCCTTCCAGCGCCTCGTGCTCACGCTGGCGCGCAGCGCGGGCGAGGGCGCGGAGGTGCACACGCTGCGACAGGCCGAATGGGCGGGTGGGATGCCGGTGCTCGGGTCGGGCGCGGGGCAGGCGGTGTTCCGCGCCTACTACTGCAACGAGCTCCTGATGAAGCTGCTGCCGCGCGAGGACCCGCACCCTGCCGTCTTCGACGCCTACGCCGCGACGCTGCCGGCCCTGGCCGGACCCGACGAGCTGCACGCGCAGGCCGCGTTGCGCGCCTTCGAGCTGGTGCTGCTGCGCGAGACGGGCGTGCTGCCCGATCTCGCGGTCGTGACGCTGACCGTGCAGCCCGTGCAGCCGCAGCAGCACTACGTGCTCGTGCCCGATTCGGGCGTGATGGCCACACGCGAGGAGACTGGCAACCTCACGGGTGCGTTGCTGCTGGCGTTGCAGCAGGCGCTCGAGGCGGGCGACCTCGCGCGGCTGCAGGCTGCCTGCCTGCCGTGCCTGGCCTCTCTGCGAGGCGCGATGCGCACGCTGCTGCAGGCCCAGACAGGCGGCGCGCCCTGGCGCACGCGCGACGTGATGCAGGGCCTGCGGCGGCTGATAGATTCGCGTCCATGAATCCCCTCGTCGCCCCGGAAGCCGGGCACCCGGCGCCTGCCGGACGCACCGCGTTGTCCGTCAACGTCAACCGCGTGGCGCTGCTGCGCAACTCGCGCCCCGTGGGCATCCCGGATGTGGTGCGCCTGGCCACGATCGCGCTGGAGGCCGGGGCCGACGGCCTGACTGTCCACCCACGGCCGGACCAGCGCCACATCCGCACCCAGGACGTCCACGACCTGGCGGCGTTGCTGGCACGCTGGCCACAGGCCGAATACAACCTCGAGGGCAATCCCTTCCACAACCTGATGGAGCTGGCGCTGGGCGTGCGCCCGCACCAGGCCACGCTGGTGCCCGACAGCGTCGAGCAGGCCACCTCCGACCACGGCTGGGACCTGGCGCGCGATGGCGAGCGGCTGCGCCCGCTGATCGCGCAGCTGCAGGCCCGGGGGATCCGCGTGAGCCTGTTCATGGACCCCGTTCCCGAGGCGATGGCGCGCGCACGCGAGATCGGTGCCGATCGCGTGGAGCTCTACACCGAGGCCTATGCGCACAGCTGGCCCACACCCGAGCGCGGGGCGCAGCTGCAGCGCTACGCTGCCGCTGCGCGTGCGGCGCATGCCGCCGGCCTGGGCGTGAACGCGGGCCACGACCTGAACCGCGACAACCTCGCCGACTTCCTGCGTGCCGTGCCGGGCGTGGCCGAGGTGTCGATCGGGCATGCGATCGCAGCCGATGCACTGGAGCTCGGCATGGCCGAGACGGTACGCGCCTACCAGCGCTGCATCCGCGGCGCGTACGCCTGAGCGCGCAGCACGGCGGGACCTGACGGCGTGGGACGGGTCTACGGCATCGGAACCGACATCTGCGACGTGCGCCGCATCGAGGCGGCGCTCGAGCGGCATGGCGAGCGCTTCGCGCACAAGGTGCTCGGCCCCCACGAGCTGGAGGTGTTCCGACAGCGCCTGGCCGCGCACCGTGCGCGCGGCGTGCGCTACCTGGCCACGCGCTTTTCCGCCAAGGAGGCCTTCTCCAAGGCCATCGGCATGGGCATGCGCATGCCCATGACCTGGCGCGCCTGCGAAGTGGTCAAGGCGGCCAGCGGCCAGCCGGGCATCCGGCTGCACGGGGAGCTCGCGCGTTGGTTCGACGAGCGCCGGCTGCGTGCGCACCTGAGCGTGACCGACGAGTCTGACTACGCCGCGGCCTTCGTGGTGGTGGAGACGACCGACTGATGGGCGGGGCCGGCACGCGCTGGCATACTGATCGCACCATGTCCGTGCACGCTCCTGTCATCCTCGACACCGCCGGCCCGGCGCTGGACGCCGCCGACCGCCGTCGCCTCAAGCACCCGCTGACTGGCGGGCTCATCCTCTTTGGTCGCCACTGGGTGGACCGGCGCGCGCTCACGGAACTGTGTGCGCAGGTCAAGGCTGTCCGGCCCGACATCCTGATCTGCGTGGACCACGAAGGCGGGCGCGTGCAGCGCTTTCGCACCGACGGCTTCACGCACGTGCCCCCGATGCGCGCTCTGGGCGAGCTGTGGATGCAAGACCCGCTGCGTGCCACCGATGCCGCCACCGCTGCCGGCTATGTGCTGGGTGCGGAGCTGCGGGCCTGCGGCGTGGACCTCGCGCTCACGCCCGTGCTCGACCTGGACCATGGCGGCAGCAGCGTGATTGGCGACCGCGCCTTCCACCGCGACCCGCGCGTGGTGAGCCTGCTGGCCAAGGGCGTGATGCACGGGCTGCTGCTGGCGGGCATGGCCAACTGCGGCAAGCACTTTCCCGGGCACGGCTACGTGAAGGCCGACAGCCACGTGGCGGTGCCGGTGGACAGGCGTTCGCTCAAGGCCATCCTCGCCGACGATGCGCAACCCTACGGGTGGCTCTCCACGAGCCTGGCCGCGGTGATGCCGGCGCACGTCGTCTACCCGAAGGTGGACCACCGGCCGGCTGGCTTCTCCGACCGCTGGCTCAAGGACATCCTGCGCGGACAGCTCGGCTTCGGCGGAGCCATCATCAGTGATGACCTGACGATGGAAGGCGCGCGTGGCGTGGACGGACGCTCGCTCACCTACGCCGAGGCTGGGGCCCTGGCGCTTTCGGCCGGCTGCGACCTGGTGCCGATCTGCAACCGCTCGGCAGTGGACGGCGGCCGCGACGTGGACGAGCTGCTCGAGGGCCTGCTCGAGGAGGAGCGGCGCGGGCACTGGAGCCGCGACCCCGACAGCGAGGCGCGCCGCCTGCGCCTGCTGCCGCAGACGCCCCCGCTGACCTGGGACGAGCTGATGCACCACGGGCCCTACCAGCACGCGCTGGAACGGCTGCCCTGAGGGAGCGACCCCGGGGCAGGCCGGACGTGGCCCGGCCCCCCGGAATGATGATCAGGCCGAGGGCTGCTGGCGTTCGAAGGGCAGCTGCACCTGGGACAGATCCTGGCGCGTCTCGACCAGGATCAGCGGCCCTTCGTCGAGCACCACCAGCGGCTTGCGCTCGCGCGGCACGTGCACGGGCGCTGGCTCGGCTGCGATCACAGCCTGCACGGCGGCGATCTTGTCGGGATCGGAGTTGATCCACTGCAGCCCGGCCGTCTCGGCAATGCGGTGAAGCTCGGCCACCGGCAGCTCGAAGCGGGCCGGGGCGGGGGCGGGCGGTGCCGCCGAAGCCTCGGCGGGTGCGGCCATGTGCGCCTGCTCAGCCGCTGCAGGCGCGGCTGCTTGCGCAGCCTGCGCCGTCAGCGCCTCGGCGGGTTCACCACCGGCCTCGACCATGACGCCTTCCTGGCCGGACTCGTCCGGCCGGCGCTCGCGGCGGAAGCGGTCACGCCCCCGGCCACGACGGCGACCGCCCTCGCGCTCGCCGCCTTCGGCAGCTCCGGGCTCGGACGGCTCGCCGCCGGCCGCGGGCTCGGTGGTGGCGCCTGCGTGCGCACCTTCGGCCGGCGCGGTGCCCGGCTCGCTGGTTGCAGCGTCAGCGGGCAATTGTTCGCCTGCGGTGGAATCGCCAGCCTCTGCGCCGCCCTCGGTGCGGTCCCGGTCGCCGCGACCGCGACCCCCGCGCCGCCGCCGCCGCCGGCCCTCACGGTCGGCTTCGCTCTCACCGCCCCCGGGTGCGCCCTCGGCCAGCGCGTTGACGGGAAGGGCCAGCGCTTCACCCGGCGTGCCTTCGGCGGCGGCAACCGCAGCCGTGGCTGGTGCAACGGGCGGGCGACCCTCGGCGGCGCGTTCGCCGCGTGCACGGCCCTCGCGTCCTTCACGGCCCTCACGGCCCTCACGGCCCTCACGGGGTGGCCGGGCCTCGCGGCCCT
>JBBAPJ010000099.1:0-7502 GCA_040400855.1 Rubrivivax sp.
AGACGGTGCCCACGATGGGCGCGGGCTGGTGCCCGCCGGGCATGCTCGGCATCGGCGTGGGCGGCACGGCCGAGAAGGCGATGCTGCTGGCCAAGGAAGTGCTGATGGAGCCCATCGACATGTACGAGCTGCTCGCGCGCGGGCCCTCGAACAAGCTCGAGGAGCTGCGCATCGAGCTCTACGAGAAGGTCAACGCCCTCGGGATCGGCGCGCAGGGGCTGGGCGGCCTGACCACCGTGCTGGACGTGAAGATCGCGACCTTCCCGACGCACGCGGCGAGCAAGCCGGTGGCGATGATCCCCAACTGCGCGGCCACGCGCCACGCGCACGTGGTGCTCGACGGCGCGGGCCCGGCCTTCATGGAGCCGCCGAGCCTGGACCTGTGGCCGGCCGTGCACTGGGCACCCGACTACGACAAGAGCACGCGCGTGGACCTCAACACCCTCACCCCCGAGCAGGTGGCGGCGTGGAAGCCGGGCCAGACGCTGCTGCTGTCGGGGAAGATGCTCACGGGGCGCGACGCCGCCCACAAGCGCATCCAGGACATGCTCGCCCGCGGCGAACCGCTGCCGGTGGACTTCACCAACCGGGTCATCTACTACGTGGGCCCCGTGGACCCGGTGCGCGACGAGGTGGTGGGCCCGGCCGGGCCGACCACCGCCACGCGCATGGACAAGTTCACCGAGATGATGCTGGCCCGCACCGGGCTGATCGCCATGGTCGGCAAGGCCGAGCGCGGCCCGGTGGCCATCGAGGCCATCCGCAAGCACCGCAGCGCCTACCTCATGGCCGTGGGCGGCGCCGCTTACCTCGTGGCCAAGGCCATCAAGGGGGCGAAGGTGGTGGGCTTTGCCGACCTCGGCATGGAAGCCATCTACGAGTTCGACGTGCGCGACATGCCGGTGACGGTAGCGGTGGACGCCTTGGGCACGAGCGTGCACCAGACCGGCCCGAGGGAGTGGCAGGCGCGCATCGGCAAGATTCCGGTGGCCGTGGCCTGAACCGGAAGACCGCGCCAGGCGCGGCCCGGCGTCAGCGGCCCGTGCGACTGCGGCGCGTCAACCCTGGCGCACCACGCGCTGCGGGTAGGGAATCTCGATGCCGCGGGCGGCCAGCGCACGCAGGATGGCGAGGTTGACCTCGCTGCGGACATTGCCCTGGCCATTCTCGGGATCGGCGATCCAGAACGGAATCGTGAGCTCCAGCCCGTCGGCCGCGAAGGCCGACAGCTGCACCGAGGGCCCGGGCTCGGGCACCACCCGCGGCACCGCCCGCACGGCCTGCACGAGCTCGGGCATCAGCGCCTCGAGATCGGTGCCGTAGGCCACGATCACGACGGTCTGCAGCATCAGGCGCGGGTCGGCCAGCGAGGCGTTCTCCACGCGCTGCGTGATCAGCAGCTCGTTGGGCACGATCGACTCGCGCCCGTTGAGCGCGCGGATCACGGTGTAGCGCGTGTGGATGTCGGTGATGCGGCCCTCGAAGTTCTCCACCCGCACCAGGTCGCCGATGCGCAGGCTGCGCTCGGCCAGGATGACGAAGCCGCTGACGTAGTTGGCCGCCAGCTTCTGCAGGCCGAAGCCGATGCCCACGCCAATGGCCCCGCCGAGCACGCCCAGCGCCCCGAGCGGGATGCCCGCGGCCGACAGCGCCAGCAGCAGGCCCACGAAGAGCAGCAGCGCACGCGCGGCGTTGGCCGCGATCTTGCGCAGCGAAAGCGCCTCTCCGCCGGCCTGCGCGCCGGCCAGCAGCCGCTGCTCGATGGCGGTGGACAGCCACAGCGCCAGCACGAGCACGGCCGCGGCGCTGACCGCGCCGTTGAAGACCGACAGCAGCGACACGGGCGAGCCGCCCAGCGTCCAGGTGACTTCGTCCATGGCCTCGGCCAGGCGCGGCAGCACGCCCGTGACCCACAGCACCAGGCCTGCCCACACCATCCAGGACAGCGTGCGCTCCACCAGCCGCGCAGCGCGCGAGGCGGGCAGCGCTGCACGCAGCACGCCTGCGCCCATGCGGATGACGAGCAGGCTCAGCAGCAGCGGCACGGCCAGCCGCAGCAGCCCCACGGGCATGAAGGGCGCCAGCGCCCAGCGCGCCACGAGCACGAGCAGCAGCAGCACGGTGGGAAAGAGCACGCCGTCGACCACACCGCGGCCGAAAAGCAGGCTCGGGCGCGCACCCTCCCCGCGCAGGCGCCGCAGCACCAGCCAGGCCGTGAGCGCGCAGGCCACGATCACGCCCGACTGCAGCACCGTACCCGTCCAGGTCAGGGCCTGCGCGAGCTGGGCCAGGTGCTCGCCGATGGCCTGAAGGCCGAGGGGGGTCGCCGTGCTCACAGGCCCGCCAGTTCGCGCAGGTGCGCAGCCACGCTGCGGGCCAGCGCGCCGAGGTGGTAGCCGCCCTCCAGGCAGGACACGATGCGCCCCTGGGCGTGGCGCTCGGCCAGCTCGACCAGGCGCCGCGTGATCCACGCGTAGTCGGCCTCCACCAGCCCCATCTGGCCGAGTTCGTCCTCGCGGTGGGCGTCGAAGCCGGCGGAGATGAAGATCATCTGCGGCTTGTGCGCCTCCAGCGCGGGCACCCACTCGCGATCGATGACCTCGCGCACGGCCGGGCCGCGCGTGTAGGGCGCCAGCGGCACGTTGACCATGTTCGTGCCGCGCGGCTCGGTGCCGCTGTAGGGGTACAGGGGATGCTGGAAGAAGCTGCACATGAGGATGCGCGCATCGCCCGCGACGATGTCCTCGGTGCCGTTGCCGTGGTGCACGTCGAAATCGATCACGGCCACGCGCTCCAGGCCGTGCACGTCCAGCGCATGGCGCGCCGCCACCGCGACATTGTTGAAGAAGCAAAAGCCCATGGCCGACTCGCGCGTGGCGTGGTGGCCTGGCGGGCGCACGGCGCAGAAGGCGTTGCGCACCTCGCCCGAAAGCACGGCGTCGGTGGCGGCCACCGCGGCGCCGGCAGCGCGCAGCGCCGCTTCCTGCGTGTGCGCGGCCACCGTCGTGTCCGGGTCCACCGCCTGGGCACGCCCCGCCTCGGCGCAGCGCCCCATGAGCTCGCCCATCTCGGCCACGTAGCGGGCGCTGTGGGCGCGGGCGAGCTGCTCGGGCTGTGCCAGGGGCGCCTCGCGGTGCGCCAGCAGGGCATCGAGCCCCGTGGCACGCAGGTGGTCCAGGATGGCGTCGAGCCGCTCGGGGCACTCGGGATGGCCGGGTCCCATCTCGTGCAATCGGCACGCGTGGGGGCTGTAGAGGGCGGTATTCATCGCAGGAGGGCGGGACAAATCGGGCAAGATGCCGGCATGGACCCGACGGCCCCACGCCAGCTCGCTGCGCTGGTCGACCAGATCGCCACGATTATCGTCGGCAAGCGTGCCCAGATCGAAGACGGCGTAGCCTGCCTGATGGCAGGCGGCCACCTGCTGATCGAGGACATTCCCGGCGTGGGCAAGACCACGCTCGCGCACGCGCTGGCCGTGTCCCTGGGCCTGCGCTTCTCGCGCGTGCAGTTCACGGCCGACCTGATGCCCTCGGACCTCGCCGGCGTGAGCGTATGGGACCGCGGCCGCGAGGGCTTCGTCTTCCACCCCGGGCCGATCTTCACCCAGGTGCTGCTGGCCGACGAGATCAACCGCGCCGGCCCGAAGACGCAAAGCGCGCTGCTCGAGGCGATGGAGGAGCACCAGGTGTCGGTGGACAACGAGACGCGCGCCCTGCCCTCGCCCTTCTTCGTCATCGCCACGCAGAACCCGGCCGAGCAGGTGGGCACCTACCCGCTGCCCGAGAGCCAGCTCGACCGCTTCCTCATGTGCATCACGCTGGGCTACCCGGACCGTGCCGCCGAGCGTGCGCTGCTGGCCGGACACGACCGGCGCGAGGCCATCTCGAGCCTGCAGCCCGTGATGCAGCCCGGCGACGTGCAGGCCGTGCAGCAGGCCGTGCAGCGGGTGCACGCCTCGGACGCGCTGCTGGACTACCTGCAGGCACTCGTGGAGGCCACGCGCAGCGGTCGCTGGTTCGTCGAGGGGCTCTCGCCGCGCGCGGCCATCGGCGTGCTGCGTGCGGCCAAGGCACGCGCGCTGCTGGCCGGGCGCGACTACGTGGCACCCGACGACCTGCAGGCGATCCTGCCGCAGGCGCTGGGCCACCGGCTCGTGCCGCTGGCGGCCTCCGGGCGCGGGCCGCGCGAGCAGGTACGCGCCATGCTCGAGGCCGTGCCGGTTCCCTGAGCAGGCTGCGGCAACGATGGGCCTGGCGCGGCGCATCTCGGCGTGGGTGGTGGGGCGCATCCGCCCCGCCGAGACCTGGACGCTCACGCAGCGCAACCTCTACATCCTGCCCACGGCCAGCGGCTGGGCCTACGCGGCGATGCTCGTCGTGATGCTGGTGGCCTCGATCAACTACCAGCTGAGCCTGGGCTACGCGCTGACCTTCCTGCTGGCCGGCTGCGGGCTCGTGTCGATGCACCTCACGCACCGCACCCTGCTCGGGCTGACGCTGCACCTGCGGCCGGTGCACCCGGTGCACGCTGGCGAGCCCGCGACGGTGGAGGTGGTGGTGGCCAACGCGGGGCGCGAGCGCGACAGCGTCGGGCTGCGTTTCCACGGCCCGACCGAGGTGCATGACACTTCCTTGCACGAGCCTGCTGCGGGCCACCGTCCGGCCACGGGCGTCTGGTGCGAGGTGCCGGCGCTCGGGCAGGCGGCGGCACACCTGCGCCTGCTGCCGCGCAGCCGCGGGCTCCATCCGGTGCCGCCGATCGTCCTGGAAACGCGCTTTCCCTTCGGCCTCTTTCGGGCCTGGACGGTGTGGCGCCCGGCGGCCACTCTCCTGGCCTGGCCCGCGCCGGAGGTACCCCCACCGCCGTTGCCGGCAGCCGATGCGGCCGGGGCCGACGCGCAGGCCAGCCGGCCCGGCGGCGGCGGTGAACTCGACGGCGTGCGCGCCTGGCGCCGGGGGGATGCCCTGCGCCAGGTGGTGTGGAAGAAGGCCGCACGCACTGGCGAGCTCGTCAGCCGCGAAACGAGCACCGCGGTGAGCCGGCACAGCTGGCTCGAGTGGCAGGCCAGCGCGGGCCCGGGGCTGTCGCTGGAGCAGCGCCTGTCGCGCCTGGCGGCCTGGGTGGAGCTGGCCCATCGGCTCGGCGTGCCCGTGGGGTTGAGGCTGCCCGGTCGCGAGTGGCCGCCCGGCCTGGGCGATGCGCACCGCCACGCGCTGCTGGGCGCGCTCGCGCTGTGGCGATGAACGCCGCCACCCGGCGCGATCGCCCGGGCCGATGGGCAAGCTGGGGTCAGCTCCCGCGTGAAGCGCGCGACACGCTCTTCCTGGTGGGCGTGATCGGCTGGGTCCTGGCCCCGCACCTGCCGCACCGCCCGGGGTGGTGCACGGCACTGGCCGGCGCGGTGCTGGCCTGGCGCGCCGGCCTGGCGCTGCGTGGCGCGCCGCTGCCGGGGCGGCTGCCGGTGCTGCTCGTGCTCGGGGTGTCCGCGGCGTTGACCTGGTGGAGCGAGGGGACGCTGCTCGGGCGCGAGCCCGGCATCACGATGCTGGTCGTGCTGATGGCGCTCAAGACGCTGGAGCTGCGCGCGCGGCGCGACGCGATGGTGACGCTCTTCCTCGGCTTCTTCCTCGTGCTCACGCAGTTCCTGTACTCGCAGTCGATGGCGGTTGCGGCTGCCGCCGCGCTGGCGGCATGGGGGCTGATGACCGCGCTTGCACTGGCCCACATGCCCGGCCCGCGCCCGGCGCTGCGACGCGCCGCAGCGGTGGCGGCGCGCGCGGCGCTGCTGGGCCTGCCGGCGATGCTCGTGCTCTTTCTGTTCTTCCCGCGCATCGGGCCGCTGTGGGGCCTGCCGCAGGACGCCGCCGGGCGCACGGGGCTGTCGGGCACGCTGCGCATGGGTGAGCTCGCGCAGATCGCGCAGGACGAATCGGTCGCGCTGCGCGTGCGTTTCCTCGGTGCGGCGCCGCCCCCGCAGGCGCTGTACTTCCGCGGCCCCGTGCTGTCGAGATTCGACGGACGAGAGTGGACGCAAGCGCCGCGCGCCTGGGGGCGAACGCCGGCTGCGCGCAGCGAGGTCCAGGTGGCTGGGCAGCCCGTGGACTACGAGGTGACGCTCGAGCCCGGCACGCAGGCGGTGCTGCCCGCGCTCGAGCTCACGCTCGACCGCCCCGGCGAAGCCCCGGCGCTGGAAGGCCGCGTGCTCGAGCAGCAGGGCGACCTCGTCTGGACCACCGTCCTGCCCCTGGCCGAACGGGTGCGCTTTCGCGCCCGCGCCTGGCCCGAGCATCACCACGGCTGGCGCGGCAGCGCGATGGCGCTGCGCGAGGAGGTGGCGTTGCCGCCGGGCTACAACCCGCGTGCACTCGAGTGGGCCGCCGCGCTGCGGCGCGACCCGCGCTACGCCGAGGCTGGCGGCGGCGTGCTCGCCGGCGTGCTGCTGCAGCACCTGCGTGAACAGCCCTTTCGCTACACCTTCGAGCCGGGCAGCTACGGCCGGCACGCGGTGGACGAGTTCTGGTTCGACCGCCGCGCGGGGTTTTGCGAGCACTTCGCCTCGGCCTTCGTCGTGATGCTGCGGGCGCTGGACGTGCCCGCGCGCGTGGTCACCGGCTACCAGGGGGCCGATCAGGCCCCCGTGGACGGCTGGTGGACGGTGCGCCGCAGCCATGCCCATGCCTGGGCCGAGTACTGGGACGGCGAGCGCGGCTGGGTACGGGCGGATCCCACTGCCGCCGTGGCGCCCGAGCGTGTGGACCGCAGCCGCCAGCTGCAGCGCCCGGCGGGCCTCGTGGCCTCGACACTCGACCAGATCAGCCCGCAGCTGCTCACGCGCATGCGCCAGTGGGCCGAGGCGCTGGAAAACCGCTGGAACCAGCAGGTCCTGAACTACTCGCGCGTCCGCCAGTTCGAGCTGCTTCGGCAGCTGGGCTTCGAGACGCCCAGTGGCGAAGACCTGTTGCGCGTGCTCGGCTCGGTGGTCGTGGCCGTGGGGCTGGCCGGGGCCGCCTGGGCCTGGCGCGGGCGGCGCCGCGCGGATCCGTGGCTGCGCCTGCAGCAGCGTGTGGCCGAGCGGCTGCAGCGCCTGGGTGTGGAGGTCGGGCCGAGCGACCCGCCGCGCGCGCGCGCGACCCGCGTGCGCGCCCGGCTGGGCGCGCACGGCGAGCCGCTGGCGCAGGCCCTGGAGGCCCTGGAGCGGCTGCGCTATGCCCCCGCGCCGCCAGGCGTGGCGCTGCCGCCGGGGCGGCCACCCGCGCAATGGTGGGCACAATTCGAACGCGCTGCGCGCATGGCCACCCCACCCTCACGATGAATCCCTCCCCGCGCCCACGCACAGGCCTCGCAGCGGTCGCCGCGGCGCTGGCCGCCTGGCTCCTGGCCCTTGGTCCGGGCGGCACGGTGCACGCCGCACCTGCCTCCCAGGCGCCAGCCGCCCGGGCCGCCAGCGCCGGCAAGGCCGAGGGCGCGGCTGCCAAGAGCCGCCCGCGCAAGCGGACCAC
>JBBAPJ010000100.1:0-7213 GCA_040400855.1 Rubrivivax sp.
TCATGACGGACCTCCTGCCTCTGTCCTACCGGAACACACCTTCGCGCAGCCACTTGGTCGCCACCCACTTCTCCCCGGCCAGCACCGGCGCGCCGCCGTGCAGCGTACGCGTGGATGGGTGGGGCCGGTCGTAGCTGAAGAACACCGCGCTGCCGCGCACGGGCGCCACCTCCAGGCCCGCGTCGGGGAAGGTGGTGGAGCCACCCCGTTCGGGCGTGTTCAGGTACATCACGAGCGTGCCCACGCGCTGGCCGCCGCGCTCCAGGATGCGCGGGGTGCCGGACTTCTCGGGGTCGAAATAGTCGTAGTGCGGCTCGTAGCGCGCACCGGGCCGGTAGCGCAGGATCTGCAGCCCCTCGCCGTGCTCGACGGGCCAGTTCAGCAGCACCGCGATGCGCCGCTCCAGCCGCGCGATCACCGGGTGCTCGCCGCGGTCGAAGAACATGCCGTCGCTGGTGCGTGCGGCGTTGACCTCGCTGCCGCCGGTGGCGGTGTCCACCGTCTCGGAGCGCTCCAGGCGCGGCCGCGCCAGCGCCATCAACTCGTCGCACTCTGCAGCCGTGAGCAGGTTGCCGAAGACAACCACGCGCGGGTGCTTGAGCGTCATCACCACGTCCACCGCGTGGCCCTCGGCCTCGATCACCGTGGCGCCCTCGCCCACGGAGGGCTCGGGCACGGCGGCGGCGGGGACGATCTGCGACCGGCGGACCTCCTCCAGGCGGCTGCGCAGGGTCTGCTCCAGCGCCTCGATGGCGACGTCCTCGAGCCAGCCGCTGGCCACCATCGACTGCACCACCTCCTCGGGCTGGCAGCCCGCCTCGGCCTGCGCCACGATCCAGCGGCGCAATTCGGGGGTGATGGTCTGGACGGCAGGCTTCATGCCGCGATTTTGCGACAAGCGCAGCGCCGGGGCGACGACCTACTGCGGTGCCTCACGGCGGCGAAACACGAGCCGGTCAGCCGTGCTGGCCGCACGGTCGAGCGCGTAGCCCTCCGCGTCGAAGCCCTCCAGGTCGGCCGGCTTGCGGGCACGGTGCGTGATGGCCCAGCGGCACATGAGCCCGCGCGCGCGCTTGGCGAAGAAGCTGATCACCTTGTAGCGGTCGCCCTTCCAGTCCTCGAACTGGCAGTCCACGACGCGGGCCTGCAGCGCCGGGCGCAGCGCCACCTTCGAATACTCCTGCGAGGCCAGGTTGATGACCACCGGTGCGCGCTCGCCCGCCTGGCGCTCGTTGAGCCAGGCGGCCACCGTGTCGCCCCAGAAGGCGTAGAGGTCACGCCCGCGGGCGGTGCCCAGCACCGTGCCCATCTCCAGGCGGTAGGGCTGCAGCCGGTCCAGCGCCCGCAGCGCGCCGTACAGGCCAGACAGGATCACCACGTGATCCTGCGCCCAGGCCAGGTCGGCCGCCTTGAGCGTGTTGGCGTCCAGCCCCTCGTAGACGTCGCCGGCAAAGGCGAGCACGGCAGGCTTGCTGTTGGCCGGCGTCGCCTCGGGCTGCCAGGCGGCGTATCGCGCCACGTTGAGCGCGGCCAGCGCATCGGAGAGCTCCATCAGGGCGGCGACTTCGACCGGCTTCTTGCGCCGCAGCACACCGATGAGCTCGGCGGCCTGCGGGGTGAAGAGCGGGTCGGAGGCCTTGCGGGCGATCGCCGCAGGCACCGGGGTGTCGTAGTCGAGCGTCTTGGCGGGAGACAGCAGGAAAAGCATGGGCGGGGTGAGGGGGAGGGGTGGAAGCGGGGGGGGCGCGCCGGATTGTGGCGTTTGCGGGGCTTTCGCGCAGGAGGCGGGGCACCACCACCGCAGCGCCCGCCGCCTGCGGCCGGCAGCCATTGGCGGGCCTTTCAGCGGAAATCGCGGCTGCGCCCGGCCAGCCCCTGCAGCAGGGCGCTGTGGTCCAGCAGCCGCCTGGCCACCAGGTGGCGCACCTCGCCTTCGCGCTGCCACACGCCGAAGACGGTGAGCAGCCGGCTGCCCAGCAGTTCGCGGCGCTGCGTGCGCGCGAGGTCGGGCCAGACGATGACGTTGACGCTGCCCGTGTCGTCCTCCAGCGTCACGAAGACCACGCCCTTGGCCGTCTCGGGGCGCTGGCGGTGCGTGACCAGGCCGCTGGCGCGGGCGAGCTGGCCAGGGCGGGCCTGCTTCAGCACCTCGGCCGTCTGCACGCGCCAGGCCTGCAGCTGGCCGCGCAGCAGCGCCAGCGGGTGCGTGCCCAGCGTCAGGCCCATGGCGCGGTAGTCGGCCAGCGTCTCCTCCACCACGGCCGGGGTGGCGAGCTCGGCCGCCTCCTCGTGGGTGCGGGTGGTGCGCAGCAGCGCGCTGGCGCGCGTGTCCACCCCCGCCACGGCCCAGGCCGCCTCGTGGCGATGCCCGGCCAGGCCCGCGAGCGCACCGGCCTGGGCCAGCAGGCGCAGCGCCTGCGCATCGAGCTCGGCGCGGCGCGCGAGGTCTTCCACGCTGTCGAAGGGCCGTGCAGCCACGATGCGCCGCGCCGCCGCCTCGGGCAGGCCGGCGATGCGGTTCAGGCCCAGGCGCACGGGGTGCAGGCCGGGCGACTCCGGCTCCTCGAGCGTCGTCTCCCAACCGCTGCGGCGCACGTCCGCCGGCCGCACCTCCACCCCGTGCTCGCGCGCATCGCGCACGAGCTGCGCCGGCGCGTAGAAGCCCATCGGCTGGCTGTCCAGCAGCGCCGCGAGGAAGGCGTCGGGGTGGTGGCACTTCAGCCACGCGCTCGCGTAGACGAGCAACGCGAAGCTCGCCGCGTGGCTCTCCGGGAAGCCGTACTCGCCGAATCCCTCGATCTGGCGAAAGATCGCCTCGGCGTAGTCGCGCGCATAGCCCTTCTCCACCATGCGGCCCACGAGCCGCTCGTGGAAGGGGCCCAGGCCGCCGCGGCGCTTCCAGGCCGCCATCGCGCGGCGCAGCTGGTCGGCCTCGCCGGGCGTGAAGTCGGCCGCCAGGATCGCGAGCTGCATCACCTGCTCCTGGAAGATCGGCACGCCCAGCGTGCGCTCGAGCGCCTGGCGCACCTCCTGGCTCGGGTAGGTGACGGGCTCCTGCCCGCTGCGCCGGCGCAGGTAGGGGTGCACCATGCCGCCCTGGATCGGGCCCGGGCGCACGATCGCCACTTCGATGACGAGGTCGTAGAAGGTGCGCGGCTGCAGCCGCGGCAGCATGCTCATCTGGGCGCGGCTTTCCACCTGGAACACGCCCACGCTGTCGCCGCGCGAGAGCATTGCGTACACCGCGGGGTCCTCGGCGGGGATGTCCTGCATGCGCAGCGGCGGGGTGGCGAGCTTGTGCCCCACCGCCTGCAGCGCACGCCGGATGGCGCTGAGCATCCCGAGGGCGAGGATGTCCACCTTGATGAGGCCCAGGGTGTCCAGGTCGTCCTTGTCCCACTGGATGACGCTGCGCCCCTCCATTGCGGCGTTTTCCACCGGCACGATCTGCGCGAGCGTCTCGCGTGCGATCACGAAGCCGCCCGGGTGCTGGCCGAGGTGGCGCGGAAAGCCCACGAGCTGCTGCGTGAGGGCCACCCACAGCCGGGTCGTGCGGGCCTCGGGGTCGAAGCCGTGCTCGCGCAGCTTGTCGGCATCCACCGCGCGGCCATCGAAGCCGTGCAGCACGCGCGAGACGGCGTCGATGCGCGGCAGGTCCAGGCCCAGGGCCCGGCCGACGTCGCGCAGCGCCGAGCGCGGCCGGTAGCACACCACCACGCCGGCCAGCGCCGCGCGGTGGCGGCCGTACTTGCGGTACAGGTACTGCACCACCTCCTCGCGGCGCTGGTGCTCGAAGTCCACGTCGATGTCCGGCGGCTCGCGCCGCTCGGCGCTGACGAAGCGCTCGAAGAGCACGCTCATGCGCGCCGGATCCACCTCGGTGATGTGCAGGCAGTAGCACACGGCCGAGTTGGCGGCGCTGCCGCGGCCCTGGCAGGCAATGCCCTGCGCGCGTGCCCAGGCCACGATGTCGGCCACCGTCAGGAAGTAGGGCTCGTAGGCGAGCTGCGCGATGAGCGCGAGCTCGTGCTCGATCGTGGCGCGCACCGCAGGCGGCACGCCGGCGGGAAAGCGCAGCCGCGCACCCTGCTCGGTGAGCGCGCGCAGCCAGCTCGTGGGCGTGTGACCCTCGGGCACGATCTCCTGCGGGTACTCGTAGCGCAGCTCCTCCAGCGAGAAGGCGCACTGCCCGGCCAGCTGCACGGTGGCCTGCAGCCAGGTCGGCCGGTAGAGCTTGGCCAGGCGCGCGCGCGGGCGCAGGTGCGCCTCGGCATTGGGCGCCAGCGCTGCGCCGCACTCGGCCACGGGGCGGTTCAGCCGCGTGGCAGTGAGCACGTCGTGCAGCGGCTTGCGCGAGCGCGCGTGCATCAGCACGCCGCCAGCGGCCACGACCGCCAGCCCCGTGGCCTGCGCCACCGCCTCCACCGTCTCCACGAGCTGCGCGTCGTGCGGGCCGTGCAGCAGCTCCAGGGCCAGCGCGGCGCGCGCGGCGCCGAACCAGGTGCGCAGCCACATCGCGCGGGCGAACACGGTCTCGAAGGGATCCTGCTCGCCCGGCACGAGCAGCGCCAGGCAGCCCGGCAAACCGGCCAGCATCGGCGCGCCCGGCGCCTTGCCCTCGAGGTCGGTGGCGTGCGCCTCGTAGGTGCCCTTGGGGGCGCGGCGGCGCGCCAGCGTGATCCAGTGCGAGAGGTTGGCGTAGCCGCGGCGCGACTGGGCCAGCAGCACCAGGTGCGCCCCGCCTCCGGACAGGCGCATCTCCGCTCCGATGATCAGGTGCAGCCCCTGGCGCCGCGCCTCCCCGTGGGCCCGCACCACGCCGGCGAGCGAGCACTCGTCGGTGAGGGCCAGCGCCGTGTAGCCGAGCTCGCGCGCCCGCGCCACCAGCTCCTCGGGGTGCGAGGCGCCGACGAGGAAGCTGAAGTTGCTGCGGCAGTGCAGCTCGGCGTAGGCGGGAAGCATGGAGCAGGATACTGTACACATATACAGTCCTGTCGGGCACCCGCAACTGCCCTCCCGCCGGGCGCGCCCGCCAATAATGGGCGCCATGCGAATCTTCACCGTCCTGCCGCTGGTGGCCATCGGCGTCCTGGCCTCGGGCCTCTCCCTGCCCGGGCAGCTCGCGGTGCTGCTGGCCTGCGTGCCCGCCCTGCTGGCGGCGGTGGCCGCCTCGGTGCACCACGCGGAGGTGATCGCGCACAAGGTGGGCGAGCCCTACGGCACGATCGTGCTGGCGCTGGCCGTCACCGTCATCGAGGCGGCACTCGTGCTGTCGATCATGCTCGCTGGCGGGGCCAACGCCGCCGCGGTGCCGCGCGACACCGTCTACTCGGCGGTGATGATCATCTGCACGGGGGTGGTGGGCGTGTGCATCCTGCTCGGCGGACTGCGCCACCGCGAGCAGAGCTTTCGCATCGAGGGCACGAACTCGGGGCTGGCGGCGCTGGCCGCGCTGTCGGTGCTCGTGCTCGTGATGCCCTCGCTCACGACGAGCTCGCCCGGGGCCACCTACACGAACTCGCAGCTCGTCTTCGTGGCGCTGTCCTCGCTGGCGCTGTGGGCGGTCTTCGTCTTCATCCAGACCGTGCGCCACCGCGACTACTTCCTGCCCGCGGCCGCGCCGGCGGATGAATCGGTGCACGCCCCGCCCCCGAGCAGCGGCGCGGCCTGGGCGAGCTTCGTGCTGCTGCTGGTGGCGCTCGTGGCGGTGGTGGGGCTGGCCAAGGTGCTGTCGCCGTCGCTGGAGCAGCTGGTCGTGCACTGGGAGCTGCCCAAGACGGTGGTGGGCATCCTGATCGCGATGATCGTGCTGCTGCCCGAGACCTGGGCCGCCATCCGGGCCGCCCGCGCCGACCGGCTGCAGACGAGCATGAACCTGGCCATCGGCTCGGCACTGGCGAGCATCGGGCTGACGATCCCGGTGGTGGTCGTGGCGGCCGTGGCGCTGGACCTGCCGCTGGTGCTGGGCGTGGATGACAAGGACGTGGCGCTGCTGGCGCTGACCTTCCTCGTCGGAGGCATCACGCTGGGCTCCGGGCGCACGAACATGATGCAAGGCGCCGTCCACCTGGTGATCTTCGCGGCGTTCCTGTTTCTCACGCTCGTGCCCTGAGGGGCGCACGGGGCCGGCGCACCCGCCAGTGGCCGCCCAATCCGCGGTAGATTCCCGGCATGACCCTGCGCTCGCCTGCCGCTGAATCCTCGACCGGGCAACCGCCCGCCCGGGGCGCGGCACGTCGCACCCGGCCGGGCACGCGCCCTGCCACCCCGCCGCCCGCCACCGAAGCGGCGGCGCCCACGTCGTTCGCTGCCCTCACGCAGCGCCTGGACTACCTCTCGCCGGCCGACCTCGCCCACGTGCGCGAGGCCTACCGCTTCGCCGACGAGGCGCACCTGGGCCAGTACCGCGCCAGCGGCGAGCCCTACATCACGCACCCGATTGCCGTGGCCGGGCTGTGCGCCGACTGGCGGCTGGACGTGCAGGCCATCATGGCTGCCCTGATGCACGACGCGATGGAGGACTGCGGCGTCACCAAGACCGAGCTGATCCGCCGCTTCGGCGCGCCCACGGCCGACCTGGTCGATGGCCTGACCAAGCTCGACCGGCTGCAGTTCAACACGCGCGAGGAAAGCCAGGCCGAATCCTTCCGCAAGATGCTGCTGGCGATGGCGCGCGACGTGCGCGTGATCCTCGTCAAGCTCGCCGACCGGCTGCACAACATGCGCACGCTCGAGGCCATGGCGCCGGCGCGGCGCCAGCGCATCGCCGCCGAGACGCTCGAGATCTACGCCCCCATCGCGCACCGCCTGGGCCTGGACCAGACCTTCCGCGAGCTGCAGGACCTCGCCTTCGCGAGCCTGCATCCCTGGCGCCACGCCACGCTCGAGCGCGCACTGCAGCGCGCCGGCGGGCACCGCCGCGACATCGTCGAGCGCGTGCGGCGCGACGTGCAGCGCGCCTTCGGCCAGGCGTCGCTGGGTGCGGCCATCAGCGGGCGCGAGAAGCAGGTCTACTCGATCTACCGCAAGATGCGCGACAAGCGCACCGGGTTCACGCAGGTCAACGACCTGTTCGGGTTCCGCATCCTCGTGGAGAACCTGCCCGACTGCTACCTCGCGCTGGGCGTGCTGCACCAGCTCTACAAGCCCCTGCCCGGTCGCTTCAAGGACTACATCGCCATCCCCAAGGCCAACGGCTACCAGAGCCTGCACA
>JBBAPJ010000101.1:0-7149 GCA_040400855.1 Rubrivivax sp.
TCCGCACGATGGGCGACAAGGTCTCGGCCAAGCAGGCGATGATCAAGGCGGGCGTACCCTGCGTGCCCGGCTCCGAGGGTGCCTTGCCCGAAGACCCCAAGGAGATCGTGCGCATCGCGCGCGCCATCGGCTACCCCGTCATCATCAAGGCGGCCGGCGGGGGAGGCGGGCGCGGCATGCGTGTCGTCCACACCGAGGCTGCGCTCGTGCACGCCGTGCAGACCACGCGTGCCGAGGCCGGCGCGGCCTTCGGCAACCCGTCCGTCTACATGGAGAAGTTCCTGGAGAACCCGCGGCACGTGGAGATCCAGGTGCTGGCAGACGCGCACCGCAACGCCCTGTGGCTGGGCGAGCGAGACTGCTCGATGCAGCGGCGCCACCAGAAGATCATCGAGGAAGCCCCGGCCCCCGGGATCGCACGCCGGCTCATCGAGAAGGTGGGGGACCGCTGCGCCGCGGCCTGCAAGAAGCTCGGCTACCGCGGCGCCGGGACCTTCGAATTCCTGTACGAGAACGGGGAGTTCTACTTCATCGAGATGAACACCCGCGTGCAGGTCGAGCATCCGGTGACCGAGCTCGTCACCGGCATAGACATCGTGCAGATGCAGATCCGCATCGCCGCGGGCGAGAAGCTGCCCATCACGCAGCGCAGCATCGAGCACCGGGGCCACGCCATCGAGTGCCGGATCAACGCCGAGCATCCCTACACCTTCGTGCCCTCTCCCGGCCGCATCACGATGTGGCATCCGCCTGGGGGGCCGGGTGTGCGCGTGGACTCGCACGCCTACACGAACTACACCGTGCCGCCGCACTACGACTCCATGATCGGCAAGATCATCGTCTACGGGGACACGCGCGAGCAGGCACTTGCCAGAATGCGCACCGCCCTGTCGGAGACCGTGGTGGAAGGCATCCAGACCAACATCGCGCTGCACCGTGAGCTGATGAACGACTCCAATTTCGAGTCGGGCGGCACGAACATCCACTACCTCGAGGGCTGGCTCGCGCAGCGCAAGCGCTGAGCGCGGCACCCGGGCTCACCGTGTTCGAACTCATCGTGCTTGCGCCGCAGGCGCACGTGGAGGCGCTGGGCGAGGTGCTGATGGACGAGCTCGGCGCGCTGTCCGTTTCCGTGGAGGACGCAGACGCCGGCAGCCAAGCCGAACAGGCCCTCTTCGGCGAACCCGGCCTGCCCGCGCCGCGGCAGGCCTGGCTGCACTCGACGGTGCAGGCTCTCTTCGAGGACGAGGCTGCTGCCACGCAGGCAGCGACCGCGCTGATGGCGCAGGACTGGGCGGGCGAGTTGCACCTTCAGGCGCTGCGTGAGGTGGCCGACACCGACTGGGTGCGCCTGACGCAGTCGCAGTTTGCCCCGGTGGCGATCTCCCCCGGCTTCTGGATCGTGCCGACCTGGCACGAGGTGCCCCCGGATGCGCAGCGCGTGATCCGGCTCGACCCGGGCCTGGCCTTTGGGACCGGCACCCACCCCACCACGCGCATGTGCCTGCGCTGGATCGCCAGCCACGTCGATCCGCTTCGGCCCTGGCCTCGCGTGCTCGACTACGGTTGCGGGTCCGGCATCCTGGCCATCGCCGCGGCGATGCATGGCGCGCGGGAGGTGCAGGCGGTGGACATCGACCCTGCCGCCGTGCAGGCCACGCAGGCCAACGCACGCGCCAACAGCGTCATGCTCGAAGCCGGCCTGCCCACGCAGGCCCGGGGGGAGCATGCCGTCGTCCTGGCCAACATCCTGGCCACGCCCCTGAAGCTTCTCGCACCGCTGCTGTGCGCGCACCTCGCACCCTCAGGCCGGATCGTCCTGGCCGGCATCCTGGAGCGTCAGCAAGAAGAGATCGCCCAGGCCTACGCCCCTTGGATCGCGCTCGACGTGGTGGACCAGGAGGAGGGGTGGGTGCTGATGGCTGGTGCGCGCTGAGCACGACCGGCCCGAGGCCACGCGTTGCCAAGCGTCGCGTGGCATCATGCCCGCATGACGCTGGCCACGCGATGCCCCGCCTGCGGCACCGCCTTCAGGGTGGTGAGCGACCAGCTCAGGGTATCTTCCGGCTGGGTGCGCTGCGGCCGCTGCAGCTCGAGCTTCGATGCGCTCGAGCACCTGTTCCGGCATGCCTCAGGGCGCAAGGCACCTGCCGAAGTCCACCCTGCCGGGTCAGCGGAGGCTGGCGCCGTGGACGCGCCGCCGCCCGGGCTCGACCAGCAGCCTGCAGACCTCGCACAGGCTCCTGCTCCACCGCTGGACGGCCTGCTGGAACTGCCCAGCCCCACCCTGGCTGAGACAGCCGATCCTCAGCCCCTGATCGAGCTGTCCGCGGTCTCCGATCCGGGCCGCGCAGAAGTGGAGGCCGACCTCCCCTTGCCCCTCGACGCAGATGCGGCTCAGGCCGAGGCTCTCGTGAACGACGACGCTGGCGAGCCGGCGGTGATCGGCCAACCCGAGGATCCCCCGCCGGCGGCCGGGGTCGAGGGGGTCGATGACGGCCGCACGCCGCACGATGACGCCCCTGCATCGCCTTCATCGGGCGCCGAGGCAGGCCTGCCGGTCCAGACGCAAGCGGATCTCGGCTGGGCGCGCCAGGACATCTACCGCCCGCTGGGGCGGCCCTCGTTCCTGCGTCGTGCGGAGGCCGACGCGCGCTGGTCCCATCCGGCCACCCGCACGACCCTGTCGCTGCTGCTTGCGATCCTGGTGGTGCTCCTGGCGGCGCAGGCAGCCGTGCTGTGGCGAGACGACTTGGCGCTGCGCTGGCCAGCCACGCGGCCCATGCTCGAGGCGGCATGCGCGAGCCTGCGCTGCCGGGTGGAGGCACCGCGCCGCATACAGGCCCTCGCCGTGGAAGCCAGCAACCTGCGCAGCCAGCCCGACGAGGCGGTCTACCGGCTCGAGGTGACGATCCGCAACCGCGGCGACATCGAGGTGCTGGCGCCTGCGCTGGAGCTCACGCTCACCGATGCGGCCGGTCAGCTCTACGCACGCAAGGTGCTCACGCCTGGCGAACTCGGCCTGCCCTCCTCGCGCGCCATTGCCTCGGGAGAGGAGCTGGTCGTGCAGGCCGAAGTCCTCACAGGCTCACCCGCGGTGGCTGGCTATACCATCGCGCTCTTTTACCCTTGACGGCCACGCGCGGGATTCGTCCTCGCAGCCCCACCCCCACCGGCCACCGGCCATCGGAGTCCACATGCCCGCGCTGATCTGCGGATCCCTCGCCTTCGACACGATCACCGTCTTCCCGGGTCGCTTTGCCCAGCAGATCCTGCCCGACCAGCTGCACATCCTGAACGTGGCCTTCCTGGTGCCCGAGATGCGGCGGGAGTTCGGCGGCTGCGCGGGCAACATCGCCTACACACTGCGTGGCCTGGGCGGCGAGCCCGTGATCATGGCCACGATCGGCAACGACGGGCACGGTTACCTGGAGCGCATCCGCCAGTGGGGCGTGGACACCTCGCTCGTGACGAGCGTGGCGCACCATTACACCGCCCAGGCGATGATCATCACGGACACGGACAACAACCAGATCACGGCCTTTCACCCCGGTGCAATGCAGGAGGCCGGCACGATCCCGGTGCCGCGTCGAGACGACCTGGCAGTGGCGATCATCGCGCCCGACGGGCGGGATGCGATGTGGAACCACGCGCACCAGCTGCACGAGGCCGGTATCCCCTTCGTGTTCGATCCGGGCCAGGGACTGCCGATGTTCGACGGGCCTGAACTCCAGGCCTTCATCGACCGGGCGAGCTGGCTGGCCGTCAACGATTACGAGGCCCGCATGCTGTGCGACCGCACGGGTCACACGCTGGAGTCGCTGTCGCGCTCGCACCTGCGCGGCCTCATCGTCACGCTCGGTTCGCAGGGCTGCGACGTGTGGATGCAGGGCGAGCGGCACCACGTGCCCGGTGTGGCGGCACGGGAGGTGCTGGACCCCACCGGCTGCGGCGACGCCTTCCGCGGGGCGCTGCTCTACGGGCTGGAGCGCGGCTGGCCGCTGGTGCAGTGCGTGGAGTTGGGCAACCGGCTGGGCGCGCTGAAGATCGCCAGCCGAGGCGGGCAGAATCACCTCATCGACCGTCAGGCGCTGGGTCTCTGACCGCCCTGGCGAGCGCAAGGCGCGCAGAAAAAAGCCCGACCGAGGTCGGGCTTTGCAGGTACTGACGGAGCCTTGTCAGGGCCCCGCCCTCCGTCAGGGCTTGCCGCCGGTCGGGAAGGGCCAGGCAGCAGCCGGGCTCAGAGTGGTCGCAGGGGCAGGGGCAGGGGCCGCAGGGGCAGCGGGGGCAGCGGGGGCCTTCTTGGCCGCCGCCTTCTTCGCCGCAGGCTTCTTGGCCGGGGCCTTCTTGGCCGCAGCCTTCTTGGCCGGGGCGGCCTTCTTGGCCGGGGCCTTCTTGGCCGCCGCCTTCTTGGCCGGAGCAGCCTTCTTGGCCGGTGCAGCCTTCTTCGCCGGTGCCGCCTTCTTCGCCGGGGCCTTCTTGGCCGCCGCCTTCTTGGCCGGAGCAGCCTTCTTGGCCGGAGCGGCCTTCTTGGCGGGGGCGGCCTTCTTCGCCGGGGCCTTCTTCGCCGCCGCCTTCTTGGCCGGAGCGGCCTTCTTCGCAGTTGCCATGACAATCTCCTTGATCAAGTTTCAAAGGACACCGCACGGCTGCGTGCCGTGCGGAGATTCACTGCCCGCCGCTGGCCGCAGGTGCCGGGGCACCCGCAGGCTGTTGCGGTTCAGTGAACGGGGGGCAAGCCTGCGCCACGCTTCTGGCGTCGCGACGTCATGGCTTGCGATTCGGAAAGTCATCCGGGTTCAGTCCCAGCTCAGCGCGCCACCGGTCTGGTACTCGATCACGCGCGTCTCGAAGAAGTTGCGTTCCTTCTTCAGGTCGATCATCTCGCTCATCCACGGGAACGGGTTTTCCTCGTTCGGGAAGAGCGCCTCCAGGCCGATCTGCACGGCACGCCGGTTGGCGATGTAGCGCAGGTAGCCCTTGAACATCGAGGCGTTCAGGCCGAGCACGCCGCGGGGCATGGTGTCCTCGGCATAGCGGTACTCGAGCTCGACCGCCTTCAGGAACAGGCCCTTGATCTCGGCGCGGAACTCCGGCGTCCACAGGTGCGGGTTCTCGAGCTTGATGGCGTTGATGAGGTCAATGCCGAAGTTGCAGTGCATCGACTCGTCACGCAGGATGTACTGGTACTGCTCGGCCGCGCCCGTCATCTTGTTCTGCCGGCCCAGCGCCAGGATCTGCGTGAAGCCAACGTAGAAGAACAGGCCCTCCATCAGGCAGGCGAAGACGATCAGGCTCTTGAGCAGCTTCTGGTCGGCCTCCGGCGTGCCGGTCTGGAAGTGCGGATCCATGATCGCGTCGATGAACGGGATCAGGAACTCGTCCTTGTCGCGGATCGACGAGACCTCGTGGTAGGCGTTGAAGATCTCGCTCTCGTCCAGGCCCAGCGATTCGACGATGTACTGGTAGGCGTGCGTGTGGATGGCCTCTTCGAAGGCCTGGCGCAGCAGGAACTGCCGGCACTCCGGAGCCGTGATGTGACGGTAGGTGCCCAGCGTGATGTTGTTGGCCGCCAGCGAATCGGCCGTGACGAAGAAGCCGAGGTTGCGCTTGACGATGCGCCGCTCGTCCTCGGTCAGGCCGTTGGGGTCCTTCCAGGTCGCGATGTCGCGCGACATGTTGACCTCCTGAGGCATCCAGTGGTTCGCACAGGTGGCGAGGTACTTCTCCCAGGCCCACTTGTACTTGAAGGGGACGAGCTGGTTGACGTCGGTCTGGCCGTTGATGATGCGCTTGTCGGCCACGTTCACGCGCCGCCCATCGGAGAGATCCGACACTGCGGCGGGACGCGCAGCAGGCGCAGGGCGCGAGGGCGAAGGCGAGGATGAGAGAGCCCGCAGGTCGACGGCAGGTGCCGTCGGCCCAGGCAGATGAGGCTTCGTAGCGGGGATGCGTGAGTCGTCTTCCCAGACCAGCATGCGTAGGTGTCCTGTAACTTCGAATTATGAAAGCGCGCGGGCTGAACTCACAAGCTCGCGCGCCCGTGGATGGGTCTCATCTGCCGCGACTGTTGCGGCCTTGCATCGTGTGGGCTGCGGCTGCCCGAAGCTTCATTGGCAGGCCTCGCAGGTCGGGTCGTCGACGCCGCAGAACTTGATGTCGGTCGCGGGCGTGTCGGCCATCTGCGCGCGCGCCTGGGCAGCGGCCTTGTCGAGTGCCGACATCGCACCGCCCCCGAGGCCGCCGCCGGAGGGCACGGCGTTGTGCGAGCCTGCGTCGACCGTCGACTTCTCCACCTGCGTGGCGCTCACGGTGCGCAGGTAGTAGGTCGTCTTCAGGCCGCGCGTCCAGGCGAGCTTGTAGGTCTCGTCGAGCTTGCGGCCCGAGGCACCAGCCATGTAGATGTTGAGCGACTGCGCCTGGTCGATCCACTTCTGCCGCCGTGCCGCCGCCTCCACGAGCCACACCGGCTCGACCTCGAAGGCCGTTGCGTACAGCTGCTTGAGCTCCTCGGGCACGCGGTCGATGCGGCGCAAGGAACCGTCGAAGTGCTTGAGGTCGGAGACCATCACGCTGTCCCACAGGCCGAGCTTCTTGAGGTCGCGCACGAGGTACTCGTTGACGACCGTGAACTCGCCCGAGAGGTTGGACTTCACCGAGATGTTGCCGAAGCAGGGCTCGATGGATGCATCCACGCCGATGATGTTGGAGATCGTGGCCGTGGGCGCGATGGCCACGCAATTGGAGTTGCGCATGCCATGCTCGGCGATGCGCTGGCGCAGCGCCTCCCAGTCCATCGTGCTGGACCGATCGACCTCGACGTAGCCTCCACGCTGCTGGGCCAGCAACTCCAGGGAGTCCAGGGGCAGGATGCCGCGGTCCCACAGCGAGCCGCGGAAGCTCGAGTAGCGGCCACGCTCCTCGGCGAGATCGGTGCTGGCCCAGTAGGCGTGGTAGCAAACCGCCTCCATCGAACGGTCGGCGAACTCCACGGCGGCCTGGCTGGCGTAGGGGATGCGCAGCTGGTACAGGCAGTCCTGGAAGCCCATGATGCCCAGCCCCACCGGACGGTGGCGCAGGTTCGAGTCGCGCGCCTTCTTGACGGCGTAGTAGTTGATGTCGATCACGTTGTCGAGCATGCGCATGGCC
>JBBAPJ010000102.1:0-6888 GCA_040400855.1 Rubrivivax sp.
AGCCGCCCGGTGTTGCGCATCATCGCGCCCAGGGCCAGCGTCTTGCCGCCCGCGCCTGCGCAGAAGTCCACCACCATCTCGCCGCGGCGCGCGCCCGTGAGCAGCGCCAGCAGCTGGCTGCCCTCGTCTTGCACCTCCACCTCGCCGCTCTCGAAAGGTGCGAGTTTCGTCAGCGCAGGCTTGTCCGCCAGCCGCAGGCCCCAGGGCGAGCAAGGCGTGGGCGAGCTCGTCACCCCGAGCGCCTGCAAGGCCGCCTGCACGTCCTCGCGCCGGGCCTTGAGCACGTTCACGCGCAGGTCCAGCGGCGCGGATGCGTCCAGCGCCTGGACGAGCGCCCAGAAGGCCTCCTCGCCGAGCTCGGCGCGCAGCGGGTCGGCCACCCAGGCCGGCAGGTTGTGGCGCAGCCGCTCGGGCAGCTGCGAGTGGTCCACCTTCGACACCTGCTCGAGCCAGGCCTGCTCCGAGGCGGTCAGCGCCGCACGCAGGAACTCGGCGCTGCCTTGCCAGCCGAGGATCGCCAGGCGGCGCTCCAGCGGCCCGTGGCCGCTTTGCGCCAGGTGCTGCAGCAGCAGCCGCCGGCGCAGCACCGCGTAGGTGGTCTCTGCCAGCGTGTGGCGCTCGCGCGGGCCCAGCGCCCGGTGCTCGCGGAAGAAGGCCGAGACGACGCGGTCGGCGGGCTGGTCCAAGCGCAGCACCGCCTGCACGAGGGTGCCTGTGAGTTCGAGGAGGGCCGCAGGGCGCATCGATGCCTCAGCCCAGCAGCCACTGCGGCTCGCCGGTGCGGTGCCGCACGCGGCCTGCGGCCACCTCGAGCGCACCTTCGACGAACCAGCGCACGGCGCGCGGGTAGATCACATGCTCGGTGGCCAGCACCCGCGCAGCCAGCGCGGCCTCGTCGTCATCGGGATGCACCGGCACCGCCGACTGGACGACGATGGGCCCGTGGTCGAGCTCGGCCGTCACGAAGTGCACCGTGGCGCCGGCCAGCTTGCAGCCCGCCTGCAGGGCCCGCCTGTGCGTGTGCAGCCCCGTGAAGGCCGGCAGCAGCGACGGGTGGATGTTCAGCAGCCGACCCTCGAAGCGGTGGACGAAGGCCGGGCCCAGGATGCGCATGAAGCCGGCCAGCACGACGAGGTCGGGGGCGTGGGCGTCCACGGCTTGCGCCAGCGCCACCTCGAAAGCCTCGCGCGTGCCATGGGCACGGTGGTCCACCACCGCCGTGGCGATGCCCGCCTGCGCGGCCAAGGCCAGCCCTGAGGCCTCGGGCCGGTTGCTGAGCACGGCGACGATGCACGCTGGCCAGCGCTCGGCGGCACAGGCGCGCACCAGGGCCTCCATGTTGGAGCCCCGGCCGGAGATCAGGATGACGATGCGCTTCATCGAACCCGGCAGTGTAGGCGCGCGGCGCGGGGTGGCCTGAGCGAGAATCGCGGCTGACCGATCCGCCCCACCTGCCTGACCCATGCCCGAACGCGTCCTCTCCGGCATGCGCCCCACCGGCGCGCTGCACCTCGGCCACTACCACGGTGCGCTGAAGAACTGGGTACGCCTGCAGGACACGCACACCTGCTTCTATTTCGTGGCCGACTGGCACGCCCTGACCACGCACTACGAGGAGCGCGAGGTGATCGGGCGCAGCGTGCACGAGATGGTGATCGACTGGATCGCCGCCGGGCTGGACCCCGAGCGCTCCACGATCTTCGCGCAAAGCCGCGTGATCGAGCACGCGGAGCTCTTCACGCTGCTGGCCATGGGCACGCCGCTGGGCTGGCTCGAGCGCGTGCCCACCTACAAGGACCAGATCGACAAGCTCAAGGACCGCGACCTGGCCACCTACGGCTTCCTGGGCTACCCGCTGCTGCAGGCTGCCGACATCCTCATCTACCGCGCCTCGCAGGTGCCGGTGGGCGAGGACCAGTCCTCGCACGTGGAGCTCACGCGCGAGGTGGCACGCCGCTTCAACCACCTCTACGGCAACACCCCGGCCTTCCAGGCGCAGGCCCAGGCCGCGCTCGCCAGGCTCCCCAAGGACGACGCGCGCTACTTCGACAAGCAGCGCAAGGCCTACGGGGAGACTGGTTCGCAGGAGGCGCTGGCCAAGGGCGACGGCATCGTGCGCAAGGCGCAGGCCGGCGTGGCGGGCTGGACGAATTCCGACAGCGAGTCCCTCGCCGGCTACCTGCGCGGCACGGGCCGCACGATCCTCGTGGAGCCGCAGGCCCTGCACACCGAAGTCGCCAAGCTGCCCGGGCTGGATGGCGCCAAGATGAGCAAGAGCTACGGCAACGCCATCGCCATGCGCGAGGAGCCCTCCCAGGTGGAGACCAAGGTGCGCCGCATGCCCACCGACCCGCAGCGCGTGCGCCGCAGCGACCCGGGCGACCCGTCGCGCTGCCCCGTGTGGCAGTTCCACGCCGTCTACACCGATGCGGCCACGCGCGAGTGGGCCGACAAGGGCTGCAGGAGCGCAGGCATCGGCTGCCTGGAGTGCAAGCAGCCCGTGATCGACGCCATCGTGGCCGAGCAGGCGCCCTGGCGCGAGCGCGCCGAGCCCTACCTGAAGGACCCGCGCAAGGTGATCCAGATCCTGGATGCGGGCAACGCGCGCGCGCGCCAGGTGGCACGCGAGACGATGCACGACGTGCGCGAGGCCATGGGGCTCGGGTACTGAGCGCGGTGCGCTCGCGTGGCCGAGGTCCCAGGCCGGGGGAAACGCAAGAGGAGCCAGGAGCACCACGATGAGTCCGTCCGACGCCATGCCGCCCAAGACCGAGCCCCGCGCGCTGCGGGGATCGAGCGCCCCGCACCCGGCTGCCGACGGCCCGGCATGCGACGCGCGCCGCCAGGCCCTGCGGCCGCTGGGCGCGGGCCTGTTGGCCGGACTGTGCGCCGCGGCCGCGGGCTCCTCGCTCCTGCTGGGCGGCTGCGCCTCGCTGCCGGGCATGGAGCCGCCGCGCGTGCACATCGTGGGCGTGGAGCGGCTGCGCGGCGAGGGGCTGGAGCTGCGCCTGGCGCTCAAGCTGCGGGTGCAGAACATGGGCTCGATGCCGCTGACCTTCGACGGGTTGGCCCTCGACCTGGACGTCAACGGGCGGCGCCTGGCCAGCGGCGTGCTGTCCGAAGGCGGCACGGTGCCGCGCTACGGCGAACTCGTCGTGACGGTGCCGGTGACCGTGTCCGCCACGGCGGCCGTGCGGCAGATGCTCGGGCTCGTGGATGGCTCGGCCCAGGGGGAGCTGCCCTATGTGCTGCGCGGCCGGCTTTCCGGCGGCCCCGTGGCCGGGATGTCCGTGGTCGGCGCGGGCGTGTCCTTCACCTCCGAAGGGTCGCTGAAGCTGCCCCGGTGAGCGCTCCCTCTGCATCGACTGCTGCGGCGCCACCGCAGGGCCCTGCCTGGCTGGCCACCGAGCAGCTGGCTGCCCGCCGAGGCGAGCGGCTGCTCTTCGCCGGGCTCGACTTCCAGCTGCACGCCGGCGAGGTGGTGTGGCTGCGCGGCACGAACGGACGCGGCAAGACCACGCTGCTGCGCTTGCTGGCCGGGCTGTCCACGCCCGCACAGGGCACCGTTTCCTTCCAGGGTCGGGCGCTGCGTGGTGCCGACCCGGCCTGGCGCAGCGAACTCGCCTACATCGCGCACGCCAACGCCCTCAAGGACGACCTGCTCGCGCACGAGGCGCTGCGCTTCGTGGCTGGCCTGCGCGGTGTGGCCGTCACGCCGCAGGCGGTGCACGCGGCACTCGAGCGCCTGGGGGTGGCGCGACAGGCCCGGCTGCCCGTGCGCGTGCTCAGCCAGGGCCAGCGCCGGCGCGTGGCGCTGGCGCGCCTGGCCCTGCCCGATGCGCCCAAGGTGTGGCTCCTGGACGAGCCCTTCGACGCCCTCGACGATGCAGGCATCGGCACACTCGAGACGCTGCTGCGCGGGCACGCCGCCACGGGCGCAGCGGTGCTGCTGACGAGCCATCAGGCGCTGCCCGCGGGCCTGGCCACCCGCGTGCTGGACCTCGACGCCGTCTCGCGCAGCGCGCGCCCGGGCAGCTGAGGCCGCGCCCGCGCACACCCCCATGGGCCAGCTCTTCCTCGAGGTGTTCCTGCGCGACCTGCGCCTGGCCGCACGCCGGCGCATCGAGACGCTGCTGCCGCTGGTCTTCTTCACGGTGGCGGTGAGCCTGTTCCCGCTGGGTGTCGGCCCGGAGCCGCAGACGCTGCGCCTCATCGCCCCGGGCGTGGTGTGGGTGTGCGCGCTGCTGGCCTCGATGCTCTCGGTGGCCACGCTCTACGCTGGCGACCACGCCGACGGCTCGCTCGAGCAGATGCTGCTGGCCCCGCAGCCGGCCGTGGCCGTGGCCGCGGCCAAGGCGGCAGCCCACTGGGTGCTCAGCGGGCTGCCGCTGATTGCCGCTGCGCCGCTGATCGGCCTGCTCTTCGACCTCTCGGCCCCGACGCTCGTGGCGCTCGTGATCGGGCTGCTGCTGGGCACGCCGGTGCTGAGCCTGCTGGGCGGCCTGGGCGCCGCGCTGGTGATCGGCCTGCGCAGCGGCGGGATGCTGCTCATCCTCATCGTGCTGCCGCTGGCCACGCCGGTGCTGATCTTCGGCGCGGGCGCGGCCGCCACGGTGGAGCAAGGGTTGTCGGCTTCCGGGCATTATTCGCTCCTGGGAGCCTTGCTCATCGCCACCGCCTGCGGGGCGCCGTTTGCCACGGCCGCCGCGCTTCGCATCTCCACCGAGTGAGCGCCGGGTGACCCGATGCCTCTGACCTTCTACACCTTCTCCTCGCCGCCGCGCTTCTACGCCCTGGCGGGTGTCCTGGTGCCGCTTTGCTGGCTGATGGCGGCCGGCTTTGCCGCCGTGGGCCTGTACATGGGCTTCTTCGTCGCGCCCACCGACGCCACGCAAGGCGAGGTCTACCGCATCATCTTCATCCACGTGCCGGCGGCCTGGATGTCCATGCTGCTGTACCTCGTCATGGCCTTCTGGGCCGCGGTGGGCTGGGCCTTCCGGGCACGGCTGGCCTCGATGGTGGCGCGCGCCATCGCGCCCACCGGGGCGCTCTTCACCTTCCTGGCCCTGTGGACGGGCGCGCTGTGGGGCCGCCCGACCTGGGGCACCTACTGGGTCTGGGATGCGCGGCTGACGTCCGAGCTCATCCTGCTGTTCCTGTACCTCGGTTACATCGCCCTGACCGAGGCCATCGACGACACGCGCCGCTCGGACGCCGCCGGCGCGCTGCTGGCGGTGGTGGGCGCGGTGAACGTGCCCATCATCTACTTCTCGGTGAAGTGGTGGAACACGCTGCACCAGGGCGCATCCGTGAGCCTGACGGCCGCGCCCAAGATGGCCTCGACGATGCTCACCGCGATGCTGCTGATGACCTTGGCCTGCTGGGCCTATTCGTTCGCGGTTGTGTTCATGCGCACGCGTGCCATCATCCTGGAACGCGAGCGCGATGCGCAGTGGGTGCGCGATCTTTCGGCTGCGCCGGGCGGGGCGTCCGGGCTGTCGTCTCTGAAGGAGAAGGTTTCCCGATGAACTGGGGCAGTGCTTCCGAGTTCTTCTCGATGGGCGGCAACGGTGCCTTCGTCTGGGGCAGCTACGGCGTGTTCTTCCTCGTCGTGGCGCTGGAGCCCTGGCTGGCGCGCCGGCGCAGGCAGGCTGCGCTGCAGGCCGCCGCCACGGCATCCGCGGAGGACGAGGCATGAAGCCGCGCCAGAAGCGCCTGGCGCTGGCCCTGGGCGGCGTGGCCGCGGTGGGGGCAATCGCCGCCCTCGTGCTCAACGCCTTCCAGAGCAACCTCGTCTTCTTCTATTCGCCCACCCAGGTGGCCTCACAGGAAGCGCCCAAGGGCCGCACCTTCCGCGTGGGCGGCCTCGTACAGGAAGGCAGCGTGCAGCGCGACGGCACGCGGGTGAACTTCGTCATCACCGACACCGCGCAGACGGTGAGCGTGCGCTACGAGGGGATCCTCCCGGACCTCTTCAAGGAAGGCAAGGGCGTGGTGGCGCAGGGCCAGCTGCAAGGCGGCGTGTTCGTCGCGCGCGAGGTGCTGGCCAAGCACGACGAGAACTACATGCCGCCCGAGGCCGCCGAGGCCCTGGAAAAGGCCAAGAAGGGCGACGCGAAGTACGGCCAGAGCGTGCAGGGAATGAAGCCTTGAGGGAACAGCGATGAGCGTGGAGATCGGTCACTTTGCGCTGTGGATCGCGCTGGCGCTGTCACTCGTGCTGGGCGTGGTGCCGCTCGTGGGTGCGCAGACGGGCCGCACCGGCTGGATGGCGCTGGCCAAGCCCGGCTCGGTGGTGCTCTTTGCCGTCACCGTCGTGTCCTACCTGAGCCTGACGGCAGCCTTCGTCGTCAACGACTTCTCGGTGCTGTACGTCTCGCAGCACTCCAACAGCGAGCTGCCCCTGGCCTACCGGGTGGCCGGCGTGTGGGGCGGGCACGAGGGCTCGCTGCTGCTGTGGCTGCTGATGCTCGCGCTGTGGCAGGTGGCCGTGGCCCTGTTCAGCCGCCACCTGCCGCTGCCGGTGGTCTCGCGCATCCTGGCCGTGATGTCGCTCGTCTCGGTGGGCTTCCTGCTCTTCACGCTGCTGACCTCCAACCCCTTCGAGCGGCTGCTGCCGGCCGCCGCCGACGGGCGCGACCTGAACCCGCTGCTGCAGGACCCGGGCATGGTCATCCACCCGCCCATGCTCTACATGGGCTACGTGGGCTTCTCGGTGGCCTTCGCCTTCGCGGTGGCCGCCCTCATCGGCGGCAACCTGGATGCGCAGTGGGCGCGCTGGACGCGTCCGTGGACCACCGTGGCCTGGCTCTTCCTCACGCTGGGCATCGCCATCGGCAGCTGGTGGGCGTACTACGAGCTCGGCTGGGGCGGCTGGTGGTTCTGGGA
>JBBAPJ010000103.1:0-4068 GCA_040400855.1 Rubrivivax sp.
TCTTCGTGCGGTCGTTGGTGCCGTTGGCCTTGCCCGTCACGCCGTAGCGGTCGGCGATCACGAAGGGGCTCGTCACACGGGCCAGGTCCAGGCGCGAGGTGGAGGAGTTCTGGCAGCACGATGCCTTGGCGCCACGGGCCACGATGTCGGCCACCGGGATCGAGACCTGGCGCCAGGTGCCGTCGTTGCGGTAGCCGTAGGCATTGCTGGCCGGGTCCACCGCCAGGTAGACGTCGTAGCCGCTTCCATCGGTGGCCGCGCCCGTGAAGAAGCCGAATTCGAGCTTGCCCGGGTAGGTGGTCTTGATGCTGAAGTTCAGCCGCCCGCCTGCGAAGTTGGAGAGGTCTGCAGAGGCGTTCGTGAGGTTCAGGATCAATCCCCAGCCCCAAACGGCCGGGGCCGGCCCGATCTCGTAGAAGTGGTTGGTCGCGGCCGAGTCGCCCGTGGCCTCCTGGGTCGTGCCTTCGCCCGCATAAGCCGTGGCTGGCGAATCCCAGCCGTAGGTGGCTACCGCCGCCCCGGGCCGGGCCTCGCCGGCCGTGGTGGCATCCGCATAGAGCGTGTAGCGGCTGGCCGTCACGGGCCCGGAAGTCGCCGTCTCGATGAAGTGCACCGCATCGGCGGCGGTGTAGGTGCCAGGCTCCCACTGGCTCTGCGGCAGGCGCGACTGCAGCGCGTAGCGCGCCTGGCGGTTCACGTTGAACAGGCCCCACTTGTCGTCCGAACCCTTCCAAGGTTCGTCGAAGGCCTCGAACCAGAAGACCGCCTTGGGCCCACTGCCGCCGGTGCGCGCCTGCGCCACCCAGGCGTTGAGCCCGTCGAAGAACATCTTCTGGTTCACGGGGTGGGCGCGCTGGAGCTCGCCGCCCGAAGCCTCGGCCTTCCACCCCGTCTCGCCGATGACGATGGGCTTGGAGGTGCGGCCCAGCCCGTCGAGGTAGCTGCGCACGGCCTGGTAGTCGGCCTTCGTCTTGGCCAGGGCCGCGTCCATCATCGCCTGCGCCCGCGAGGCAGGGCTCACCTGCGTCTGCTTCCAGTCCCAGGAACCCGGCAGGTAGACCGAGTCGGCCAGGGCATAGGTGTGCACCGCGACGAAGTCCACGACGTCCAGGATCGTCGACGGGGCGCTGGCCCAGAAGGCCCAGTTGTCGTTCGTCGTCACGGGCTGCGAGACGCGGTCGCGCACGGCCACGATGTAGCGCGCCATGTCGGCGGGCTTCACCGCATTGAAGGACCAGCTCACCATCGTCTCGTTGCCCACGCTCAGGGCCAGCACGGTGCTCGGGAACTCGCGCGCCAGTGCCACGGCACGCTCGATCTCGGCCTGATTGGCGGCCTCCTGGCCCGAGGCGATCCACACGCCGAGCTGCACCTTGATGTCGAAGCCGTTGTCGCGGATCACGGTGAGCACGCGGCGCGCCACCTCGGGGGTGCTGTCGAAGGTCCGGATGAGCCGGATGTTGGAGGCCACCAGCAGCTGCAGGTCCTCGCGCACCATGGCATCGGTGATGGCAGCCGGGTTGCGAACTGCAGCGCGGTAGGGCGAGTAGTTGACGGCCGCACGGCTGAAGAATTCAGCCGGCAGGACCCGTGTGCTGACCCCTGGCTCGGGCACGGTACCCCCGCCGCCGCAGGCTGCCAGGGCCAGCAGCAGGGCTGCCGCGGCCGCGCGGCGCAGCCACGCGCCGGCCCCGTGGGGCGTCGAGGAGGAAAGGAAGGATGCTTGCACGGCTGTGACCTCAGAAGACATAGACGGCCCCAACGCCGAAGGAATTGCCGCTGCGAGTCACGCGCGGGTCCACGCCCGTGAAGGCCGTGTGGCTCGGCATGGACATCGGCGACAGGCCCAGGCGACCGAAGGTGACGATGCTGGCCATCGCGTAGGCGCGCAGGCCCTGGCCGAAGTCGTAGCCGACACCCGCCGTGTTGATCACGGCCCAGTTGTGCTGACCGCGATCGCTCGGGTTGTCGGTCCGCGCCCGGCCGAGGTACCCGACGCCGGTGTGCGCCGTCCAGGCTCCGCGGCGGTAGCGCACGCCTGCCGAAGCGTCCACCGACACCGCTGCATAGCCCGGGTTCGAGTAGCCGTTGCGCGTGCCGCCCCAGTCGACGTTGAACATGTTGTTCCACAGGTCGAAGGGCGGGCCGGGCTGGGTCAGCACCGCGTAGGCACCGCTCCAGCGGTTGGCGCGGACTCCGCCGAGCACCTCCCAGCGCGTCGTCACGGGGTAGCGCGCCATCACCATGGCGATGCCCTGCCCGGATCCGCCGATCTTCGGGTCGTCAGAGGCGTTCGGGGACGGGCCCCAGAAGGGCCCGTGGCCCCAGGACTGCGGGTTGCCGTTGCGCGTGTCCTGGAACACCGCCTCCACCAGCAGGTCGCCCCGCCGGTACTGGGCGAACACCTCGACGAACCGCGGCTTGTGCACCCGGAAGGCGGTGTTGCCCTGATCGTAGGTGACCTCCATGACGAGGTCGCCATCGGCGACGTCGAAGGGACGCGAGGTGTAGCGCACGGCGCGCGTGTTCAGGCCATAGCCGGCACCCGAGGAGCCCCAGAAGTCGGCCAGGCCGATGTCCGTGCCGTACGGGTAGTCCGCCAGGGACCAGGCCCTGCTGGGCATGGCCCCGATGGCCAGGCGCCCGTACTCCTCGTGGCTGATGGCCACGTTTCGCTCGTACAGGAAGCCGGGGATGTCCACCTTGCCATCGCGCCAGCGCTGGCTCAGCAGCGCCGAAGCCTTGAAGCCGCCCCCGAGGTCGAACTTGGCACCGAGCCAGGGCTGGAAGAGCGTCACCGACGTGCTGCGTGTTCCGTAGGGCTTGCCTGGCACCAGCTCGTCGGCCCAGACGCGCTGCTTGTCCTCCGCAGGAAAGCGCTGGCAGTCGACGCACTGGTTGCTCGCGCGGGCGGCTTCCGCCTTGGCAAAGCCAGTGAGCGTGAAGGGCCCCCAGTCCAGGGCGAGGGCCGGATGGGCAGCGGCCATCGCCGCGATCGCCAGGCCGATCAGGCCCGCGCGCGGGCACCCACGGCGGGGCGCCTTGCCGGCCAGTCGCCAGGCCCCCGCGCGGGTCGCTCGCGTGGGCTCTGGGAAATCGGCTGGGGCTGGGCTCATGGTCGGCGCGAGGTTTGGCATGGTGGTGCGCAGAGAATTTGAAAGCGCTTTCAAATGCTAGTCGATCCGGTTCCCGGTTGGCAAGCGAAAGCATCCCTTGCCCACTTGCCCTGTCGGCCCAACGCCTCAGGGTAAACGCGCATCGGCCATTTTTGAAAGCGCTTTCATACTTCCTGCCGCAGGCACGGCCTGCTTGCGCATTCTCGTCTCCTCCAACCTTCACGTGCCGCCTGGCCGACCCACCCACGTGCCCACCTCGCCCACCCCAGGACCTTGTCACCCCCTCCCGATCGTCCAGTCGGCTGCAGCCACCGTGCGGCGTGTCCGCCAGGGGATGGGCCTGGCGTGGTTGTGCGCCTGCCTGCTCGGGCTGGCCAGCGCGGCTCCGGCGCAGCGCGTGCCCCTGGGCGCAGGCGGCTACTGGCTCGCGCCGCGTGCCGGCGACCCGTCCCCGCCCCCGGCGCCCCACCGTACCGAGGCGCTGCGGCAGACGGCGGCCCAGACCAACCAGTGGTATTCGTCGCTGCTGTTCAGCGCCCGCCCGGAGGTGCTGTATGCGCAGCCGCTGACCTTTCGGGCCACGCCTGCGGGCTTCGAGGTCGCACTGCCGCGCAAGGAAGTGGTTCCCACGGAGCGACGGGACGTGGAGATCCAGTACCCGCACCGTGAACCGGTGACGCTTTCGCCGCTGGCGTTCCCGGCCGGGCCCGCGCGGCTGGCCCGCGCCACCGACTGGACCATCGACGTCGCGCAGGGCCAGGGCGCCGACGAGATGCGCGTGACGATCGGCCACGGCCTGCCCTACGCCCAGTTCCGCGTCTCGCGCGGCGGCCTGCGCCTCGTGCTGCCCCAGGCCGGCACACGCCGCTCGCACAGCGACGAGCGGGTGCTCGCCCTGCAGGCCGCGGGCAGGAGCTTTGCCTTCTTCGGCCCGCAAGGGGTGCGCTTCGAG
>JBBAPJ010000103.1:4168-6842 GCA_040400855.1 Rubrivivax sp.
GTGATGCGCACGGACGTGCGCAACGCGCGGCGCATGATGCTGGAGATCGGCAACGGACCCTACTGGCAGGGCAAAGGCCTGCAGCGCATCGCCAAGCTGCTCGACGTGGTGGAGGCACAGGGCGACGCCGAGGCGCGCCGGCAGCTCATGCGGCTGCTGCAGGGCCGGATCGAGCAGTGGTTCTCGGGCGAGGACCGCAAGACCTACTTCCAGCTCGACCGCAGCCTGGGCACCGTGCTGGCTCACCCGGAGGAGTACTTCAGCATCGAGCAGCTCAACGACCACCACTTCCACTACGGCTACTGGATCCGCACCATGGCCGAGCTCGCGCTGCGCGACCCGGCCTGGGCGGCACGGGAGCGCTGGGGGGGCATGGTCGACCTGCTGGTGGCCGACATCGCCACCACCCGGCGGGGTGCGGCGGACTTTCCCTACCTGCGCACCTACGACCCCTACGAGAGCCACTCCTGGGCCTCTGGCATCGGGCTGGGCCCCTGGGGCAACAACCAGGAGAGCTCCTCCGAGGCGGTCAACGCCTGGGTGGGCCTGATCCTGTGGGGCGAGGTGACGGGCAACACGGCGCTGCGCGACCTGGGCGTGTGGCTCTACACAAGCGAGATCCACGCCATCCAGCACTACTGGTTCGACCTGCACCGCATCGTCTTTGCGCCGGAGTACCCGCACGTGGAGACGAGCATGGTCTTCGGCGGCAAGTACGCGCACAACACCTGGTGGACGGACGAGCCGCGGCAGATCAAGGGCATCAACCTGCTGCCCATCACCACCGCCTCGGCCTACCTGGGCGCCGATCCGGGCCACGTGCGCCGCAGCCTGGGTACGCTCGAGGCGGACACGCGCGTCTTCCAGGCTCGCGGCAAGCGAGCCGACCCGCCCGACATCTGGCAGGATCTCTTTGCCAAGTACCTCGCCCTGGCCGACCCCGGCGCGGCCCTGGCTCAGTGGAACCGATGGGGTGCGGTGGAGTTCGGCGACACCCGCACCCACACCCTGCACTGGATGCTGAGCCTGCAGGCAATGGGCACGCCCGACCTGTCCGTGACGGCCGACACGACCCTCTACGCGGTCTTCCGCCAGGCCGACGGCGCACGCACCTATCTGGTGTTCAACGCAGGGCAGACCCCGCGACGGGTTCGCTTCAGCGACGGCCACGAGGTGGAAGCCGCCCCGCGGGTGCTCTCGCGCTCCACGGGCACACCCGCCCGCCCGGGCAGCGGGCCCCAGGGCACCGGACGCTAGGGAAAGCCAGCATCAAGAAGTCCTTGCGCAAGCCGAGCCCCGGCGCTATCCTTTTTGAAAGCGCTTTCAGAATACGCTTTCAGCTCCACGGTTCCCACCTTCACTGCTCTTCCACCCCTAGGAGGCTTCCCATGCATGCCCTGCTCCGCTCCTTCCGCCTGTGTGCAGGCGCGCTGGCCGTCGCCAGCCTGGTGGCCGCCTGCGGCGGGGGCTCCAGCCCCCCGCCCGACACCACCGCGCCCACCGTCACCATCTCCAGCAACGCCTCGGGCACGATCAAGGCGGGCGGGTCGGTGACCTACACCTTCACCTTCAGCGAGGACGTCGGCACGAGCTTCGACGCAAGCGACGTGACGGTGAGCGGCGGCACCGCCGGCACCCTGACCAAGGCCAGCGCCACGAGCTACTCGATGGCCGTCACGCCCACGGCCAACACCAACGGCGGCACGCTGGCCGTGAGCGTGGCCGCGAGCCGCTTCACCGATACCGCCGGCAACGCCAACACCGCCATGGCCTCGGCCTCCGCCGTGAGCTTCGACACCCAGGCGCCCAGCGTGGCGATCACCAGTGGCACCAGCGGGACGGCCACCGGTCCGGTCACCTTCACCTTCACCTTCACCGAGGACGTCGGGACGAGCTTCGATGCGGCCGACGTCACGGTGACCGGCGGCACCAAGGCCGCCTCGGTGACGAAGAGCAGCGCCACGGTCTACACGCTCGTGGTCACACCCACCGCCAACACCTCCGGCACGATGAACCTGGCGGTGGCCGCCGGCGGCTTCTCGGATGCAGCCGGCAACGCCAGCGCCGCAGCTGCGCAGGCCGCCCAGGCCTACAACACGGTGGTGGTCACGCCGCTCGTGTTTGCCAGCGGCTACACGAACCGGGATGCGGACGGCATCACCTTCGCCCGAGCCGGTCGCTCGGTGGAGGGCGGCTCCTTCAACTGGTACCAGGATCCGCAGGCCAATGACTGGTCCAACTTCTGGTGGAGCGGCATCTCCCCGGTCACCGAGGCCACGCCCAACTTCTACTTCGGCCTGGGCTTCTCCTCGGCATCCAACGTGCCCTTCGTCGGCGCCTACGTCAACGCCGCCAACGACGGCTCCGTCACCCTGAGCGGCCAGACGAAGCTGCGCATCGCGGTGTGGGGCAACGACGAGGTGACCAGCCGCAAGGTGGCCACCTTCACGGTGTTCGTGCAGCTCAAGCAGGCCTTTGCGGGGTGCTATGTCGAGGCGGCAGCGCCTGTGATCACGCCCCCGGCCATCGGCGCCCAGACCTACACGCTGAACCTGTCCGACTTCACGATCAAGAACAACTGCGCCAACAGCGGCGTGCAGACCGCAGCCGACGTCTTCACCAAGCCCATCGGCTCGGTGCACGTGCAGATCCTGAAGGCCAACATGTTCTTCAG
>JBBAPJ010000104.1:0-6809 GCA_040400855.1 Rubrivivax sp.
CCTGCGACCCCTGCCGTGTGAAGGCAGTGCTCTACCGCTGAGCTAACCGCCCGGATCCGTCGTCCGGAGAGCCCAGGATTATGCCATGAGCTCGCGCCACACCGTCTTGCCCCCGCTGGCCTTGTCCAGGTCGGCCAGCAGCCGTTCGTGGGCTTCGAGCTCCTCGGGGGTGGGCTCCAGCACCGGAAGCGAGAAGCCCGACAGGTCGATGCGCGGGCCGCCCGAGCCGCCGCCCGCGGCGGCGTCGGACAGGTCGATGACGAGCGAGTCCTGGCCGCGCGTCATGCGCAGGTAGACCTCTGCCAGCAGCGCCGCGTCCACGAGCGCGCCATGGTAAGTGCGGTGCGTGTTGTCCACCTCGAGGCGGCGGCACAGCGCGTCCAGCGACACGCCCTTGCCGGGGTACAGGTCGCGCGCGAGCTTGATGGAATCGTGCACGCGCGCCACCACGTCGTGCAGCGAGCCGCGCCCGGCACGCCCGAGCTCCATCTGCAGGAAGCCCACGTCGAAGTCGGCGTTGTGGATGATGAGCTCGGCCCCGCGCAGGTAGGCCAGCAGCTCGTCGGCCACGGCCTCGAAGGGGGGCTTGTCGGCCAGGAACTCCGTCGTCAGGCCGTGGATGCGCTCGGCCTCGGGCGAGCTCGGGCGCCCGGGGTTGACGTACAGGTGCAAGGTGGAGCCGGTCAGGCGCCGGTCCACCATCTCGATGCAGCCGATCTCGACGAGGCGGTCGCCGGTGGCGGCATCCAGGCCCGTGGTCTCGGTGTCCAGGAAGATCTGTCTCATGAGGCGCGATCGTATCCGCGCACCATCAGCCACACACCGGCCGCCACCATCGGCAGGCACAGCCACTGGCCCATGCTCAGGCCCAGCGCCAGCAGCCCGAGGAAGCTGTCGGGCTCGCGGAACCACTCCGCCACGAAACGCAGCACGCCGTAGCCGACGAGGAACGCGCCGGACACCTGCCCCAGGCCCCGCGGGCGCGAGGCATACCACCACAGCGCGACGAACAGGAGCAGCCCCTCGAGCGCGAACTGGTAGAGCTGGGACGGGTGCCGGGCGATGGCGGTGCCCGACTGAGGGAACACCATGGCCCAGGGCAGGGCCGGATCGGCGGCGCGGCCCCAGAGCTCGCCGTTGATGAAGTTGCCGATGCGCCCGCTGGCCAGGCCGGTGGGCACGCACGGGGCGATGAGGTCGGTGACCTGCAGGAAGGGCCGCTGCCGGCGCCAGGCGAAGAAGGCCATGGCCGCGATCACGCCCAGCAATCCACCGTGGAAGGACATGCCGCCCTTCCACACCATGAGGATCTCCAGCGGGTTGGCCAGGTAGTAGCCCGTCTTGTAGAACAAGGCGTAGCCGATGCGCCCGCCGAGCACGACGCCGATCACGCCGTACAGGAGGAGGTCCTCCACGTCGCGCGCGCTCCAGCCGGCGCGGGCGAACCCAGGCTGCGCCGCCCGGCGCCTTGCCAGCAGCAGGAACAAGCCGAAGGCCACCACGTAGGTCAGCCCGTACCAGTGGATCTGCAGCGGGCCGAGCGAGAGTGCGACGGGATCGAATTGCGGGTGCGTGAGCATCGGGCAGCGGTTGGGGTGGCTGGGCCGCGGGCGGCAGGCGCGGGTGCCCTCGCGCTAAAGTGGAGGGCTGTCCACAGGAGATGATGACATGGCCTTCAACCGCCGCTCGAAGAACATCACCGAAGGCGTCGCGCGCGCGCCGAACCGCTCGATGTACTACGGCATGGGCTACCAGGCGAGCGACTTCGGCAAGCCGATGATCGGCGTGGCCAACGGGCACTCGACGATCACGCCGTGCAACTCGGGCCTGCAGAAGCTGGCCGACGCGGCCGTGGACGGACTGAAGGAAGCGGGCGCGAACCCGCAGGTCTTCGGCGTTCCCACCATCAGCGACGGCATGTCGATGGGCACCGAGGGCATGAAGTACAGCCTCGTGTCGCGCGAGGTGATCGCCGACTGCGTCGAGACCTGCGTGGGCGGGCAGTGGATGGACGGCGTGGTCGTCATCGGCGGCTGCGACAAGAACATGCCTGGCGGCATGATGGGCATGCTGCGCGCCAACGTGCCGGCCATCTACGTCTACGGCGGCACCATCCTGCCAGGCCACTACAAGGGGCAGGACCTGAACATCGTCAGCGTCTTCGAGGCGGTGGGCCAGTTCTCCGCCGGCCGCATGAGCGAGGAGGACTTCTGCGAGATCGAGCGCCGGGCGATCCCGGGCAGCGGCTCATGCGGGGGCATGTACACGGCCAACACGATGTCCTCGGCCTTCGAGGCCCTGGGCATGAGCCTGCCGGGCTCCTCCACGATGGCCAACGTCGAGGAGGAGATCGTCGCCCACACGAAGGAGGCGGCGCGCGTGCTCGTGGAGGCCGTGAAGGCCGACCTCAAGCCCCGCGACATCGTCACCAAGAAGTCGCTCGAGAACGCGGTGGCGGTGATCATGGCCACGGGCGGCTCCACCAACGCCGTGCTGCACTTCCTGGCCATCGCGCACGCCGCAGGCGTGGAGTGGTCGATCGACGACTTCGAGCGCGTGCGCCGCAAGGTGCCGGTGCTGTGCGACCTCAAGCCCAGCGGCCGCTTCCTGGCCATCGACCTGCACCGTGCAGGCGGCATCCCGGCCGTGATGAAGGTGCTGCTCGACGCCGGCCTCCTGCATGGAGACTGCATGACGATCACGGGCAGGACGCTGGCCGAGAACCTCGCCTCGGTGCCGCCGCTGCGCGCGGACCAGCAGGTGATCCGCCCGGTGGGCGACCCGATGTACGCGCAGGGGCACCTCGCGATCCTCAAGGGCAACCTCGCCACCGAGGGCTGCGTGGCCAAGATCACGGGGCTCAAGAACCCGGTGATCACCGGGCCGGCACGCGTCTTCGACGACGAGCAGTCGGCACTGGCGGCGATCATGGCCGGCAGGATCCGGGCCGGAGACGTGATGGTGCTGCGCTACCTGGGCCCCAAGGGTGGGCCGGGCATGCCCGAGATGCTCGCCCCCACCGGTGCGCTGATCGGCCAGGGCCTGGGCGAAAGCGTGGGCCTGATCACGGACGGGCGTTTCTCGGGAGGCACCTGGGGCATGGTGGTCGGGCACGTCGCACCCGAGGCCTACGAGGGCGGCCTCATCGCACTCGTGCAGGAGGGCGACTCGATCACCATCGACGCGCACCAGCTGTTGCTGCAGCTGCACGTGGACGACTCCGAGATTGCGCGTCGGCGTGCCGCCTGGCAGCGGCCGGCCCCGCGCTATACCCGGGGTGTGATGGCCAAGTTCTTCCGCAATGCGGCCAGCGCCAGCCGCGGCGCGGTGCTCGACGGCGACTGAGCAGCTGGCGGCTGCAGCCCGCCACTGCCGGCAGCTGCGGCACGCACGTTCAGCGGTGGTCGTGGCGGGTGGGGTCCTCGCGCTGGACGCGCCGGTCGTGGCCGGCTCGCTGCGGGCGCGTCCCGTCCAGAGACTGCTGGCGACGCTTCTCGCGCCGCTCGAGCCAACGCTGCTGCTGACGCTTGGCCGTCAAGCCGGTTCGATCGGACAGGAACCACCACAGCACGGTCGCGCCGAAGGGCAGCAGCACCCACCACCAGGCCCACTGCGCGACCGGGGCCACCGCGGCCAACTTCAAACCGACCAGGATGAAACCGATGACGAGGAACCACATCTTCGAGGGAGCTCCGGGGAGCCGAAAACTTTCAACCGACGTTACGCCCAGTGTAATGCGCACCAAGATGGGGCGGTTCGGGTTCATTGTCACAAGTTGTGACGCCGCACGCGGGGTGCAGTCAGGCTCCGGCGCGCCCCGATCGCGCCTGCTGCGGTGCGCACTGGCAAACCTCCTCCTGCTCGGGCTCGGGCTCGGGGCCGAGCGGACTCTGGCCAGCCCCGAACTCGCCCAGACCAGCCGCTGCATGGCCTGCCACCAGATCGACCGCAAGGTCGTGGGCCCGGCCTTCCGGGAGGTGGGCCGCCGCTACGCGGGCCGCGCCGACGCCGCCACCCACCTGGCGCGCAAGATCCGGGAAGGCGGCAGCGGCGCCTGGGGCGCCGTGCCGATGGCCGCCAATCCCCACGTGAGCGAGGCCGACGCGAAGCGGCTGGCCCAGTGGGTGCTGACGCTGAAGTAGCTCAGTTCGTCTGCGCGAGCTGCTCGAGGATGGCGGGGTTCTCGAGCGTGGAGGTGTCCTGCGTGATCGTCTCGCCCTTGGCGATGGAGCGCAGCAGGCGCCGCATGATCTTGCCCGAGCGCGTCTTGGGCAGGTTGTCGCCGAAGCGGATGTCCTTGGGCTTGGCGATCGGGCCGATCTCCTTGGCCACCCAGTTGCGCAGCTCGGCGGCGATCTTCTTCGCCTCCTCGCCCGTGGGGCGCGGGCGCTTGAGCACGACGAAGGCACAGATGGCCTCGCCCGTGGTCTCGTCCGGCCGGCCCACCACGGCGGCTTCGGCCACGAGCTCGGTGCAGCTCACGAGGGCCGACTCGATCTCCATCGTGCCCATGCGGTGGCCCGAGACGTTGAGCACGTCGTCGATGCGGCCGGTGATCGTGAAGTAGCCGGTGTTCGCGTCGCGGATGGAGCCGTCGCCGGCCAGGTAGTAGCCCTTGAGCTCGGGCGGGTAGTAGCTCTTCTTGAAGCGCTCGGGGTCGCCCCAGATGGTGCGGATCATGCTCGGCCAGGGCTTCTTCACGACGAGGATGCCGCCCTGCCCGTTCGGGACGTCGTTGCCTGTCTCGTCGACGATGGCGGCCTGGATGCCCGGGAAGGGCAGCGTGCACGAGCCCGGCACCAGCGGCGTGGCTCCGGGCATGGGCGTGATCATGTGGCCGCCCGTCTCGGTCTGCCAGAAGGTGTCGACGATCGGGCAGCGGCCGCCGCCCACGTTGGCGTGGTACCACTCCCAGGCGGCCGGGTTGATGGGCTCACCCACCGAGCCGAGCAGCCGCAGGCTGGAGAGGTCGGAGCGCTTCGGGTGCACGGCCTCGTTGGTCTCGGCCGCCTTGATGAGGGAGCGGATCGCGGTGGGCGCGGTGTAGAAGATCGTGACCTTGTGCTTCTCGATCATCTTCCAGAAGCGCGCGGCATCCGGATAGGTGGGCACGCCCTCGAAGACGATCTCGGTGCCGCCCAGGGCCAGCGGCCCGTAGGTGATGTAGGTGTGGCCCGTGACCCAGCCGATGTCGGCCGTGCACCAGAAGATGTCGTCGGGCTTGAGGTCGAAGGTCCACTTCGTGGTCAGCGCCGCGTGCAGCAGGTAGCCGCCGGTGGAGTGCTGCACCCCCTTGGGCTTGCCGGTGGAGCCGCTCGTGTAGAGCAGGAACAGCGGGTGCTCGGCCTCCACCCACTCGGGCTCGCACTGCGCGGGCTGCGCGGCCGTGAGCTCGTGCATCCAGTGGTCGCGCCCGGCCTGCCAGGCCACGTTGCCGCCCGTGCGGCGGTAGACGACGACGTTGGCGATGCTGCCGGTGCCGGGCATCGCCAGCGCCTCGTCGACGATGGCCTTGAGCGGCAGGTGCTTGCCGCCGCGCGCCTGCTCGTCGGCGGTGATGACCATCACGGCGCCGGCATCCTCGATGCGGTCGCGCAGGCTCTGCGCCGAAAAGCCCCCGAAGACCACCGAGTGCGTGGCACCGATGCGCGCGCAGGCGTGCATCGCGGCCACGCCCTCCACGCTCATGGGCATGTAGATGACGACGCGGTCGCCCTTCTTGACGCCGCGTGCCTTCAGGGCATTGGCCAGGCGGCTCACGCGCTCGAGCAGCTCCCGGTAGCTCACCTTCGTGACGCTGCCGTCGTCGGCCTCGAAGATGAGGGCCGTCTTGTCACCCAGGCCGCGCTCGACGTTGCGGTCCAGGCAGTTGTAGGAGACGTTGAGCGTGCCGTCCTCGAACCAGCGGTAGAAGGGGGCGTTCGAGGCGTTGAGCACCTTCGTGAAGGGTGTCTTCCACGTGACGAACTCGCGCGCCAGGCGTGCCCAGTAGCCTTCGTAGTCGGCCTCGGCCTCGGCACACAGGGCCTGGTAGGCCTGCATGCCCGAGACGGCAGCACCTTGCACGAAGCTCGCCGGGGGCAGGTAGGTGTTCAGCGGGGTGGCGTCACCGGCCATGGTTCGTCTCCTGGATGTCGTTCGTCATTCGGGCCCGGGCCGAGCACGGAAGGCAGCCCGCACAGGCGCGCCGTACGCTAAGCAGCTGCTCTGACTCTCGCCTTACTCTGGCGCGGCCAACCCGTCATCTTGCGGCACCTACAATTGCATACAACAGGGTTGTCCCGACCCTGGGTGCGAGACCCTGCCATGAGCACGCCAGCCGAGCACAAGCCCTCACCCTCCCGGAAGCTGCACGGCCTGCCGGCCTTCATCTTCGCCAGCCGCTGGCTGCAGCTGCCCCTGTACCTGGGGCTGATCCTCGCCCAGGCGGTGTACGTCTACCACTTCTGGGTGGAGCTCGTGCACCTGATCGAGGCCGCTTTCGGCAGCCAGACGGCACTGGCGCAGCTCGTCACGAGCATCGGCTACAAGGCCGTGGCGATCAAGGACGCCGCCGGTGCCGTCATCGGCTACGAGCCGATCAAGGCCCTCAACGAGACCATCATCATGCTCGTGGTGCTGGCCCTCATCGACGTGGTGATGATCAGCAACCTGCTCATCATGGTGATCATCGGCGGCTACGAGACCTTCGTCTCGCGCCTGAACCTGGAAGGCCACCCGGACCAGCCCGAATGGCTCAGCCACGTGAACGCCGCGGTGCTGAAGGTCAAGCTGGCCACCGCCATCATCGGCATCAGCTCGATCCACCT
>JBBAPJ010000105.1:0-6802 GCA_040400855.1 Rubrivivax sp.
CCGGTGCGGGCAGTGCGACGGCGGAGTTGGAGGTGCCGAAGTCGATGGCGCAGAAGGTGAACCCCTTGGGCAGTTGCGAGCGATCCATCACAGTTCGATCCTGGTCAGCGGTGCACCCGGTCTATGTCCTGCGTGCAGGCCGGAAAGGCGCGAGGAGCTGCCGCCACAGTCCGTCCGGAAGCGACTCATCCCGCAACCCGTAGCGCTTCGGCCACGCGCTGTCGGACGCCACCGCCGTGCCCAGGAGGCGGTCGATGAAGGCGAAGTGCACCGCGTAGTGACGGTCGATGGCCTCGCGATCCTGGCCATGGTGCCAGTGGTGGAAGTTGGGCGTGACGATCACGTGCCGCAACGGCCCGAGCCGCACGTCGACGTTGGCGTGGATGAACACCGCCTGCAGGCCGGCCACGACGATGTAGAGGTCGATCACCCCCCGGGAGAAGCCCAGACCGAGCAGCGCGCCCAGCACCACGCCTCGGGTGACCACAACCTCCAGCAGGTGCAGCCTCGAGCCCGCGAGCCAGTCCATGTGCTCCACCGAGTGGTGCACGGCGTGGAAGCGCCACAGCCACGGCACTTCGTGGCAGGCGCGGTGCACGGCGTACTGCACCAGGTCGGCAGCCAGCATCGCCAGGGGCAGCGCGGCCCACATCGGCAGGCCGGCCACCGCGGCGCCCCAAGGCCCGAGCCAGGCCGAAGCGGCTGCAGCCACCGGCTGGGCCAGGCCGTGGACTGCAAGCATCAGGGCCCCGACGCCCAGGTGCGTGAGTGCGAAGTACTGCAGGTCGAGCTGCCACTGGGGGCGAAAGACCGGCTGCTCGGGCCGCAGCGGCAGGAGCTTCTCCAGGAAGACGAAGAGGAGGGCCGAGCCCAGCAGGTCCAGCACGAACCAGTCCAGGCCGATGTAGGGCGTGCCCTCGGGGAAGTCCCCCACCTCCACGCGGTGGCCCCCGAGCGCCACCGAGATGGCGACGAGCGCAAAGGCGGTGGCAGGCAGGCTGGGCATGCGCGTGCGCAGCAGGCTCACCACCGAAAGGCCGCCAGCCGTCCACAGCCCTGCACGGATCAGCTCACGCAGCAGCTCCACGTCGTAGCGGCGCCGCAGCTCCGGGGTCGTCAGGTACTCGGGGAAGTGGAAGGCCAGCACCCCCAGCAGGCTCGCCACCGCCAGGCCGAGGGCGAGCACTCCGCTGAACAGGCCGCGGCCGCGGCGCAGCGACCCGTGCGTGGCCATCAGCTTCAGCAGGCCGACCAGCCGGCGGCGGGCCGGGGGCGTGTCAGCGGCTCCGGGCGGCGGGGTAGTCATGGCGTTTGCTCAAGGGCCGGCCATTGTGCGGCAGCCGCCCGCGGTGCGCGCCCCCACCACCACCCCCGCGCGACGAGCCGGTCCTTGCCGCCAGCCTTCGAAGTTCCTATGCTGTGCCTCTGAAAAAGGAGCCCGCACCATGCTGAACCGCCGTCACCTCCTGGCCGCCACCGCGCTCTCGCCCCTGGGAGCGGCCGCACAGGCGCCCTGGCCGAATCGGCCCATCCGCTACATCGTGCCCTTCGCGCCGGGGGGCACCACCGACATCCTTGCGCGCGTGGTCGGCGAGAAGCTCGGCCCGGCGCTCGGGCAGACCATCGTGGTGGAAAACCGCGCCGGCCAAGGCGGCTCGGTGGGCGCGGCCGAGCTCGCGCGCGCCGCACCCGACGGCTACACCATCGGAGGGGGCACGATCAGCTCGCACGCCATCAACGCCACGCTGTACGACAAGCTGCCCTACGACCCCGTGACGAGCTTCGCGCCCATCACGATGTACGCCACGCAGCCCAACGTGCTCGTGGTGCACCCGAGCGTGCCGGCGCAGAACCTGCGCGAGTTCATCGCGCTGCTCAAGGCCAACCCGCGCAGGTACTCCTTCGGCTCGGCCGGCACGGGCACCTCGCAGCACATCTCCGGGGAGCTCTTCAAGACGATGGCCGGCGTGCAGATGGAGCACATCCCCTACCGTGGCAGCGGCCAGATGATCCCCGAGCTGCTGGGCGGCACGCTGCCGGTGGCGGTGGACAACATCGCCACCGCCTTGCCCCACATGAAGACGGGCAGGCTGCGTGCGCTGGCCGTCACCACCGCGCAACGCAGTGGCGCCGCACCCGACGTGCCGACCATGGCCGAGCAGGGGCTGGCCGGCTACGAGCTCAGCTCCTGGCAGGCCGTCTTCGCACCCGCGGGCACGCCAGCGGCGATCGTCGAGCGGCTGCACGCCGAGATCGCACGCATCCTCAAGATGCCCGACGTGGCCAAGCGCCTGACCGACCTGGGCCTGGACCTCTCGGGCATGAGCCCGGCCGAGCTCGGCGCGGTCGTGCGCGCCGACGTGCCGCGCCTGGGCAAGGTCGTGAGGGAGAGCGGCGCGAAGGCGGAGTGAAGCGGCCCGTGCTTCGGCGACCGGGCACCCGCCAGCCCGGTGTCAGCCCTTGCCGATCAGCCCCGACAGCGCCCCGAGGTACTGGCCGAAGGCCTCGCGCCCACTGTCCGTGAGGCTCACCGCCGTCACCGGCTTGCGCCCGCGAAACGACTTCTCGATGGCGACATAGCCCGCCTCCTCGAGCTTGCGCAGGTGCACCGAGAGGTTGCCGTCGGTGGTGGCCAGGTGCGTCTTCAGGGCGTTGAAGTCCGCCGTCTGCGCGCCCACGAGATAGGCCATCACGCCCAGCCGGATGCGCCCGTGGATGACGTCATCCAGTGCATGGATGTTGAACCCGCTCATGAGGCTCAGCCCCGGTCCTGCTGCGCCAGGCGCGACAGCCGCACGCCCGGCACGACGGCCGTGAGCACCAGCGCGATCGCGTAGACGAGGTACTCGTGCCCCGTGCCGACGAAGAAGCCGAGCACCGGCACGGTCAGCAGCGCAAAGAAGGCATTGGCCTTCATCCAGCCTTGCCCGGTGGCGGCCCCGGCGATGATCCACGCGATGCCGTAGACCGTGAGCACCTGCAGGCTGATGGTGTTCATCACGAAGCCGTCGCTGCGCTGCCAGGCCATGGCGGCCACCCCGATCCAGAAGGCGAAGATGCCCAGGCCCACGCCCATCCAGGCGGCGTTGACGACGCGGTTGGCCGAGTTCTCGACCGTGTGGCGGTCCCGGCGGACGAGCAGCGCAAGGTGGATGGCAAAGCCCGCCGCGGCGACCAGCCACGCGAGGGTGGCCTGCCCGAAGCTCAGCCCGAGGAGGTTTCGCAGCAGCGGCCACTGCACGAGGCTCGCGGCGCCGAACCAGGCGCCGCCAGCGATCAGGTAGGGGCCGGCCATCAGGGGCGCTTCCTGGCCGGCGCGGGCCAGCTGGCGCAGGAAGGCGAGGTTCTCCTCGGCGGTGTGGGTCGTGTCGGTCATGGCAACCTCGTATGCGGTGAATTGAAGTGCTTTACTTTACAAAGCGCTTTGAGCGATGTCAATACCCCATCTGGTGACCCCGGCAGGCGGGACAACGCGGCATTGACCGGCCCGGACAGCCGACGGGACACTCCCTTCCGGCTGGGCGCGCGCGACGCACAGGGCGTCCCGCGACCCGGCCGATGCTCAGGGGAAGAAGATGTTCAAGGTGTCCGTGATGTACCCGAACGCAGCGGGGGCGACCTTCGACCACGCCTACTACCGCGAGCGGCACATGCCGATGGTGGCCGCCAAGCTCGGCACCGCGCTCGTGCGCTACACCGTCGACAAGGGGCTGGCAGGCGGTGCGCCGGGTGCGCCGCCGGCCTTCCTGGCCTCGTGCGCGCTGTACCTGGAGTCGCTCGAGCCCTTCCAGGCCGTCATGGCCACGCACGGCGCGGCGATCATGGCCGACATCCCGAACTACACCAACGTCGCGCCGCAGATCGAGATTGCCGAGGTGGTGGTGGGCTGAGCGATCAGGGCTGCGCCGGGTACGGGTAAGCTGCGCACGCCGCTGCGCGCGGGGCGGCCACCTGGCGACATGCCCGACCGATGAACCCAGCCACCCACCCCTCGGCCTGCCCCTGCGCAAGCAACCTGCCCTACGCCGGCTGCTGCGGCCGCTGGCACACCGGCGCCGAGCACCTGCAGGCTCCCAGCGCCGAGGCGCTGATGCGCTCCCGGTACACCGCCTATGTGCGCGAGGACGCCGCCTACCTGCTGGCCACCTGGCACCCCAGCACGCGGCCGCCAGCCGAGGCGCTCGCTTTCGAGCCGGGCCTGCGCTGGCTCGGCCTGGAGGTCAGGCACCACGCCAGCAGCGGTGACACGGCCACCGTGTCCTTCGTCGCGCGCAGCAAGCTCGGCGGCCGCGCCCACCGGCTGCAGGAGACCAGCCGCTTCGTGCGCGAGGGCGGGCGCTGGTACTACGTGGACGGCGACCTCGGGGGCGCGCCATAGCCAGCACCACCCACCTGCGCACGCAGGCCGCAGCGCGGCTCGATGCCCTCGTGCGGCAGGCCGCCCAGGATCCGGAGGTCCCGAGCGTGATGGCCATGGTGGTGGCGCCGTCGATCGGCCTGCACTGGAGCGCCTCGCTCGGCGGCCCCAGGGCCGCAGCGAACCCGCCCCCGGGCGTGCAGACCCCCTTTCGCATCGCCAGCGTCACCAAGGTGTTCGTGGCCGCAGCGGTGCTGCGGCTCGTCGAAAGCGGGCTGCTGCGGCTCGAAGCCCCGGTTGCGGATCACCTGTCACCGGACCACGCGGCGATGCTCGCCGCCGCCAGCCACGACCCCCGCCGGATCACGCTCGACCACCTGCTGACCCACACAAGTGGCCTGCCCGACCACGCCTCGGCGCCCGCCTACGTGCAGGCGGTGCTGGCGCACCCCCGGCGGCGATGGTCCCGCACCGAGCAGCTCGCCCTCGCGCTCGAACTCCAGCCGGTCGGGGAAGGGCCGGGCCAGCGCTTCCACTACTCGGACACGGGCTACGTGCTGCTCGGCGAAGCCATCGAGCGCGCGACAGAGCAGCCGCTCGGTGTGGCCGTGCGCCGGCTGCTCGGCTACGACCGCCTGGGGCTGCACCGAACCTGGTGGGAGGACGACGAGCCTGCCCCGGCGGGAGCCGGCACGCCGGCCCCGCAGTGGCTCGGCGCCACGGAGGCCACCGGCTTCGATGCCTCGTTCGACCGCTACGGCGGCGGCGGGATCGTCTCGACGGTGGGCGACCTCGTGCGCTTCGCGCGTGCCTTGTTCGGCCAGGAGCTCTTCGAGCGTCCCGGGACACTCGCGGCAGGGTGCATCGTCGTGCCCTGCGCGCGCGAAGGGATTGCCCGGCTGCACAGCCGCCTGGCCGCGGTCATGCCGATGGGGCCCGCCCAGGCCTGGGGGCACCTCGGCTTCTGGGGCTGCGGCGTCGCGCACTGCCCGTCGCTGGACCTCACCGTGGCCGCCACGGTCAACCAGCCCCTCCCGGCCGAGGTGGCCTGGCGCGCCGAACTGGTGCCCCGCCTCGGCGCCGCGGCAGCGTCGGCCATGCTGGAAGGTGGACCCTGACATGCCTGCCTCGCTCCCACCCCCGCACGGGCCTGCCCGCCCGATCCCGGCCTTCTGGTACCGCTGGCTGCAGGCCGTCACGGCCGGCACGATCCTCTTCGGGCTGGCGCTGGCGGCCTTGCCCGACCTCGCCCGCCAAGGCTTCGGCCTCCTGATGTACGGCCAGGCCGGTGCGGTGGCGGCGTTCGGGCCTGAAGTGCAGCCCTACCTCACGCTCGCGCATGCGGTCATGGGCTCCGTGATGGTGGGCTGGGGCCTGGCCTTGTGGCTGACGCTCGCCGGGCCCTTTCGGCGCGGCGAGCGCCACGGCTGGAATGTCTTCGTGGTGTCCCTGGTGGGCTGGTTCGTGCCGGACACCACGGTGTCGCTGTGGACGGGGCTGTGGCCCAACGCCGTCCTCAACACCGTGTTCGCGGTGGCCTTTGCCGTGCCGCTGATCGCCACGCGGTCCTGCTTCGGCCTCAGCGCCTCCCCAACGCCGCCAGCTCCTCGATCACGATGACGCTGCCAAGCGCGACGAAGCCGACGGCGAACACGAAGTCGATCACGGCCTGGAAACGCCGCATGCGCTCGCGCAACCCCGGCAGGCCCACCACCAGCACGAGCAGCACGTACCACAGCGTGTTGCCCGCCAGGAAGCAGGCCGCGACCATGACGGGCGATCGGGACAGCAGCTCGCCCGTGGCGAACTGCGGAAACAGGCTCAGGAAGAACAGGCTGACCTTCGGATTCAGGAGGTTGTTGAGCAACCCCTGCCGGACCGCGGCGGCAGCAGCCGGGCCCGCCTCCGGCCCCGCGGTGGTGGAGGACGCCGCGCCCTTGGCGCGTGCCACCAGCTTGCTCGCGCCGAGGTAGACGAGGTAGACAGCGCCCAGCAGGCGCACGCCGAGGTACAGCCCCGGCGAGTTGTGCAGCGCCACCGAGAGCCCGGCGATGGCGGCCGCCACGTGCGCGCACAAGCCGATGCGGTTGCCCAGCAGCGTCAGGAACCCGATGCGGCGCCCCTCGAGGAGGGTGTTGCGCACGATCAGCAAGGAGTCCGGGCCGGGGGAAGCCGCCAGCGCCAGACCGAGCGCGAACAGGGTGAGCGCCGCCGAATCCGTCATCGCCAGGACATCAAAGGCGGCGTGGCATCAGCGCCCTGAGCCCACCCACTCCAGAGCCTCCTCCAGCCGATCGTCACCCCAGAACACTTCGCCGTCGGCCGTGACGAAGCTCGGCGAGCCGAAGACACCCCGCGCCCGCGCAGCGACGGTGTTGGCGGAGTAGAGCGCCGCCACCTCCGGCGACTCGGCCCGCTGCAGCACGTCGGCGGGCTGGCCCACGC
>JBBAPJ010000106.1:0-6774 GCA_040400855.1 Rubrivivax sp.
GAGCACCGCAAGCGTGCGGTGGACGAGGCGATCTCGCGCCTGGGCTTCGTGCCCAACCCGGTGGCCCGGGGCCTGGCTGGCGGGCGCACGATGAGCGTGGGCGTGGTCACGCAGTCGCTGGACAGCCCGTTCTACGGCGTGGCGCTGCGGGGCATCGAGGATGTGCTGTCGCGCGCGGGCTACCACCCCCTGTTCGTGAGCGGCCACTGGGATGCCGAGGAGGAAGCCCGCTGCATCGAGCGGCTTCGCGCGCGCCGGGTCGACGGCGTCATCGTGCTCACCGGGCGCCTGAGCGACGCCGCCCTGCGCCAGTGCGCACGCCGGTTGCCCGTGGTGGCCACGGGCCGCCCGCTCAAGGGCACGAACCTCTTCGGGCTGGACTTCGACGATTTCGAAGGCGCACGGCTGGCCACCTCCCACCTCATCGGCCTGGGGCACCGGCGCATCGCCTTCATCGCGGGCATCGCCGAACACCCTGATGCGCAAGCCCGCCTGCGCGGCTACCGCGATGCGCTGCAGGCCGCCGGCCTGCCCTACGACCCTGCGCTGGTGGTGCCGGGCCAGTTCCACGAGGAAAGCGGGCTGCAGGCCGTGGAACGCCTGCTGGACTCGCGCCAGCCCTTCACGGCCCTGTTTGCCGCGAACGACCAGATGGCACTGGGCGCCTGCCTGGGCCTGTACCGGCGCTCGCTGCGCGTGCCGCAGGATGTCTCGGTGATCGGCTTCGACGACCTGGCCACCTCGCGCTACAGCATCCCGCCCCTGAGCACGGTTCGCCAGCCGGCCTACGAGACGGGCCAACTGGCCGCCAGCGCGATGCTGGCGATGCTGCGCGGAGACAAGCCCGCCGTGCACGTGCCGGCCCCGCGCGTGATCGCGCGCGAGTCCACCGCCACCCCTCGCCAGTGAGGCTCGCAGCCCCCGCGCTTACCCGCATTTGACAGCGGCTCCCCCCAGGCCCGACAATTCTGAAAGCGCTTTCATAGCGGGCTGCCCGACGGTCGCCCGCCCCTCGGGCGCTGCCATACCCCGATGGACCTGCGCCGCCGCCACCTCGCCCTCCGCGCCCTTGCCGCGTGCCCGCTGCTGTGGGCGCCCGGGCGCCGCGCGATGGCCGCACGGCCGGACGTGCTCACGGTGGCCGCCTTCCCCGCCGTCGACCAGATCGTGCGGGCCGCCTTGCCGCGCTGGAAGCAGCTGCACCCGCAGGTCGGCATCGAGGTCGTCAGCCGGCAGTTCATCGACCACCACACGGCCATGACGACGGCGCTGTCCACGTCGGTGCGCCTGCCCGACGTGATGGCGCTGGAGATCGGCTACGTGGGCCGCTTCGCCCAGGGCGCAGGCCTGAAGGACCTCTCCGCAGCACCCTTCGGGGCCGAGCGCTGGAAAGACCGCTGGGTGCCCTACACCGTGGGGCAGGGGCGAAACCCGGGCGGGGCGATCGTGGCCGTGCCCACCGACATCGGGCCCGGAACCCTCCTGTACCGCCAGGACCTCTTCGAGCGCGCCGGGGTGTCCGAAGGCGACCTGACGCAATCCTGGGACACCTTCGTCGACGCCGGTCGCCGCCTGAAGGCTCGCACGGGCGCCTACCTCGTCGGGCACGCCCGCGAGCTCAAGGACATCGTCATCCGCACGGGGCTGCCGAGCGGCCACGGCCTGTACTTCGACGGCCAGGGACGCGCCGGGGTGAACTCGCCGCGCTTCGCGCGCGCCTTCGAGCTGGCGCGCCGCGTTCGGCAGGAGCGGCTGGATGCGCGGGTGTCGAACTGGTCCAACGAATGGACCACCGGCCTGCGGCGCGGCGCGCTGGCCACGCAGGTGACCGGGGCCTGGCTGGCCGGGCACCTGGCGAACTGGCTCGCACCGGACACGCGCGGCCTGTGGCGCGCTGCCGCGCTGCCCGAACAGGCGGCGGCCGCCTACGGGGGCGCCTTCTTCGCACTGCCGCGGCGCGCCGATCCGGCCCGGCAGGCCTGGGCCTGGGAGCTCGTGCAGCTGCTCACGCTGGACCGGGACATGCAGCTGGCCGCCTTCCGCGCCCACGATGCCTTCCCGGCACTGCTGGCCACGCACGACGACCCCTTCTTCGAAGAGCCCATCGCCTTCCTGGGTGGCCAGCGTGCGCGCGTGCTGTGGCGCGAGGCGGCGCGCCGCATCACGCCGGTGGCCGTCCACCGCCACGACGCCTTCGCCGACGAGGTGGTCAACACCGAGCTCGACAAGGTGCTCGACCGCGGCAAGGCGATCGACGCGGCGCTGGCCGACGCGCAGCGCCTGCTCGACAAGCGTGCGCGCCGCTGAACGCACTCCTGGATCGCCATGAAGCTTCCCGCCTGGCTCCAGCTGTCGCCTCGATGGGCGCCCTACGTCTTCATCGCGCCCTTCCTGGTCCTGTTTGCCGTCTTCGGGCTGTTCCCGCTGGCCTTCTCGGCACTGCTGGCCTTCCATACCTGGGAGCCCACCAGCGGCCTGGAGGCCATGCGCTTCGTCGGCTGGGAGAACTTCGCCTTTGCGCTGGGCGACGAGTGGTTCTGGAAGTCGCTTGGCAACACCGCCTGGCTCGCACTCGTCTCCGGGCTGCCGCAGCACCTGGTGGCCATCCCGCTGGCCGTCTTCATCCACCAGCGCATCCGCTGGCTGCGAGACGCCGTCATCGGCGCCTGGTTCCTGCCTTACATCACCTCGACGGTGGCGATCTCGATCCTCTTCAGCTCGCTCTTCTCCACCGACTACGGGCTCATCAACGCGGCGCTGCAGGCCCTGGCCGGACTGCCGGGCATCGGCAGCTGGCTCGGCATCGCGCCCGTGGACTGGATGGGCCAACCCGAGAACGTCAAGCCCGCCATCGCGCTCATCGTGTTCTGGCGCTACGTGGGCTTCAACATCGTGCTGTACCTGGCGGCGCTGCAGACGATCCCGCGCGACCTGTACGAGGCAGCCACGCTCGACGGCGCGGGCCGCTGGCAGCAGTTCTTCTACATCACGCTGCCGAGCCTGCGGCCGATGATGTACTTCGGCGTCACGCTCAGCGTGATCGGCGGGCTGCAGCTCTTCGAGGAGCCCTTCATCCTCACCGGCGGCCGCGGCGGCACCGACCAGGCCGGCATGACCACGGCCCTGTACCTGTACCGCACGGCCTTCGACTTCAACGACTTCGGTGCCGCCAGCGCCATGTCCTGGCTGCTCTTCGCGGTCGTGGCCGCGATGACCTGGCTCACCAACCGGGCCTTCCGCCCGCGCGAGGCGGGGCGCTGACGAACATGGCCGCCGCAGACCTGTCCGCCCCGCACCTGCGCGACGACGGCTCGACCGGCGCGCACACCTCCACGGTGCTGGCCTACGCGATCGTGGCCGTGGGTGCGCTGCTCATGCTCGCGCCTTTCTGGTTCATGTTCGTCTTTGCCACGCACTCGCGCACCGAGATCATGAGCCTGCCGCCCCCCGTGTTCTTCGGGGACGACCTGGCTGCCAACGTGCGGCTGCTCACCGAGCGGCTGCCCTTCCTGCGCAACCTCGGCTGGAGCCTGTACGTGGCGCTGGCCTCCACCGCGCTGACGCTGTTCTTCTGCTCCATGGGCGGCTACGCCTTCGCGTGCTTCGAGTTCCGCTTCAAGCGTGCGCTCTTCTCGCTCGTGATGGCCACGCTGCTGCTGCCGTCCTTCATGAACATGGTGCCCACCTTCATGCTGATGGACACGCTGGGCTGGATCGACCAGCCCCGCGCGCTGATCCTGCCGGGAGCGGCCAGCGCCTTCGGCATCTTCCTGATGCGCCAGTTCGCGCAGTCGGCCGTCCCGCGCGAGCTCATCGAGGCCGCCCGCATGGATGGCTGCGGCGAGTTCGGCATCTACTGGCGCATCGTGCTGCCGCTGCTCAAGCCGGCGCTGGGCACGCTCGGGCTCATCGCCTTCATCGCGTCGTGGAACAACTTCATCGGCCCGCTGATCGTGATGCGCAGCCCCGACATGTACACGCTGCCCCTGGCCCTGCGCAGCCTGCAAAGCCCCGTGGACACCGAGTGGGGAGCGCTGATGGCGGGCTCGGCGATCGCCACGCTGCCGCTGCTGATGCTCTTCGCATGGTCGTCGCGCCAGCTCATCTCGGGGCTCACCGCCGGGGCCGTCAAGTGAGCCTGCACCCGCATCGATCCCGACCACCCGCGCGACCCCCGGTCGCACCTGCCTTCCTGCACCCCGCCCTGCTGCCCACCCTGCAAGCCCCATGAACGCGCACACCCACACGCACAGCCTGGACGAAGCCACCGAGCTGGCGCTGCCCTTCCCGCCCGATTTCGCCTGGGGGGTGTCCACGAGCGCCTTCCAGATCGAGGGCGCTGCACGCGCGGACGGCAAGGGCGAGTCGATCTGGGACCGCTTCTGCCGCACCCCTGGCGCGATCGCCGACGCCAGCGACGGCGACGTCGCGTGCGACCACTACCACCGCCTGGAGGAGGACCTGGACCTCATCGCCGGGCTCGGCGTGGGCTGCTACCGCTTCTCGGTGTCGTGGCCGCGCGTGCAGCCCGAGGGCCGCGGGGCCTGGAACCCGAAGGGCCTGGACTTCTACGAGCGCCTCGTCGACGGACTGCTCACACGCGGCGTGCAGCCGCACCTGACGCTCAACCACTGGGACCTGCCGCAGGCCCTGCAGGAGTCCGGCGGCTGGGCGGCACGCGACACCGTGGAGCACTTCGTCGACTACGCACGGGGCATCGGCGCTCGGCTGGGCGACCGGCTGCGCGGCCTGACCACGCACAACGAGCCCTGGGTCATGGCCATCCTCGGCCACGAGACGGGCATCTTTGCCCCGGGGCACCGCAGCCGGCGCGAGGCGATGCAGGTCGCCCACCACCTGCTGCTCAGCCACGGCCGCACGCTGCAGGCCTTGCGCGCCGACGGCTGTCGCGCACCGCTGGGCATCGTGCTCAACCTCGCCCCGATGGTGCCGGCCAGCGACTCCCCGGCCGACCAGGCCCGCGCCCGGCTGGAGGACGGCAAGCTCGTGCGCTGGTTCATGGACCCGCTCTTCCTGGGCCGCTATCCGCATGACGTGCTGGAGCACCTGGGCGAGGACGCACCCACCCACACGGCCGAGGACCTGGCCTGCATCGCCGCGCCCCTGGATTTCCTGGGCATCAACTACTACTCGCGCTCGGTGGTCAGCGCCGAGGCGCCCTTCGACGTGAAGACCAGCGGCCTGCCGCTGACCGACATGGGCTGGGAGATCTACCCGCAGGGGCTGACCGAGCTGCTGCTGCGCCTGCACGCCGACTACCGGCTGCCGCCGGTCTACATCACCGAAAACGGGGGCGCCTTCGCCGACCCGCTCGTGGACGGTCGCGTCCACGACAGCGACCGCGTCCGCTACCTGGCCGACCACATCGGCGCCGTGGCCGAGGCCCTGCGCCAGGGCGTGCCCATGGCGGGATACATGGTCTGGAGCCTGATGGACAACTTCGAATGGGCCTCGGGCTACGCCAAGCGCTTCGGCATCGTGCACGTGGACTACGCCACCCAGCGCCGCACCCTCAAGGAGAGCGCGCTGTGGTACCGCGAGTTCCTGAAGCGGCGCGCAGGGGCCTGAGATGGGCCAGGTCAGCCTGCGAGGCGTGCGCAAGCACTTCGGCACCACCGAAGTCATCCGGGGCATCGACCTGGAGGTGGCCGACGGCGAGTTCCTCGTCTTCGTCGGACCCTCGGGCTGCGGCAAGTCCACCACGCTGCGCATGATCGCCGGCCTGGAGACGATCTCCGAGGGCGAGCTGCTCATCGACGGGCAGCGCGCCAACGAGCTGCATCCGGCACAGCGGGGCGCGGCGATGGTGTTCCAGAGCTACGCGCTGTATCCGCACATGACGGTGGCCGAGAACATGGGCTTCGCGCTGCGCATGGCCGGCGTCTCGCGCACCGAGCGCCAGGCGCGGGTGCGCGAGGCGGCCGAGCGGCTGCGCATCACCGAGCTGCTGGAGCGGCTGCCGCGCGATCTCTCGGGCGGCCAGCGCCAGCGCGTGGCCATCGGGCGTGCCATCGTGCGCCAGCCCAGGGTCTTCCTCTTCGACGAGCCGCTGTCCAACCTGGATGCGTCCTTGCGCGTGGACATGCGCATCGAGCTGCGCCGTCTGCACGAGGCCATCGGCACGACGATGATCTACGTGACGCATGATCAGGTCGAGGCGATGACGCTGGGCCAGCGCATAGCGGTGTTCCATGCGGGTCGGCTCGAGCAGGTGGGCGCGCCGATGGCGCTGTACGAGCGACCGGCCAATGCCTTCGTCGCGGGGTTCCTCGGCACGCCCCGCATCAACCTCGTGCCCCGGCCGGGTCCCGGGGCGCCGCCTCCGCACCAGGCGCTGTGGGATGCACTGCTGGGCGCCCAGGGCCCGCTGGCGCAGCGCACCCTGGCCGTTCAGCAGGTCGGGCTGCGGCCCGAGCACCTGCGGCTGCGCCACGACGACACCACCCTGGCCGCCACGGTCGTGCTGGCCGAGCACCTGGGCGACGCCACCGTCGTGCACCTGAGCGTGCCGGGCCTGCCCGAGCTGCTGCGCGCCAAGGTGGACGATCGCAGCGCACGGCTGGCAGCCGGCACCTGCGTGGGCCTGGCACCGGACCCCGCAGCCGCGCTGGCCTTCGACGCCGAGGGCAGGCTGATCGCCTGAGCCGGCGAGCCGGCTCGTCGCCCTCAGCGGCTCCAGTACACCGCGTCGATGTAGATCTTCGTGCGGTCGTTGGTGCCGTTGGCCTTGCCCGTCACGCCGTAGCGGTCGGC
>JBBAPJ010000107.1:0-6761 GCA_040400855.1 Rubrivivax sp.
CCGCTGATGATCATGTTGCTCTTGCGGTCCACCAGGTGGATGAAGCCCTCCGGGTCGCGCCGTGCCATGTCCCCCACCGAGCACCAGGCGCCGCGGAAGGCCTCGCGCGTCTTGTCCGGGTTCTTCCAGTAGCCGTCGAACACGTAGGCGGTGCGCGAGAAAAGCTCACCCACCTCGCCGTCGGGCACCTCCTGGCCGTTCTCGTCGAGCAGCCGGATCGCGCCCGAGCCCGCCCACTCCCGGCCCACCGAGCCCAGGTGCGTGAGCTGCTCCTCGGGACGCAGGATCGTGACCCAGCCCGCCTCGGTGGAGCCGTAGAGCTCGAAGAGCCGGCCGTTCGGGAAGAGCTGCATGATGGCGCGCTTGGTCTCCTGGCGCGCCGGGGCCGAGGAGATCAGCAGCTTGCCCACGGCGCGCAGGTCGTGCCCGGCCTTCACGGGCTCGGGCAGGTCCAGCATCATGATGTAGTGCGTGGGTACGAGCGAGGTGAAGGTGATGCGCTCGCGCGCGAGCTGCGCCAGCAGCGCCGCCGGGTCGAAGCGGGCGCGGTCGTCCACGACGATCGTGGCCCCGAGCATCGCAAACGTCACGCCGAAATACAGCGAGTTGGCGTGGCACAGCGGCATCACGAGCAGCCCCGTGTCGTCGCGTGTGAGGCCGAACTCGAGCGCGGTGGCCGCGGCGATCAGCGCGTTGCCGGCGTGGCTGCGGATGGCGCCCTTGGGTCGGCCCGTGGTGCCCGAGGTGTACATGAGCGCGAAGGCAGCCTCGGGCGGGACGGCGGGCAGGTCTTCATCGTCAGGCGCTCGTGCCATCAGCCCTTCGTAGTCCTGCCAGCCCTCGGGCGCCGGTCCGTCCCCGTCGGCCAGGCGTATGAAGCGGTGCGCGGGCACGCCCAGCTCGGCGCGCACGGCCTGCACCTGCGGCAAAAGCGCGTCCTGCACGAGCACGGCGCCTGCCTCGCTGTGCTGCACGATGTAGGCGATCTCGGGGCTCGCGAGCCGGAAGTTGATCGGCACCGCCACCAGCCCCGCGCGCGCAAGGGCCACGTAGATCTCCAGCCACTCGAGCCGGTTGTAGGCCAGCAGGGCCACACGGTCGCCGCGCTGCAGGCCCAGGCCGAGCAGGGCGCAGGCCAGCCGCGAGGCGCGCGCGTTCCACTGGGCGTAGTCGAGCGTGCGACGCGAGTCGCGCACGGCGCTCTTGCGGGGTTGCACGCGGGCGTGCGTGGCCACCCACTCGGAGAGATTCAGCAAGGGGCTGTCGGGGCGCATGGCTTGTCCTCCTGGGTGGGTGCGACGCCCGCCGCTACGCCTGGCGGCGCTTCTGCTCGGCCTCGTCCCAGGCCGTGAGCGCCTGCCGATCGGGCACCCAGCCCAGGCCCTTGCCGGCGTCCGAGCTCAGCGCGTCCTGCGTGGTCACCACGTCGATCAGGGCGGGCGCGCGCGCGAAGGCCTCGCGGATCGCATCCTCCAGGCGGGCGGGGTCGGTCACGCGCTCGGCATGCAGCCCGAAGGCGCGCGCCATCGCGGCGTAGTCGCTCCAGGCGAGCGTGGTGCCCACCACGCGCCCGCCGTAGTTCATCTCCTGGTCCAGTCGCTCGATGTTCCAGGCCGCGTTGTTGGAGACGATGAAGACGGCCTTCGCGCCGTGGCGCTGGGCGGTGTCGATCTCCATCGCATTGATGCCGAAGGCGCCGTCCCCGGTGACGGTGACGACCTGCCGCCCTGGGTGCAGCAGCGCGGCGGCCACGCCATAGGGCGTGCCCACGCCCAGGCACCCGAAGGCGCCGGCGTCCAGGTAGTGGCGCGTCTCCAGGCCCATGCGGGCGAAGCTCAGCAGGTCGCCACCGTCGGCGATCGTGATTGCGTCGGGTGCGAGCACGCGCCGCAGCGCCGCGAAGATGCGGTTGGGGTGCATGTGGCCGTCCCGGCCCGCCGGTGCCTGGCCCATCGAATCGGCGTGGCGGGCCGCGCGGCGCACGTGCTCGGCCCGCAGGGTGGATGCCCAGGTGCGGTCGAGCGCCGTGGGGCTGGCACCCTCGCCCAGCGCCTGCGCGAGGGCCTGAAGCGTGCGCGCCGGGTCGGCCAGGAGCTCCACTTCGCCGCGCCGGTTGTCGCGCAGTTCGTCCGCATGGTCGGCGATGCGCAGGAAGCGCGCCTGCATGAAGACGGCGGGCGAGCCGTAGGCCATCTGGTAGTCGAGCTTGCGGCCCACGACGATGACGAGGTCGGCCTCCTGCATGGCCCGGGCGCGCACCGCACCCACCACGCTGGGGTGGGCCGGGTCCACGAGGCCGCGGCTTTCCTGGGTGTCCAGGTAGAGCGCGCCGCTGGCGTCCAGCAGCCGTGCGAGCGCCGCGGCGCAGCCACGCGAGGCGCGCGCGCCCCGCCCGGTGACGACGAGCGGTCGGCGAGCTGCTCGCAGCAAGGCAGCAGCCTGCGCCACGAGGCCGGCGTCGGGCGCCAGGGCAGGGCGTGCGGTGGCGCGCAGGTGCTCGGGCAGCACGCTGGCCGGGTGCACGCTCTCGCGCAGCACGTCGGTGGGGAACTCGATGTAGACCGGCCCGGGCGGGCCGCCATCGCCCTGCGCGAGCGACCACGCCTTGTCCAGGTCTCGCGCCACCTGCTCGGCCACGCGCAGCGTGCGCGCCTGGCGCGTCACGGGCGCCATCAACGCCACGTGGTCGATGCCCTGAAGTGGCCCGAGGTCTTCCTGCGGGCGCGGCGGGCAGCCTCCGATCAGCAGCAGCGGCACGCGCTCCAGGTGCGCGTGCGTGATGGCCGTGACGCAGTTCGTCACGCCCGGGCCGGCCGTGACCATCGCCACCGCCACCGTGCCCGAGCCTGCATCGGCCAGCGCGGCGTGCGCATGCGCCATGTGCACGGCCGCGCCCTCGTCTCGCACGTCGACGATGCGCACACCCAGGCGGGCGAGCCAGTCCCAGATCGGCTGGATGTGGCCCCCCTGCAGGCCGTAGATGCGGTCCACGCCGCGGGCAACGAGAAAGCGGGCCACGAGTTCGGCAACGCTCGGATGGGCTTCGGACATGGTGCTTCCCAAGGCGGTGGGGTGGATGAGTCGGGTGGCCAGCTGCCCAGGATTGTAGTATTCTGAATTCAGAATGTGTAGAGAGGCGTAGAGAGGCGTAGAGATGCGTGGAGGAACCCTGCCGTCATGAGAGCCATCCCCCCCGCCCCGAACCTGGTGGACCAGGTGCGCGACGCCGTCCTCGGTGAGATCGCCGCCGGCCGCCTGGCCGCCGGCGCACGCATCGTGCAGGAGCCCCTGGCCCGCCAGCTCGGCGTCTCGCGCCAGCCCGTTCAGCAGGCGCTGGTGCTGCTGCGCAACCTGGGCGTGCTGCGCGACGCGCCCGGGCGCGGGCTCGAGGTCGCCCCGCTGGATCCCGTCCAGGTGGGCCAGATGTACGACCTGCGCGGCGCCATCGAGGCGCTGGCCGCGCGCCGCGCGGCCGAGTGCAACCCGGCGCGCGCGGCCCGGCTCGGCCCGGCGCTGATCGAGGCGGGCCGCCGCGCCGTGGCCGCCGGCTCGGTGTCGCGCCTGGCCGCGGCGGACCTGAAGTTCCACGAATTCGTCTACGAGCTCTCGGGCAACCCGCACATCGCCGCCTCGATGGCCACGCACTGGGTGATGACCCAGCGCGTCATGGGCGAGGTGCTGCTGCACCGCGACGAGGCGCCCAGCGAGATCTGGGACCAGCACGAGGCCATCCTGCAGGCCATCGCCGCCGGCCAGGCCGACCAGGCCGAGGCCCTGGCCCGCGCGCACACGGCGCGCGCAGCGGGCCTCATGGTGGCTCGGTTGCAGGGTGAGCGGCTGTAGGCCAACAGGCCGCTGTCTGAGCGGCAGCAGGTAAAGAGGGGTGGGGGGTGCGGGGGCGGCAAGTGCGTCCACTCGCGGGCTCTTCCCGACCGAGCGGGGGGGCTCTTTTGGCCAGGTTCCGATAAGTTGGCAGATAAATTACCATTTGGCAGTCAAATTGGTAATCATCTCGGAATGCCCGTTTTCATAGACAAGGTCGGCCGGCTCGTGCTGCCCAAGTCCGTTCGCCAGCAGCTGGGCATCACCCCCGACACCCCGCTCGAGCTCGTCCGCAAGGGCGACGGTGTGCTGTTGCGCCGGGTCGAAGCGCGCCCCGCGATGCTGGAGGTGGATGGGGTGTGGGTGCATCAGGGCACGGCAGATCCCTCTGCCAACTGGGCCGATGTCATCGATCGGCTTCGAGATGAACGCACCGAATCGACCGGGAGGGCTGAACCCGATGCGGGTGTTCCTTGACACCAGCGTGCTCGTGGCGGCTTGCGAGCGCAGCCATCCCCATCACCTCCAGGCGCTGCCTGTCATGCTGCGGGTGGTGCGCGGGGAAGACGAGGGGTTCGTCGCCGTGCCATCGATTGCCGAGACCTTCGCCGCCCTGACGCAGCTGCCCGTCCAGCCGCGCATCCACCCCAGCGAGGCTGGCCAGATCGTTCGAGACAACATCGTGCGCCACTTCCGTCTTGTTCCAGCGGGCAAGGTGGAGCACCTGCAGGCCATCGGCACCGTGCAGGAAGGCGGTTGGCCAGGCACGAGGATCCACGACGCGCTCGTGCTGGCCTGCGCGATCTGCTGCCAGGCCGAGCGCATCTACACCTTCAAGCCGCGCGAGCTCAGGGACCTGTGCCTGCCCGGGCTCCGGGCCCGGATCAGCTTGCCCTGACCCGGGCTCGGCTCAATCCCTTCGAGCCAGCGCCGATAACGAGGCATCGATCGAGGGCGCGCCCGTGCCCTCACGGCCACCATGTCCCTCCAAAGCGTCCTCGAGTTCCCCGACACCCTGCAGGTGGAGCTTTCCATGCCTGCCGGGGGCCGCGAGGCGACCCTGCCCAGCGTTTTCGATTTCCGGCGTGACGCGCTCGATCCGCTGATGTACGCGCGGCTCGGGCCTGCGTGGTCGGTGGCGATCGTGGACGTGGTGGGCAGCACCGAGCTGGCCGGGCAGGGGCAGGACCGCGAGGTCAATTTCGTGGCCGGTGCGGCCGTGGCGGCGATCACGGCCGTGCTCTCGGGAGGATCACCCGCTGATCCACCGGCCTGCCAGTTCACCGGCGACGGGGCGCTGGCCGCCGTGCCGCCCGGCCAGACCGATGCGGTGCGCCAGGTGCTCGGTGCGCTCGTGCACTGGGCCGACGACGCCTTCTGTGTGAAGCTGCGCGCGGGGCTCGTGCCGGTGTCGGCGCTGCGCGCCAGTGGCTGGCAGGTGCTGGCCGCGCTGCACGACTTCGGCGGCGGCAACGCGATCGGCCTCTTCCTGGGCGACGGCGTGGAGCAGGCCGATGTCTGGGTGAAGGCCGGTGCGCGCTGGCAGGTGCCCGCCGCGACCGGCCCCGTGCCGGGGCTCGAGGGCCTGTCTTGTCGCTGGAACCCGGTGCCGAGTGCGCGCGGCACGATCCTGTGCCTGATCGCCGACCCGGTGGCCACTGGCGAGGAAGGCGTGGCCATGCTGGCGCGGCTGCTGGCAGCCCTGGAGGCCATCGTGCCCAGCGCGCTCGCATCGCCGCTGGGAGACGGCCTGCGGCTGCAGCCGCGCGCGTCGCCGAGCCGGCGCGCGCTGCGGCTCGAGGCGGGGCGCGGCTCCCTGGCTGCCCGCGCGGTGCGCATCGCGCAGGCCCTCTTCGGCGCGAGCTGGATCCGGCTCGCCCACGCCCTGGGCGGCCGCCTCGGTCCTGTAGATGCGAACGCCTACCGCCAGTCGATGGCCGCGCGGTCGGACTTCCGCAAGCTCGCTGGCGGCCTGCGCCTCGTGCTCGACGTGACCGAGGACGAAGCCCAGCGCATCGAGGCGCTGCTGCACACCGAGGAAGCCGCGGGCCGGCTGCGCTGCGGCACTGCGCGCAGCCCCGAGGTGACCATCACCTGCATGGTGGGCGACTTCATGGCCGACCGCCACGTGCACTTCGTGGACGGCTCGGGCCTGGGGTTCTGGCGCGCCTCGAAGGCGCTCAAGGCCAAGCCTAGGTCCGCCGCGCCAGGTCCACGTCCACGTACTCGAACCAGTTCAGCCGGAACAGAGGTGGCCGAAAGCCCCTGACCCAGGGGTGCACGAGCGTGATCTGCACCGGGTGGATGCGCATCTTGTAGGGCATCCACGCCGTGGCAATCAGCTTGGCCTCGTGGAAGACGGCGTCGCGCTCGGGCCCGTCGGGCATCGACAGCAGCTTCTCGATGGCGCGGTTCATCTCCGGGCGGTCGAAGCGCGAGAGGTTCAGGCCGCCCGAGGCCGGGCCGTCGTAGCGGTACAGGCCGTTCAGGCCGTCGGGCGAGCCCGCGCGCCCGCTCACCGACCACATCATCAGCTTGCCTGCGCGCGCGGCCTTGTACTGCGCCGGCCAGGTCGCGGGCTGGAAGTCGATGCGCAACCCGATGGCGTGCATGTCGCGGCGCATGAGCTCGTCGAGCTGCCGCGCCGTGAGGTTGGGCTGCGTGGCCATCTCCAGCAGCAGCGGCGCGCCATCGGGCTGCTCCCGAAAGCCGTCGCCATTGCGGTCCCGGTAGCCGTGCAGGTCCAGCAGCGCGCGGGCGCGTGCGGGGTCGTACTCGCCCATCTCGCAGCGGAAGTTCGGGTCGTAGCCGCTCAGGTGCACCGCCACCGTGGACTGCGCGTGCACGGCCGAGCCGTTGCGCACGAGCTGGATCTCGCGCCCCACGTCGATGCCCAGCGCGATGGCGCGGCGCAGCGCCACCTTGTGCGGCTCGTAGCC
>JBBAPJ010000108.1:0-6719 GCA_040400855.1 Rubrivivax sp.
AGCTCGTGCGCCAGCACGTTGATCAGCACCTCGGTGTCGCTGCCGGTGTTGATGTGGCGGCGGTCCACCTCGAAGAGCTCGGCCTTGAGCGCATGCGCATTCGTCAGGTTGCCGTTGTGCACCAGCACGATGCCGAAGGGTGCGTTCACGTAGAAGGGCTGCGCTTCCTCCTCGCTGAAGGCGTTGCCCGCCGTCGGGTAGCGCACCTGTCCCAGGCCCACGCTGCCCGGCAGCGCACGCATGTTGCGGGTGCGAAAGACGTCGCGCACCATGCCGCGGGCCTTGTGCATGTAGCAGGTGGTGCCCTGCATCGTGACGATGCCCGCGGCATCCTGCCCGCGGTGCTGCAGCAGCAGCAGCGCGTCGTAGAGCAGCTGGTTGACCGGTGCCGTGGACAGGGCGCCGACGATGCCGCACATGGGAGCGTGTTCCTTCCTCGGGCTCAGCGCGACAAGTGCCGCACCAGCTCCGGTGGCAGCAGTGGCTGCACGCCGCGCACCCCGGCCTCGAGCCAGCGGGCGAGCGTGGAGTCCTGCCAGAGCGGTGATTGTGCCGCAGGGGTCAGGGCCACCACGGTGGCCGCCATCAGGCCCAGCACCCAGGCCCTGAGCGCCCCGAAGGTGGCCGCTCCTGCATGGCCGAATCCGCCGCCCGCACCACCCGGCCGGCGCACGAGCAGCAGCGGCAGCCGGCCGAGCATCCAGCCGCCCACCGCGCCGACGACGAGCGCTCCGGCCAGGGCGGCTGCCAGGTTCAGTGCGCCGCCTGCCGTGCCCACCGGCACCCACGGTGCGACCCAGGGGGCCGACCAGCAGGCCCCGACGTACACCACGAGGCTCAGCACCGTGGCCACACCTTCGGCATCACGGCCGCGCCGCAGGCCCACCAGCATGCACAGCACCAGCGTCACGAGGCCCGCGACGTCGAGCGCGTTGAACCCCCCCTTCACAACGCCAGCACCACGCCTGGCAGGTTGGCTGCCTGGATGCGGCCCAGCGTCTGCATCGCCTCCTCGCGGTTCGCGAACGGCCCGACACGCACCCGCGTGCGCTTGCCGCCTTCTGTCTCCACCACCTGCGTGTAGGTCTTCAGCCCCAGCTTCTCGACCTTCAGCCGCACCTCGCGCGCGGTGGCGGGCTCGGAGAAGGCACCCACCTGCACCACGAAGCGCGCCGCTCGCGGCGCCGACGCGGCCGCCGAGGCAGCCTGGGCCGCGGGGGGAGCCGTCCGGGTGGGCGGGGCGGCCGCCGGGGCCTTGGCCGGTGCAGCCGCGACCGGGTCGGTGCGCACCGCGGAGGCAGCAGGCTCCGCGAGCGGCGCAGGCTCCATCGGTGCGGTGGCCTCAGCCGGGGACGAGGCGGCCCCAGCCGCAGAAGAGGCGGCAGCGGGCGCAGCGGGGGCAGGCGCCGGTGCCGGCGCGGCTGAGCCAGGAGCCGGCGCACCGGAGGGTGCCTTCGCGGAGACGATGGGCGTGTCCAGCGGCAGCGGCCGGGGCTTGGTCTCGAAGAGCAGCGGGAAGGCGACGACACCCACCACGAGCAGCAGCGCCGCTCCGATCAGGCGCTGCCGCGCGCGTGTGCGGGCCGCCAGCACCGGGTCGTCCGAGGCGGGCGCTGCCCCCTGGGCCTTGCGCGAGAACATTTCCTTCAGGTCCATCGGGCTGGCAGGGCGGGCGGATCGATCGGGCAGTCAGCAGCGGGGCCGGAACCTGCCACGCTCAGCCGGCGTGGGCGCCGGCCAGGCGGGGCAGCGGCTCGCGCAGCACGCCCCCGACCATGTGGAAGGATCCGAACACCACGATCCTATCAGCCGGGTCGGCGCTGGCCACGGCCTCGCGCAGCGCCGCCGCCGGGCCCGGGTGCAGCCGCCGCGCGGCGCGGGCGGTGGCGGGGATCGAGGCGAGCATCGCCTCGAGTTCGGCGGCGTGCGCGGCCCGGGGCAGCGGCAGCTCGCACAGGTGCCAGGTGTCCACCAGGGGCGCCATGCGCGCGAGCATGCCCGGGATGTCCTTGTCACGCATGGCGCCGAAGACGGCGTGCGTGCGCGGGTGGAAGCCCATCTGGTCGAGGTTGGAGGCCAGCACCGCCACCGAGTGCGGGTTGTGCGCGACGTCCAGCACGATCGTCGGCTGCCCGGCCAGCACCTGGAAGCGTCCGGGCAGTTCCACCGCCGCCAGCCCCGCGCGCACGGCCTGGGCGCTCACCGGCAGCCGGTCGCCCAGCGCCTCGAGCATGGCCAGCACGCCCGAGGCGTTGAGCAGCTGGTTGGCGCCGCGCAGCGCCGGAAAGCCCAGCGCGCTGAGGCGCCGGCGCCTGCCCGACCAGCTCCACTGCTGGCGGTCGCCCGTGTGCCGGAAGTCGCGTCCGACCAGCCACAGGTCGGCGCCGATCGATTCGGCGTGCCGCACGATGCTCGCCGGGGGCAGCGGGTCGCTCACCACGGCCGGGCGCCCGGGCCGCATCACCTGCGCCTTCTCCAGGCCGATGGCCTCGCGGTCCGGCCCCAGGAACTCCATGTGGTCCAGGTCGATGCTCGTGATGAGCACGCCATCGGGGTCGAAGGCGTTGACGGCGTCGTAGCGCCCGCCCATGCCCACTTCGAGGATCACGAGGTCGAGCTCCGCCTCGGCCAGGAGCCGCGCGATCGCCATCGTCGTGAACTCGTAGCGCGACAGCGCGAGCTCCCCTCGCGCACGCTCCACGGCCTCGAAGTGCGGCAGCAGCCGCGCCGCCTCCACGGGCTGGCCGTCAATGCGGCAGCGCTCCTCGAAGCGCACGAGCTCGGGCTTCTGGTACACCCCCACCCGGTAGCCCGCCGCCCGCGCGATCGCCTCGAGCATCGCGCAGGTGGAGCCCTTGCCGTTGGTGCCGGCCACCGTCACCTGCGGCGCGCGAAAGACGAGGCCGAGCGCGTCGCGCAGTTGCGCGGCGCGCTCGATGGAGGCGGTGTGCGAGGCGCCGGCGCCGAGCCGGTCGCAGTGCCCGAGCCAGTCCTCGAGCGTAAGGGGAAGGTTCACGCCGGCAATGGTAGCCGGCCCCCGATCATCCCTGCCGTGCGCGGCGCCTGCGCGCCACGAAGCCCACCGCGGACAGGCCCGCCAGCATCAGGGCGTAGGTGCCGGGCTCGGGCACCGGGGTGCGGACGCCGTCGGTGATGATCTGGTCCTGGCGTCCGGTGGCACGCAGCACGTCGAGGTTGTAGCGAAAGCCGTAGGTCGCCGAGCTCGTCAGCATGGAGTTGGCCATGTTGAGGATCGACTGGTTGGTGCTGTTGCCGGTGATGGTGAAGTTCCCGCCGGACAGCGTGTTGTCGGTGTCGTACACGACGTTCCAGATCGCCCACTGCAGCGCCGTCGAGTTGGCCTGGTTGGTGGCGTTGTTGGTGCCCGGCACGCCCGTGAGCCCGTAGGTGGCGCCCGCATAGGCCCACAGCTGCCCGATGCGCTCGTTGATGGCGTTGGCGCGGGCGGGGTCCCAGCCGTTGACGCCGGGCGCGCCGGTGGACCACTTGTAGTCCGGCGCGTTCGTCACGCGGGTGTAGTCGGTGTAGGTCTGTCCGATGCTGATGTGCTGGAAGAGCTCGGTGCAGTAGGCCGCGAACGAATCCGTGCCGTTGACCGTGACGTTGAAGCCGCCGCCCGTGCCCGAGCCGTTGAAGGCGTTGCCCGTGCGCGGGTCGCTGACGAACCTGTAGGCCGCCGACGTGCCGCTTCCGCCATAGGCCCAGCCATTGAACTTCACGGTCGTGCTCTGCGCGAGAGTCGCTCCCGACATCGCGAGCATCGCCGCTGCCACCACCATCTTCACCACGCCCGGGAACTGCATGTTCGTCTTCCTCTTCAGCTGCAATGCACCTCGCATTGCGTGGAGGGAAGTATCGAAACGCGGGCGCCTCCTGGGGCGGGCTGCGCCCCCCTCGGAGTGGGGTACGCAAGCGGTACTAATTCACACTTTGCGGGCTGGCCTCAGGCCACGGCATCCGCACTCTGGCGCTGCAGCATCGCCAGCAGCCGCGCGATGCGCTCGCGCATCTCGCGCCGGTCCACGATCATGTCGATCGCCCCCTTGCCGAGCAGGAACTCGGCGCGCTGGAAGCCCTCGGGCAGCTTCTCGCGCACGGTGTTCTCGATGACGCGCGGGCCGGCGAAGCCGATCAGCGCCTGCGGCTCGGCGATCACCACGTCGCCCATGAAGGCGAAGCTGGCCGACACGCCGCCCATCGTGGGGTCGGTCAGCACGCTCACGAAGGGCAGCCGAGCCTGCGCCAGGCGCGTCAGCGCCGCGTTGGTCTTGGCCATCTGCAGCAGGCTCAGCAGCCCCTCCTGCATGCGCGCGCCGCCGCTGGCGGCAAAGCAGACGAAGGGTGTCTTCTGCTCGATGGCCGCGTGCACGCCGCGCACGAAGCGCTCGCCCACCACCGAGCCCATCGAGCCGCCCAGGAAGTCGAACTCGAAGCAGGCGGCCACCAGGGGCACGCTCATCACGGCCCCGCCCATCACCACGAGCGCATCGGTCTCGCCGGTGGTCTCCAGCGCCACCTTCAGCCGCTCCGGGTAGCGCCGGCTGTCGCGGAACTTCAGCGCGTCCACGGGCAGCACCTCCTGGCCGATCTCCCAGCGCCCCTCGGGGTCGAGGAAGCCATCCAGGCGCGCGCGCGCGCCCACGCGGTGGTGGTGCGCACACTTCGGGCACACGAAGTGGTTGCTCTCCAGGTCGCTGCGATACAGCACCGTCTCGCACGAGGGGCACTTGATCCACAGGCCCTCGGGCACCGAACGTCGCTCGCTCGGGTCGGTGTGCTGGATCTTCGGCGGCAGCAGCTTGTCCAACCAGCTCATCGCGTCGTCTCCTCCTCAGCCATCGATGGCGGCGCGGATCTCGGCCATGAAGGCACGGGCCGCCGCGGGCACATTGTCGCCTCCGCCGGCCTCCTCCAGGATTTGCACGAGGCGGCTGCCGATGACCACCGCGTCGGCCACCTGCGCCACGGCGCGCGCCGAGGCGGCATCGCGGATGCCGAAGCCCACGCCCACGGGCACGTTCACGTGCGAGCGGATGCGCGGCACGACCTGGGCCACCGCGTCGGTGTCCAGGTGCCCGGCTCCGGTCACGCCCTTGAGTGACACGTAGTACACGTAGCCGGTGGCCACGCGCCCGACCTGCGCCATGCGCGACTCGGTGGAAGTGGGCGCGAGCAGGAAGATCGGGTCCAGGCCGCGTGCGGCCAGGCGAGCGGCGAAGGCCTCGCACTCCTCGGGCGGGTAATCGACGACGAGCACGCCGTCCACGCCCGCCTCGGCCGCCGCCGCGACGAAGCTGCCGGCACCGTCGCGCAGCTCGTAGCGCTCGATCGGGTTGGCGTAGCCCATCAGCACCACGGGGGTGTCGGGGTCGGTCTGGCGGAACTCGCGCACCCACTGCAGCACCTGGCGCAGGCCCACGCCGCGGGCCAGGGCGCGCTCGCTGGCCTTCTGGATCACGGGGCCGTCGGCCATGGGGTCGGAGAAGGGCACGCCCAGCTCGATGATGTCGGCTCCGCCGGCGGCCAGCGCGTGCATCACGGCCACCGCCTGGGCAGGGTCGGGGTCGCCGGCGGTGACGTAGGGGATGAGGGCCTGGCGGCCCTGGGCCTTCAGCGCGGCCAGCACGCCCTGGATGCGGCTCACTTGCGCACCTCCACGGTCACCGGCCCGCCCTTGACCGCCTGGCCGCGGCACGACGGCCGGCAATAGAAGTCGGCGCCTGAGAGATCCGCCACCGTGCCGATGTCCTTGTCGCCGCGGCCGGACAGGTTCACGAGCAGGTGCTGGTCGGGCCGCATCGTGGCGGCCAGCTGCATCGCGTAGGCCACCGCGTGGCTCGATTCGAGCGCCGGGATGATGCCCTCGGTGCGGCACAGCCGGTGGAAGGCTGAGAGCGCCTCGGCGTCGGTGATGCCCACGTACTCGGCGCGGCCGATGTCCTTGAGGTAGGCGTGCTCGGGGCCCACGCCGGGGTAGTCCAGGCCCGCGGAGATCGAGTGCGTCTCGGTGATCTGGCCGTTGTCGTCCTGCAGCAGGTAGGTGCGGTTGCCGTGCAGCACGCCGGGAGAGCCTCGCGTGAGCGAGGCCGAGTGCTTGCCGCTGTCCAGGCCCTCGCCTGCCGCCTCCACGCCGATGAGGCGCGTGCCTTCGTGGGCGATGTAGGGGTGGAAGATGCCCATCGCGTTGCTACCCCCGCCCACGCAGGCGATCACGGCATCGGGCTGGCGCCCGATGAGCGCGGGCATCTGCGTGAGGCACTCCTGCCCGATCACGCTCTGGAAGTCACGCACCATCGTCGGGTAAGGGTGCGGCCCGGCCACGGTGCCGATGATGTAGAAGGTGTGCTCGACGTTCGTCACCCAGTCGCGCAGCGCCTCGTTCAGGGCGTCCTTGAGCGTCTTGCTGCCGGACTCCACCGGCACCACCCTGGCGCCCAGCAGGTGCATGCGGTAGACGTTGGGCGACTGGCGCTTGACGTCCTCGCTGCCCATGTAGACGACGCACTCCATGCCGTAGCGCGCGCAGATCGTGGCCGTGGCCACGCCGTGCTGGCCTGCGCCCGTCTCGGCGATCACGCGCGGCTTGCCCATCCGGCGCGCGAGCAGCGCCTGGCCGATGGTGTTGTTGACCTTGTGCGCGCCCGTGTGGTTGAGGTCCTCGCGCTTGAGGTGGATCTGCGCGCCGCCGATCTCGCGGC
>JBBAPJ010000109.1:0-3266 GCA_040400855.1 Rubrivivax sp.
GCGTGGACAAGGCCAACGTGCTGGAGACCTTCCAGTTCTGGAAGGACGTGGTCACGCAGGTGCACGCCGGCTACCCGGACGTGGAGCTCGAGCACATGTACGTGGACAACGCGGCGATGCAGCTGGTGCGCGCGCCCAAGCGCTTCGACGTCGTCGTCACCGGCAACATGTTCGGCGACATCCTGTCGGACGAGGCCTCGATGCTCACGGGCTCGATCGGCATGCTGCCCTCGGCCTCGCTGGACGCGCGCAGCAAGGGCCTGTACGAGCCGAGCCACGGCAGCGCCCCGGACATCGCCGGCCAGGGCGTGGCCAACCCGCTGGCTACAATCCTGTCTGCCGCCATGATGCTTCGTTACACCCTGCAACAGCCCCAGGCGGCCGACCGCATCGAGTCGGCCGTGCGCGCCGTGCTGGCCGCGGGGCTGCGCACGCCCGACATCTGGAGCGAAGGCACGCAGCGCGTGGGCACGCGTGCGATGGGCGACGCGGTCGTGGCCGCGATCACCGGCAAAACGATCACGACGAGCTGAACGCTCCCGGATCGTCTCGCCCCTGTCCCGGACCCTGGCGATGCGAGCCGGGGACGACAGGGGTCCGGAGCGTTGGAAGGCAGAACTCTCATGGCACTGCAGGCAAATCCCGTCGTCGGCCTCGTGGGCTGGCGTGGCATGGTGGGCTCGGTCCTGATGGACCGCATGCGCGCCGAGGGCGACTTCGCGCTCATCGAACCGGTGTTCTTCTCCACGAGCAACGCCGGCGGGCCGCTGCCCGCAGCCATTGCCGACCTGGGCAAGAACGAGCGCACCCTGCGCGACGCGGCGGACCTCACGGCGCTGTCGAAGTGCGACGTGATCCTGAGCTGCCAGGGCAGCGACTGGACGAAGGCCACCTACCCGGCGCTGCGCGCGGCGGGCTGGAAGGGCTACTTCATCGACGCGGCCAAGACGCTGCGCATGAACGACGACGCCGTCATCGTGCTCGACCCGGTGAACCTGGGCGTGATCCGCGACGCGATGGCGCGGGGCGTGCTGGACTACATCGGCGGCAACTGCACGGTGAGCTGCATGCTCATGGGCCTGGGCGCGCTCTTCAAGGCCGACCTGGTGGAGTGGATGACGGCCACCACCTACCAGGCCGCCTCGGGCGGGGGCGCGCAGCACATGCGCGAGCTGCTCACGCAGATGGGCACGCTCAACGCGGCGGTGCGCGACAAGCTCGACGACCCGGCCAGCGCCATCCTCGACATCGACCGCCAGGTGGTGGCCACGCAGCGCGCGCTCTCGCCTGAGGAGACGAAGAACTTCATGGTGCCGCTGGCCGGCAGCCTCATCCCCTGGATCGACGTGGACCGCGGCGACGGCACCAGCCTGGAGGAGTGGAAGGGCGGCGCCGAGACGAACAAGATCCTCGGCCGCGGGCCGGGCTTTGCCGCCCCGGCGGTGCCCATCGACTCGATCTGCGTGCGCGTGGGTGCGATGCGCTGCCACAGCCAGGCGCTGACGATCAAGCTGCGGCGCGACGTGCCGCTGGCCGACATCGAAGCCATGGTCGCCGCGGACAACGCCTGGGTGAAGCTGATCCCCAACACCCGCGAGGCGACGCTGCGCGGCCTGACGCCCGTGCAGGTGACGGGCACGATGGACATCCCGGTGGGGCGGATGCGCAAGCTGGCCCTGGGCCCGACCTACCTGGGGGCCTTCACGATCGGCGACCAGTTGCTGTGGGGCGCGGCCGAGCCGCTGCGCAGGATGCTGCGCATCCTGCTCGAGGCCTGAGAGAAGGCCGGGTTTGCAGGCTTCTGGCACCCGCGGGAAACCGATATCCTTGGAGGTCGGGACACGCAGGATGGTCGCGTTGAATCGGGAGAGCCCTTGAGATCTCGTAACGGCAGTGGCGTGCGCCGTGCGCTCGGCGTCGTGGCAACGGCCGCCATCCTGGCGACGGCAGGATCCGCCTGGGCGCTGGGCCTGGGGCGGGTGAGCGTGCAGTCCGCGCTTGGCGAACCCCTGCGGGCCGAGGTCGAGGTGACGAGCCTCACGCCCGATCAGGCGTCCTCGCTGGCGCTGCGCATCGCCTCGCCCGAGGCGTACCGCGCGGCGGGCGTGGACTACAGCGAGGTGCTACCGGCCATGGAGGTATCGCTCCAGCGCCGTGCCGACGGACGCGCCTTCATCCGCCTGAGCAGCCCGCGGGCGGTGCGCGACCCCTTCCTCGACGTGATCCTCGAGCTCACCTGGGCCGCCGGCCGCCTCGTGCGCGAGTACACGCTGCTGGTGGATCCGCCCCGCACGGCGACCGCACCGGCCCCGGCGACGCCTGCTGCCATCCCCTCCGCAGTGCCTGCTGCGCCCGCACCCGCTCCCGCCCCCGCACCTGTGACCGCGCCCGCGCCCGCTCCGGCGGCTGCCGTGGCTGCCGCACCGGCCCCGGCACCGGCCGTGGCGCCGGCTCCCGTCGCGCCAGCGCCAGCTCCTGCAGCTGTGGCGGCGACCGCACCGGCTGCGGCGCCAGTGCAACCGCGCCCGGCTCTGCGCGAGGCGCCCGCGGGAGCTTCCGCACCCGTGCGCGTCAAGCCGGGCGACACACTCGGCGGCATCGCGCAGCGCGTGCGACCCGAGGGGGTTTCCCTCGACCAGATGCTGGTGGCGCTGTTCCGTGCCAACCCGCAGGCCTTCATCGGCGGCAACCTCAACCTCGTGAAGGCCGGGGCCGTGCTCGAGGTGCCGGGTGCGGCGCAGGTGGCCGCGGTCTCGCCCGGCGAGGCGCGCGCGCTGATCGTGGCGCAAAGCGCCGACTTCGCCGCCTACCGCAGCCGCCTTGCGTCCAGCGTTCCCTCGGCGGTCGAGGCCGCACCTTCACGCCAGGCGGCCGGCAAGGTCGAGGCTGCCGTCCAGGACCGCAAGGAGGCCGCAGCCCCCGGCGGCGACCGTCTGAAGCTCTCGCAAGGCGCGGTTCGGCCGGGCGCGGAGGAAGCCAAGGTGTCGCGCGAGACAGCGGCCCGCGATTCGGCCTCGCGCGTGGCCGAGCTGTCCCGCAACGTCGAGGAGCTCAAGAAGCTGCAAGGCGCAGCGTCCGCGGCGCGGCCAGGCGCACCCGCGCCGGGCGCCACTGCGGCTGCGGGGCGTGCGCCTGCGCCGGCCGCACCGTCCCCGGTTGCCCCGCCGGCCCCGCCCGCCAAGGCGGTGACGCCGCCTGTGGCGGCACCCGTTGTAGCGGCGCCCGCGCCCGCGGCTGCCAAGGGCCCCGCTCCTGCACCGGCTGTT
>JBBAPJ010000109.1:3366-6709 GCA_040400855.1 Rubrivivax sp.
CCGGCCCCGGCCGTGCCACCCGTGCAGATCCCGCCCGATCGCCGCCCCGACCCCGAGCCGCCGCTGGTGCTGAAGGGGCAGTCTGCTTCGGCTGCCGCACCGGGCGCGGCGCCTGTGGTGCAGGCCCCGCCCGTCAAGCGCGTGCCCGCGCCGCCGCCGCCGGTGGAGGAGCCGAGCCTGCTCGACAGCCTGACCACGGACAACCCGATGCTGCTGCCCGGTGCGGGGGCCCTGCTGGCTCTGCTGCTGGGCTATGGGGCCTGGCGCATGCGCGGCCGCTTCGGACGCCGCTCCGCGGCTGGTGACAGCGCGTCCTTCAACGAGAGCAAGCTGCAGCGTGACTCGTTCTTCGGTGGCACCGGCGGCGGGCGTGTGGACACGCAGGACGGCATGTCGCGCCTGCAGGGCTCGTCGATCGGCTACTCGCTGAGCCAGCTCGACGCGATCGGCGATGTCGATCCGGTGGCCGAGGCCGATGTCTACCTGGCCTACGGGCGCGACCTGCAGGCCGAGGAGATCCTGAAGGAGGCGATGCGCGCCCACCCGGAGCGGCTGGCCGTCAAGACCAAGCTCGCGGAGGTCTACGCCAAGCGCCGTGACGTGCGCGCGCACGAGGTCATCGCCGCACAGGTCTTCGTGGCCACCGATGGACGCGGTGAGGACTGGCAGAAGGTCCAGGAGCAGGGCCGCGCGATCGATCCCGACAACGCGCTGTACCAGCCGGGCGGGCGCCCCGACCCCGCGCTCGTGGCGGCCGACTCCCAGCTCGAGCCGATGGCGCCGGCCACGCGGCCCCAGACAGGGCCGGATGACTCCACCTACGACGAGGTGTCGGCCAGCGCCGGTCCGGTCGACCGCAACCTCGACCTCGACCTGGATCTGGGCGGTCCCTCTCCCGTGCCAGCCCCGGTGCCTGCGCCCGCACCTGCGCCTGCACCCGCGGCCACCACACCGCGCTCGGCCATGGATCCGGCGCGGGCCTGGGCGCCTGCACCGGGCGTGGCGGCTGCGCCTGCAGCGGCCGCGGCGGCGGCGGAGGAGTCCTTGCAGCCGCTGGACTTCGACCTCAGCTCGATCTCGCTGGACATCACGGCTCCCCCAGGGACGCCGGCCTCGGGCGGCGGCCTTCGCGCCAGCCTCGGCCAGGACGCCGTACCCGACCTGGATCTCTCGCAGCCCTCGGGCTCGGACGGCACGCCGGGCCTGGCCACCGCCGAGCCTGCAGCCGCCTCGCTCGACCTGCCCTCGCTCGACTTCGACCTCGGGGCGCCCTCCGGCGCGCCGGCGGCTGCCCCCACCGCCACGGCCGTGTCTGCGCGGGGCGTGGTTTCCGCGGCCGACGATTCCCGCTCCCCGGTGTCCTGGGAGCTGCCGCCGGAGCCCGAGCTGGCCCCGCCCGATGCCGGGTCCGCCGCAGAGTTCGAGCTGCCCGACGCCCCCGCGCAGGCGCTCGAGCTGGGTGCCGATGGCGACCCGCTCGTGCGCAAGATCGAACTGGCCGAGGAGTTCCAGCAGATCGGCGACGACGAGGGTGCGCGCGAGCTGCTGCGCGAGGTGATCGCCCAGGCGGACGGCGAACTCAAGGCCCAGGCCCAGGCGCTGCTCGACCGCCTTGGTTGATCGGCCCGCCCCCGGGGGGCGCCTGGCGCTCGGGCTGGCCTACGACGGCCGGCGCTACCAGGGCTGGCAGTCGCAGCCGCACGGGCGCACGGTGCAGGACAAGGTCGAGGCTGCGCTGGCGGCCTTCGCCGACGCCCCCGTGACCACCGTGTGCGCCGGGCGCACGGACACGGGCGTGCACGCCTGCAACCAGGTCGTGCACCTGGACGCCCCCGTCGTGCGCGAGCCCTTCTCGTGGGTGCGGGGAACCAACCGCTTCCTCGAGGCCGACATCGCGGTGCAGTGGTGCCTGCCCGTGGGCTCGGACTTCCACGCCCGCAACACCGCGCTCGGCCGGCGCTACCGCTACGTGCTGCTGGAGTCCGTGGTGCGCCCGGCGCTGGACAGCGGGCGCTGTGGCTGGGTGTTTCGTCCGCTGGACGAGCAGGCGATGCGCGAGGCGGCGGCGGTGCTGCTGGGCGAGCACGATTTCAGCGCCTTTCGCGCCGCGCAGTGCCAGGCACTTTCGCCAGTGAAGACGATGCGCCGCATCGGCATCGCGCGCCACGGCGCCTACTGGCGCTTCGACTTCGACGCAAGCGCCTTCCTGCACCACATGGTGCGCAACATCATGGGCTGCCTCGTGGCGGTGGGCACGGGCACGCGTGCACCGGGCTGGATGCGCGAGGTGCTCGACTCGCGCAGCCGCGAGGCGGCCGCACCCACCTTCGCGCCGGACGGCCTGCACTTCCTGGGCCCGTACTACGATCCGCGGCATGCGATTCCCGAGCACACGCCGCCCATGGACGGCCTGCCCTGAGGCCCGGGCATGACGCGCACCCGCATCAAGATCTGCGGCCTCACGCGCGAGGCCGATGTCGACGCGGCCGTGGCGGCCGGTGCCGATGCGATCGGCTTCGTCCTCTACGCCGGGAGCGCGCGTGCGGTGGATGCGCCGCGCGCCGGCGTGCTGGCGCGGCGGCTGCCGCCCTTCGTCACGCCCGTGCTGCTCTTCGTCAACGCCACGGCCTCGCAGATCGATGCCGGGCTGCGGGCGGTGCCCGGGGCGGTGCTGCAGTTCCATGGCGACGAGAGCCCGCAGGCTTGCCGCGCGCCCGGGCGCCCCTACCTGCGCGCAGCCCGGATGACCGAGGGTTTCGATTTGCTAGACTGGGCTGATCGCTTCCACGATGCCCAGGCCCTGCTGCTCGACGCGCACGTCGAGGGTTATGGCGGAGGCGGGAAGCCCTTCGATTGGTCATGCGTACCCGCCACCGTCCCCGCTCCGGTCGTTTTGTCTGGTGGGTTGAATCCTGCAAACGTGACCGATGGCATCGCGCGCCTGCGGCCCTGGGCCGTTGACGTGAGCTCCGGCGTGGAGTCGGCCAAGGGCATCAAGGATGCCGGGCTGATGCGCCGGTTCTGCCAGGCGGTGCGCGAGGCCGATGCGCGCCTGGCGCCGATGCAGGACACCTGAACCGATGCTGAACTACCACCAGCCCGACGCGCGCGGGCATTTCGGCCCTTACGGCGGCACCTTCGTCGCCGAGACGCTGATCCACGCCCTCGACGAGCTCAAGGCCGCCTACGACCAGGCCTGTGCCGACCCGGCCTTCATGGCCGAATTCCGGCACGAGCTCGCGCACTTCGTGGGCCGCCCGAGCCCCGTCTACCACGCCGCACGGCTGAGCCGCGAGATCGGCGGCGCGCAGATCCACCTCAAGCGCGAGGACCTCAACCACAC
>JBBAPJ010000110.1:0-6462 GCA_040400855.1 Rubrivivax sp.
CCTTGGCCTGGTCGTGCGGGTTGAGGTCGGTGGTGTCGATGTAGCCCGGTGCGCCCGGCACGTAGTAGCTGCCAATCGGCGTGCCGAAGCCGTCGGCCGCGCCCTCGATCACGGCCTTGCGGTCGATGGCGGCGTAGATGGCGCGGCGCACGCGCACGTCGTCCAGCGGCTTTCTCTTGTTGTTCATCGCCAGGATCGTCTTGGCGCGCGAGCCCCCGATGAGCACCTGGTACTTCTTGTTGCCCTCGAACTGCTTGAGGCTCTTGGCCGCCGACACGCGCGGGAAGACGTCCACGTCGCCCGACAGCAGCGAGGCCACCTGCGCGGCCGGGTCGCTGATGAAGCGCATCTGCACGCGGCGCAACCTGACATCCTTGGCGGCACGGTAGCCGTCCCAGCGGGCAAGCGTCACGCTCGAGCCGCGCGCCCAGGCCTCGAGCCGGTAGGGGCCCGTGCCCACGGGCTGCGTGGCGTTGGTGGCCACGCTCCTGGGCTCGACGATGATGGCGGTGGCCTGGCCGAGCTGGAACAGCAGGTCGGGGTTGCCGTTCTTCAGGTTCAGCACCACCGTGTTCGCATCGGGCGTGTCGATGCGCTCGATGTTGGCAAAGACCGCCTTGTCCTTGTTCGTGCTCTCCTTGGCCACCGCGCGCTCGAAGGAGAACTTCACGCTGGCCGAGCTGAAGGGCTCGCCGTTGTGGAACTTCACGCCCGCTCGCAGCTTGAAGGTCCAGGTCTTCAGGTCGGGCGAGGCTGTCCAGCTCTCGGCCAGCAGCCCGGTGACCTTGCTGTCGCTGTTGACCTTCGTGAGCGTCTCGTAGATGTTGTAGAGCGTGATCTCGGCAATCGCCGAGGCCGCGCCGACGGTCGGATCGAGCCCCGGGGGCTCGAGCGTCATCGCCAGGACGAGCGTGTCCTTCTTCGGCTGGGCGAGCGCCGCGCCTGGGCTGGCCAGCACCAGCGCGGCGGCCGCCACCAGCGCCAGGGCCAGGCGGGTGAGGACGGTGCGGGAGGCGGCAGGCGCCAAGCGCGCCGGGCAGGCGCGGCAGACCGACGGGGCAGCGGCAGGGGAGATCATCCGGGGCGCTCCAGTAGGGGTAGGTGGATCGATCCTACCGGCGCCGGCCGCACGGGTCACGCAGCATCTTCCCGCGGTCGGCGGCCCGCGCTGCCCGGTGCTGGTCAGAAGGGGATGTCGTCGTCCATGTCGTCGAAGCCGCTGCCGGACTTGGCCGCAGGCTTGGGCGCAGGCGCGGGGGCGGCACCGCGCGGGGCCGATGCGCCGCGGGAAGGCGCGCCGCCGTCGTCGCCGCCCATCCCGCCTTCGCGGCCCCCGAGCAGCTGCATCTCGGTGGCCACGATGTCCACCGTGTTGCGCTCGATGCCGTCCTTGTCGGTGTACTTGCCGTACTTCAGCCGTCCCTCGACGTAGACCGGGCGACCCTTCTTCAGGAACTCGCCGGCAATCTCGGCCAGGCGGTCGTAGAAGGTGACGCGGTGCCACTGGGTGTCTTCCACCGTCTCGCCGGAGGCCTTGTCCTTGCGGCGGCTGGAGGTGGCGATCGAGATGTTGCAGATGGCCGCGCCGCTGGGGGCGTAGCGCACTTCGGGGTCGCGGCCGCAGTTGCCGACGAGGATGACTTTGTTGACCGAGGCCATGGCGGCTCTCCTTGCTGAAAACGGGTGGAGTATGGGGGTGCAGCGCAGCGCTCGAGGGCCATGATAACGAGGGGGGCTGCGCCGTCCATCGCCCCGACGGGGGCCTGGACGGTCCCCCCGCAGGGGGAGTCCTCCAGGCCCCCTTGCGGCGCCGAGCGCGTACGATCGCGCCCGCCGATGACCGACTTGCTGCACCTGCCCCCGGCCCTGGCCGAATCCGCCGCCACCGATGCCCCCCCGCCGATGCCCGGGCACGCCGAGGCCGGCGCCGAGCCGCCCGACGCGCTGCAGGTGCTGCGTGAGGTCTTCGGTTACGCCCGCTTTCGCGGCGAGCAGGGCGAGGTCGTGGCACACGTGGCCGCCGGCGGCGATGCGCTCGTGCTGATGCCCACCGGAGGCGGCAAGAGCCTGTGCTACCAGGTGCCGGCCATCGTGCGCCACCGCCAGGGCCGCGGGGTCACGCTCGTCGTGAGCCCGCTCATCGCGCTGATGCACGACCAGGTCGGTGCGCTCGAGGAGGCCGGCGTGCACGCGGCCTTCCTCAACAGCACGCTCGATGGCGAAGAGGCGCGCCGCGTCGAGCGCGAGCTGCTGTCGGGCCGGCTCGTCATGCTCTACGCCGCGCCCGAGCGCATCCTCACGCCGCGCCTGCTGGCGATGCTCGACTCGCTGCACGAGCGCGGCCTGCTGAGCCTCTTTGCGATCGACGAGGCTCACTGCGTGAGCCAGTGGGGCCACGACTTCCGCGAGGAGTACCTGGGCCTGAGCGTGCTGCACGAGCGCTACGCGGGCGTGCCACGCGTGGCGCTCACCGCCACGGCCGACGCCCACACCCGCACCGACATCCTCGAGCGCCTGTCACTCGCCGAAGCCCGGCTCTTCGTGGCCAGCTTCGACCGCCCCAACATCCGCTACAGGATCGTCGAGCGCGACCAGGCGCGCGCCCAGCTGCTGCGCTTCCTTGCCGAGGAGCACGCCGGCGCGTCGGGCATCGTCTACTGCCAGAGCCGGCGCAAGGTCGAGGACACCGCGCAGTGGCTCAGCGCACAGGGCGTGCCGGCGCTGCCCTACCACGCCGGGCTCGACGCCGAGGTGCGGCGCGCGAACCAGGACCGCTTCCTGCGCGAGGAGAGCCTGGTGATGGTGGCCACGGTGGCCTTCGGCATGGGCATCGACAAGCCCGACGTGCGCTTCGTCGTGCACCTGGACCTGCCCAAGAACATCGAGGCCTACTACCAGGAGACGGGCCGCGCCGGGCGCGACGGCGAGAGCGCCGACGCCTGGATGGCCTACGGGCTGGCCGATGTGGTGAACCAGCGCCGCATGATCGACGAGGGCGAGGGCGAGGAGTCCTTCAAGCGGCTGCAGCGCACGCGCCTGGAGGCGCTGCTGGCGCTGGCCGAAACGCACGAGTGCCGGCGCGTGCGGCTGCTGCGCTACTTCGGCGAGGACTACGCCGGCCCGTCCGGCAGCAGCGCAAGGCTCGCGCCGGTGGGCTGCGGCAACTGCGACAACTGCCTGCAGCCGCCGGCCACCTGGGACGCCACCGAGGCCGCGCGCATGGCGCTGTCGTGCATCTACCGCTTCCAGCAGCACAGCGACCTGGCCTTCGGTGCTGTCCACCTGATCGACGTGCTGCGCGGCAAGTCCACCGACAAGACCCGCCAGCACGGCCACGAGGCCCTGTCCACCTTCGGCATCGGCGCGCATGTGCCGGAGGGCCAGTGGCGCGGCGTGCTGCGCCAGCTCATCGCCCTGGGGCATCTGCGAGCCGCGGGCGAGTACGGCACGCTCGCCCTGGAGCCCAGCGCGCGCGAGGTGCTGCGCGGCCAGGTGCGGCTGCTGCTGCGCGTGCCGGCCGATCCCGCGCCGGCGCGCAAGGCCGCGCGCGGCTCACGTGCCGGCCGGCCCACGTCGGCCGCCACGGCCTGCGCGGCCGCGACGCTGGACGCGCACGGCCAGGCCCGGCTGGCCGCGCTCAAGGCCTGGCGCGCCGGGGTCGCCCGCGAACACGGCCTGCCGGCCTACGTGATCTTCCACGACGCCACGCTCGTGCAGATGGCGCACGAGTGCCCGCAGACGCTGTCCGCGCTGGGGGCCATCGGCGGGGTCGGGGCCAAGAAGCTGCAGGCCTACGGCGAGGCGATCCTGCAGGTGCTGGCGCACTCGCACCCGGGCTGAGCGCAGCCCGGGAGCCCCCGGCGCACGCGTGGCGCGGCCGCTATCATGGCCGGTTCGCCTGTTCGCGCCCTGCAGCGCCCTCCCACCCCCGGCTCGTCCGCACCCCGGACCCCCAGATGTCGCACCCGGCCCGAAGCGCCCCCTCCACCGAGCCGGCCCTGCTGCGCGTGCGCGGCGCGCGCACGCACAACCTGAAAAACGTCGACCTGGACATCCCCAAGCACGCCCTGGTCGTCATCACGGGGTTGTCGGGCTCGGGCAAGTCCAGCCTGGCCTTCGACACGCTCTACGCCGAGGGCCAGCGCCGCTACGTGGAGAGCCTGTCGGCCTACGCGCGGCAGTTCCTGCAGCTGATGGACAAGCCCGACGTGGATGTCATCGAGGGCCTGTCGCCGGCCATCAGCATCGAGCAGAAGGCCACCTCGCACAACCCGCGCTCCACGGTGGGCACGATCACCGAGATCCACGACTACCTGCGGCTGCTGTACGCGCGCGCGGGCACGCCCCACTGCCCCGATCACCGCGTGCGGCTGGCCGCGCAAAGCGTCAGCCAGATGGTGGATGCCTGCCTGGCGCGGCCCGAGGGCACGCGGCTGATGGTGCTGGCCCCCGTGGTGCGCGACCGCAAGGGCGAGTTCGCCGAGCAGTTCGCGCAGTGGCAGGCGCAGGGCTTCGTGCGCTTTCGCGTCGACGGCGCGGTGGTGGAGGCCGACGCGCTGCCGGCGCTGCGCAAGAACGAGAAGCACGACATCGACATCGTCATCGACCGGCTGCGCGTGGCGCCTGGCGCGGCGCAGCGCCTGGCCGAGAGCTTCGAGGCGGCGCTGCGCCTGGCCGACGGGCGCGCGGTGGCGCTCGAGCTGCCCGGGCCCGACTCGCCCGCGGGCGCGCCGGCCGTCGAGCACGCCTTCAGCCGGCGCTTCGGCTGCCCGCACTGCAGCTACTCGCTGCCCGAGCTCGAGCCGCGCCTGTTCTCCTTCAACTCGCCGCTGGGTGCCTGCCCCTCCTGCGACGGTCTGGGCCAGGTGACGGTGTTCGATCCGCAGCGCGTGGTGGCGTTCCCCGCGCTCAGCCTGGCCAGCGGCGCGATCAAGGGCTGGGACCGGCGCAACCCCTACACCTTCGGGCTGCTCAAGGGCATGGCGGCGCACTATCGCTTCGACCTGGACAAACCCTTCGAGACGCTCGATGCGCACTTGCAGCAGGTGCTGCTGCAGGGCTCGGGCACCGAGGAGATCGAGTTCACCTACGAGGCCGAGGCGGCGGCGGGCAAGCGCCGCAGCGTGCGCCGGCGCCACCCCTTCGAGGGCATCGTGCCCAACCTCGAGCGGCGCTGGCGCGAGACGGACTCGCCCGTGGTGCGCGAGGAGCTCGCGCGCTACCAGGCCGCGCGGGCCTGCCCGGCCTGCGAGGGCACGCGGTTGCGGCGCGAGGCGCGCCATGTGCTCATCGAGCCCGCCGAGCCGACGCAGCCCGGGCGCCCCATCTACGCGCTGGAGCGCGCGACACTGGCCGAGTGCCTGGCCTGGTTCGACGCGCTGCAGCTCGAAGGCGCCAAGGCGACGATCGCCGAGAAGATCGTGCGCGAGATCCGCTCGCGGCTGCGCTTCCTCGTGGATGTCGGGCTGCCCTACCTGAGCCTGGAGCGCAGTGCCGACACGCTGTCTGGCGGCGAGGCGCAGCGCATCCGCCTGGCCAGCCAGATCGGCTCGGGCCTCACGGGCGTGATGTACGTGCTCGACGAGCCCAGCATCGGGCTGCACCAGCGCGACAACGAGCGTCTGCTGGCCACGCTCGTGCGGCTGCGCGACCTGGGCAACTCGGTGCTCGTGGTCGAGCACGACGAGGACCTGATCCGCGCGGCCGACCACATCGTGGACATCGGGCCGGGCGCGGGCGTGCACGGCGGGCGGGTGGTCGGGCAGGGCACGGTCGAGGAGCTGGCGCAGCAGGCCGACTCCCTCACCGGCGCCTACCTCGCGGGTCGGCTGCGCATCGAGGTGCCGCGCCAGCGCCGCCGCCTGGCCACGCAGCTGGACGCGCGCGTGCTGCGCATCCTGGGCGCGCGCGGCCACAACCTGCAGGGTGTGGACGTGGAGATCCCGGTGGGCCTGTTCACCTGCGTGACGGGCGTGTCGGGCTCGGGCAAGAGCACGCTCGTCAACGACACGCTGCATGCCGCGGTGGCCGCGCGCCTGTACGGCAGCCACGCCGAACCGGCGGCGCACGACGCCCTGGAGGGGCTCGAAGCCTTCGACAAGGTCATCAATGTCGACCAGAGCCCGATCGGCCGCACGCCGCGCAGCAACCCGGCCACCTACACGGGCCTGTTCACGCCCATCCGCGAGCTCTATGCCGAGGTGCCCGCCGCACGCGAGCGCGGCTACGGCGCCGGGCGCTTCAGCTTCAACGTGGCAGCGGCATCGGGTGGTGGCCGCTGCGAGGCCTGCCAGGGCGACGGCGTGCTGAAGGTGGAGATGCACTTCCTGCCCGATGTCTACGTGCCCTGCGACACCTGCGAGGGACGGCGCTTCAACCGCGAGACGCTGGAGATCGTCTGGAAGGGACGCAACATCGCCGAGGTGCTGGACATGACGGTGGAGGAGGCGCACGCCTTCTTCG
>JBBAPJ010000111.1:0-6394 GCA_040400855.1 Rubrivivax sp.
CGCTGCGCACCGGCCTGTACCTGGCGCAGGCCGGCGAGTTCGGCTTCGTGCTGCTCACGCTGGGCGCCGAGCGGCAGCTCATCGCGCCCGAGTGGGTGAGCCCGGTGCTGGCGAGCATGGTGCTGTCGATGCTGGCCGCGCCCTTCCTCGTGATGTACAGCGACCGCATCGTCAACCGGCTGTCGGCCAGCGACTGGATGCTGCAGTCGGTGGCGCTGACCTCGATTGCCAGGCGTTCGATGGCCAACGAGGCGCACGTGATCATCTGCGGCTACGGCCGCAGCGGGCAGAGCCTGGCGCGGCTGCTGGACAAGGAGCACATCCCCTACATGGCGCTGGACCTCGACCCCGACCGCGTGCGCCAGGCTGCAGCAGCTGGCCAGAGCGTCGTCTTCGGCGACGCGGCGCGGCTGCAAAGCCTCATGGCCGCTGGCCTGGCGCGCGCCAGCGCGGTGGTCGTGAGCTACCACGACACCCCCTCGGCGCTGAAGATCCTGGGCCTGGTGCGCGAGCATGCGCCCAAGGTGCCGGTGGTGGTGCGCACGGTGGACGACACCGACATCGACCGGCTGCGCGCGGCCGGCGCCACCGAGGTGGTGCCCGAGGCCATCGAGGGCTCGCTCATGCTGGCCGGCCATGCCCTGGCCCTCGTGGGTGTGCCCATGGCACGCGTGATCCGTCTCACGCGCGATGCGCGCGATGCACGCTACCGGCTGCTGCGGGGCTACTTCCACGGCGCCGACGACGACACCGTCAACGAGCTCGAGCAGGCGCGGCTGCTCAGCGTGACGCTGCCCTCGGCCGGCGCGAGCGTGGGCCAGCTGCTGGGCCAGCTCGCGCTGCACGCCACGGGCGTGCAGGTGGTGTCGGTGCGCCAGGCCTCGGGCTCGGTGGTGGAGCCCTCGGATGCGCTCGCGCTCGGCGCGGGCGACACGCTCGTGCTGTCGGGCCTGCCCGAGGCGCTGTCGCTGGCCGAGGCCAAGCTGCTCGAAGGCTGAAAGGAGCCCCCGTGATGTCCAAGCCCACGCCCGCGGCCGATGTCATCCGCGCCCACATCCGCACCGTGCCCGACTGGCCCGAGCCGGGCGTGCAGTTTCGCGACATCACGCCGCTGCTGTCCACGCCGCGCGTGTTCCGGGTGCTGATCGACGAGTTCGTGCACCGCTACTTCGACCCGCGCCCGGACGTGATCGCCGGGCTCGACGCGCGCGGCTTCATCATCGGCTCGGTCGTGGCCTACGAGCTCAACCTGGGCTTCGTGCCCATCCGCAAGAAGGGCAAGCTCCCCTACACGACGGTGCAGGAGTCCTACGAGCTCGAGTACGGCAGCGCCACGGTGGAGATGCACACCGACGCCGTCAAGCCCGGTGACCGCGTGGTGCTCATCGACGACCTCATCGCCACCGGCGGCACGATGATGGCCGGGCGCCGGCTGCTCGAGCGCCTGGGCGCCACGGTGGTGGAGGGCGCGGCGATCGTCGACCTGCCCGAGCTCGGCGGCTCGGCGCGGCTGCGCGAGTCGGGCCTGCCCATCTTCACCCTGGTGGACTTCGCCGGGCACTGAGCACGCGCGCGAGCCACAGCGCCGCAGCCGCCGGCACGAGCGCAAAGGCTGCGTAGCAGGTCGCCCAGGCCACGCCCGCTCGCACCGCCTCGCCAAAGGCCAGCGGCCCGAGCATGCCGCCGGCAAAGGTGAAGAACTGCGTGGCGCCGGACACGCGCGCGAGGTCCGCGCGCGGCACGCGCTGCACGAGCGCGCCGAAGAACAGGCCATTCCAGCCCATCGCCGTGGCGGCGCACAGCAGCGCTGCGGCGACGGCGGCCGCGCGCGGCGCGCCGGCCCCGGCCCACGCCACCCCGGCCAGCGCGAGCAGCCCCATCGCCATGGCCAGCCCCACCCAGGTGAGCACGCGGCCCGCATCGCCGGCGCGGTCGCCCGCTGCACCAAAGCCGATGCGCGCGGCCACGCTCAGCAGCTGCGAGCCCGCGAGCACGCCCGCGGCGCCGGCCAGGCTCCAGCCCCGCTCCAGGTGCAGCCACGACACGAGGAAGGTCACGTAGACCTGCTGCGTGACAGCGTAGGCCATCGAGGCCAGGCACATCGCGCGCAGCACGGGTGCTGCCCACACGCGCGCCACCAGGGCGCGCACACCCTCGCGCGCCACGGGCCGGGCCGGAGCCGGTGGCTCGAGGCGGCGCACGAGCGGAGCCAGGGCCAGCAGCATCGCCACGCACAGCGCCGCCAGCGCCACCACGCTGGCCCGCCAGCCCAGCAGCACGAGCCCCAGCGGCAGCAGCACGCCGGCCAGCCCCACCCCGATGGGCACGCCCGTCTGCTTGACCGAGAAGAAGACGCCCTGCGCGCGCGACGGCGCGTGGTGCGCGAGCACCGCGGCCGCGGCCGGGTTCACGAGGCCGTAGCCCGCGCCCATGCAGGCGGCCGCCACGAGCAGCGCCCAAGCCGGCGCCAGCGCCGCGATGAGCGCACCGCCTGCGCAGGCCAGCAGCGCGATCTGGTTCAGCCGCACGGCACCCAGCCGCGCCACGCCCTCTCCCGCATGCAGCCCCGTGAAGGCCGCGCACAGGTAGCTCACCGCGGCATACAGGCCGATGCGCTCCGGCGCGAACCCGAGCTCGGGCGCCACCGCCGGGGCGAGCACCGGTGCGGCCGCGCTGGCCACGGCCACCAGCACCTGCACGAGCAGCATCGCCGTCAATGCCTGCCAGGGATGGGTCGAGCCGCTCACGGCGCCGATCATGCCCTGCCCGCGGGGGCCGAAGGCGTCTAGCATCGCAGCCATGGCGAAGCTGCTTCCCGACCACCCGCACCCCTGGCTGCGCATCGACGCGCGCGCCGACGGCGCGTGCTGGCTCACGATCGACAGGCCCGACAAGCACAACGCGCTGGCGCGGCCCCTGCTCGCGGCCCTGGGCGCGGCCGTGCGCGAACTCGGTGCACGCCCCGGGCTGCGCTGCCTCGTGGTCACTGGCGCGGGCGAGCGCTACTTCGCCGCCGGTGGCGACCTGCGCGAGCTCGCCCGCGTGCGCGACGAAGCGTCGGTGCAGGCCATGGTTCAGGAGGCCGGCGACGCGCTCGAGGCGATCCGGCTGTGCCCGGTGCCGGTGGTGGCGCTGCTCAACGGGGACGCGCTCGGGGGCGGCGCCGAGCTCGCGCTGGCCTGCGACATGCGGCTGCTGGCCCCGCACGCGCGCATCGGGTTCATCCAGGCGCGCCTGGCCCTCACCTCTGCCTGGGGGGGCGGGCCCGATCTCTTCCGGCTCGTCGGCCCCTCGCGCGCCGTGCGCATGATGGCCCGCGCCGAGCTCGTGGGCGCCGAGCAGGCCCTGGCCTGGGGCCTGGCCGACGGCGTGGTGCGTGACGGCCCGGATGGCGAAGACGCGCGCGCCTTCCTGCAGCCCCTGCTCGGCTGCGCGCCTCAGGTGCTGCGCGGCATCAAGGCGCAGGCCGTCGCCTCGCGCCAGGCCAGCGGCTGGGCTGCGCACCGCGACGTGGAGCGCGGGCACTTCGTGCGCACGTGGCTGCATGCCGACCACTGGGCGGTGGCCGACAGGGTCCTGGACAAGGGTGGCTGAAGCGATGGATGCCCAGGCCTGGGCCGGCTGGCCCGCCGCGCTCCGGCGCGAGCTGCGCACCGACCACGCCGGCGAGGCGGGCGCGGTGATGATCTACCGGGGGGTGCTCGCGGTGGCACGAGACGCCACGCTGCGCGCCTTCGCGCAGCATCACCTCGAGACCGAGTCGCGGCACCTGGCGCTCATCGAGGCCGTGGTGCCGCCGCCGGGCCGCAGCCGGCTGCTGCCGCTGTGGCGCGTGGCGGGCTGGCTCACCGGGGCGCTGCCAGCCTGCTTCGGCCCGCGCACGGTGTACGCCACGATCGAGGCGGTGGAGACCTTCGTCGACACCCATTACGCGGCGCAGCTGGTGCAGATCGATGCGCTGGCGCCCGGCACCGATGCGCCCGCGCGGGCTACGCTGGCGCAGCTGCGCGCGCTGCTGGCCGCGTGCCAGGAAGATGAGCTCGTGCACCGCGACGATGCGCGCGCGCGCCAGGGCGAGGCCCCGCGCGCAGGGCTCCGGGCGGCATTGACCGCGGGCTGGACGTGGATCGTGGGCGCAGGCTCGTCGGGAGCGGTTCGGGTGAGCCGCTGGGTGTAGGCGCGCGAGGCTGGCGGGGGCCTATTTGCCGATGCAGAACTTCCCGAAGATCTCCCCCAGCAGGTCCTCGCTCGTGAACTCGCCCGTGATCTCGCCCAGCGCCCGGTGCGCCAGGCGCAGCTCCTCGGCCAGGAGGTCCAGCGCGGGTTGCGGCGCATCCAGATGCGTGGCCGCCGCCTGCAGGTGCTGGCCGGCTGACTGCAAGGCCTGCACGTGGCGCGCCCGCGCGAGGGCCACGCCCTCTGGCGCGGCGTGCCAGCCGGCCTGCTCCAGCAGCGCGTGTCGCAGGGCGTCCAGGCCTTCGCCGGTACGGGCCGACAGGCGCACCGCGCGGCGCGCCGTGCCCGAGGCCGCATCGACGATGCGCGCACCCTGCGCGGGGGCGGCTTCACCCACATCCGCCTTGTTCCACACATCAATCACCGCCACCCCGGCGGGCAGCCGCGCCGCGATCTCTTGCTCGGCGGCGTCGTAGGCCGCCTCACGCCCGGCACGCGTGAGGTCGTGCAGGAACAGCACCACATCCGCCCCTTCGATCGCGCCCCAGCTGCGCCCGATGCCGATGCGCTCGACCTCGTCTGCGGCCTGCTCGTCGGGGCGCAGCCCTGCCGTGTCGGTGACGTGCAGCGGCACGCCCTCGACCTGGATGGATTCGCTCACGCGGTCGCGCGTGGTGCCGGGGATCGGGGTGACGATGGCAAGCTCGGCGCCCGCGAGTGCGTTGAGCAGCGAGCTCTTGCCCACGTTGGGCTGCCCGGCAATCACCACGCGCAGGCCTTCGCGCAGCAGCGCGCCCTGGCGCGCGCCGTCGAGCACGGCGCGCAGGGCCTCGACAATCGCGCGCAGCTGCCCGCGCGCGTCGGCGCGCTCCAGGAACTCGATCTCCTCCTCGGGAAAGTCGAGCGTGGCCTCCACCAGCGTGCGCAGCGTCACGAGCGGGCGCACGAGCGCGTCGACGCGGCGCGAGAAGTCTCCGGCCAGGGCCCGCCCGGCCGAGCGCGCGGCGGCCTCGGTGCTGGCCTCGATGAGGTCGGCCACGGCCTCGGCCTGCGTGAGGTCGAGCTTGTCGTTGAGAAAGGCCCGCTCGGTGAACTCGCCCGGGCGTGCCAGGCGCGCGCCGGGCAGCGCCTGCAGGCAGCGCGCGAGCAGCAGCTGCAGCAGCACCGGCCCGCCGTGCGCCTGCAGCTCCAGCACGTCCTCGCCGGTGTAGGAGTGCGGCGCAGGAAAGTGGATCGCCAGGCCCTGGTCGAGGGCCTGGCCGTGCGCATCGAGGAAGGGCAGCAGCGTGGCCTGGCGCGGCGCGAGGGCGCGGCCGCACACCGCCGCGATCAAGGGGCGCAGGTCGGCCCCGGAGGCGCGCACGATCCCCACTGCTCCACGCCCGGGCGCGGTGGCGATCGCCACGATGGGCGCGTCTCGCGAGGCAAGCGTGTGCTCACTCATGTGCGGCTGGCCGCGGGAAGGTGGGGCCCACGCAAAGCGCCCCGCGCGAGGCGGGGCGAAGGGGGTGTGTGGCGCGGGTGGAGAGGGCCCCGGTGTGTCGTTGACCGAGGCGGGAGGCTCCTGAGCCGGCCTGTTGAGGCCGGGTCGACCCGCATGCATGCATCGTGCGCCTCGGTGCGCCAGCCCGCAAGGGCGCGCGCCCGTGACGAAGGCCTCGAGCTGTGACGCATCTCACGCCCCGGCCCGCGGCGTCGATCCGCGCGGGCCGCGCCGGCTACTTGCCCAGCACCCCCAGCCGCTTGTTGATGAACCACTGCTGCGCAATCGACAGGATGTTGTTCGTCAGCCAGTAGAGCACGAGGCCCGCCGGGAAGAAGAAGAACATAAAGGAGAAGGCCAGCGGCATGATCCACATGAGCTTGGCCTGCACGGGGTCGGGCGGCGTGGGGTTGAGCCACGTCTGCAGCATGGTGGAGCCCGTCATCAGCAGCGGCAGGATGTACCAGGGGTCCTTGGCCGCGAGATCGGTGATCCAGCCGATCCAGGGGGCCTGGCGCATCTCCACGCTGGACAGCAGCACCCAGTACAGCGCGATGAAGAAGGGCATCTGCACGAGGATGGGCAGGCACCCGCCCAGCGGGTTGACCTTCTCCTCGCGGTAGATGCGCATCATCTCCTGCTGCATCTGCTGGGGCTTGTCCTTGTAGCGCTCGCGCAGCTCCATCACGCGCGGGTTGATGGCCTTCATCTTGGCCATCGACTTGTAGGCGCTCG